>NZ_JBEXTB010000031.1:0-80452 GCF_040613915.1 Streptomyces sp. NPDC006193
CCCCTGGCGTCCAGGTCGTTCGTACAGTGGCGCGCTCCACCTGGACGCCAGGAACCACGCCCGCTCCACGGTGTGTGGGTCGACGGCGTACGGGACGGACGCTGGGGAAAGTGGCGGGCGACGAACCACGCCTAAGATCCCCCGACCCTCTACACAGTTAAATTCCAGCCAACCTTGGCGAGGGCGCTATAGCTACACACTGACTATGGTTTGTAGCCACACCCTGACCTGCTATCCAGCACCGACATCGGAAATCCTGCTCCGGGAAGGCCAGCCTGACACCAAGCGCTTCGTTGCCGGAAGTGAGCGTCCGTCCCGTGGCCGGATTGGGACGCGGGTGCGGCGCTGCTACCGTCTCCAAGCAGTTCGGCCACACCGAATCCACAAGTACAGCGGAACACACGCAAGTTGTGGGGTCAACACTGCTACAGTGTCCGAACTGCATGCACACCGATGACCCGCTTGGCGGTCAGCCTCTCACAACCGTCGCCTTGCGGGTCACTCGATACAAGGAGGCACCACGTGGACGGCCACGACCGTCACTCTATAGCACCAACTGTCTCGAGTACCGTACCGCCTATTGCATTGCATTGCAATGCGTTGCACGGCGACCATGGAACCGAGGAGCCGGCTCCTCGCACCCGTGAAGCATGGAAGCACCCCGTGTGCTTGGCAGCCATGATCAGTGCTATAGCCAGCCTAATCACCGCGTTGGCCTTGCTGGGCAAGTAGCCGAACCCCACGCGCGTCCGTGGACGGCCGACGCTGGGCCGTCCACGGGCCGTCCGGCGACGGCCGAGGACGACCAACGCTGACAACGTCGCATGCGCAGCGTTGGTCGATCACACGGCCGCAGAGTCGAGACGCGGCCCGTCATCTCTTCGGTCACTGATCGCACACCGCGGGCTGGACTCGCCCTTTGAAATTCCAGTCCGAAGCCGCTCGGCCGAGTTCAACCGTTGCCCGCAGGCGCCAGCATCACACCCCTAGGGCGACGGCGCTTCGGCAGTACGGCCAAAGCCTGGGCGCACGTGCGTCTCGACCCAACTCACTACGGAGATCCACCCGGCTCTCATTGCGCAACTCGTCGTCTGGCGACCGAGGCGCTCAATGGGCACAAAGAGTAAGCATGACGCCAGCCGGAGCAGCTCGGCACAACCTTTCCGCAGGTAGCTGGTTCTGGACTGCTCATCGAGTTCGACGGCCGGCCACTCACTCACCCCGCGCTCACCTGCGGATCGCTATGCGAGTCTCATCTGACGCAGAAACCGACTCGGGCCACTTAGGCGACTCTTTCCTGTGGTCAGCCATTCGCTTCGGTCCGAGTAGTAAATGTGTGTCTCAAGCCTTGCCCGCGTGACCGATACGTAGAATTTCCGCTGATCCTCTGCCATCTTTGCCGCCGAATACCGGGATGAGAAATGAGGAATTATTCCGTCGTTTGCACACATGATGAACACGTAATCGAATTCAAGGCCCTTACTGGAAGACATCGTGCAAACCTGAACCTGACCGTTGCGGCGGCCCCGTTCACTCAGTTCGCTGACGGTCCATTGCGCCAAGTCACCTCCGGAAGCAAACATATCTCGTAGTTCGACATAGGACGTCTGATCCTCCGGGCGCAGAAGCTTAGACTCATCGCCCGGCCCGCTCAGCATAAGACGAGTTAGGAATGAGTCGGCGGAGTCAGTCGGCCGCGTATCTCTTAGCGCTTTCAATAGCGCCACTTCTGACTCGAGCCCGTCTGGGATCTCCTCTTGCATGTATTTCCACTCCAGAAGCAAACGCGACCTTTCGATCGAGTCGTCGTCGCCGTACACTACCCAGACCGCCAATTGCTCAATTAGGGTTGTGAAGGTGGTTGAAACATAAGGGGACCCTTGGTCAACGGCTGGTACCTCAATCTGTCGACACAGCTTTACGAAGCGCGCCGAGTGATCATTTGTTGGACATAGCACGGCAATCTCATGGGGAGGGACTCCGTCCGCGATCAGTCGCGCGATGGAGCTAGCCGCTTGGTTGTATTGCATGAGAAGGGTGCCAGGGCAGTAGTGGGCCTCCACTGAGCCACCGCTGCGAGTTCCCTCGACTCCACCAACTTCGAGGAGGCGATTGGCGGCATCGATGATCTCCTGAGCGCAACGATAGTTGATTTTTAGTTCAACTGGTGTCACGCCATTAAGTACGCCGATCTCTTTCAAAAGTTCGGGCCGGCTTCCCAGCCAACCATAAATCGCCTGATTATAGTCACCCACAGCAAAGAGAGTCGCCTTGTTCTTCTCGCCGAAGCAAAGCAACCGCACGATCCTGTCTAGTGCTGGCGCGAGATCTTGGTATTCATCAACGTAGATTCGAGGAAACTTTGAGACCAGCAGACGCCGGACAAGGGAGTTCTCTTCCACCATGCGCAACGCAGACCTAATTAGGGTGTCAAAGTCGACGAGCCCTTGAGTGGCTAGGATCTCTGAATACCGATGGGCCACCTTCTGAATTCGTGGACCTGCCATGCTCCACTCATCATCGGTTGCCAGCATCGTTAGATGCTGCTTCGCCGTAGACACCACGTGTCGAGTATCCTCGCCGGGCAAGTAAACCTCGGAGACAGCCTCGCGATATGCAGCATTGACCTGCTTATTGGTTGCAATCTTGCGATTCAGCAAGTCCGGGTAACCACAGACCGAAGCGAAGGGGCGAATTATCTCCTTGAGTGCGAAAGCGTGAACGGTACCCACAAACAGGTTCCGCCGCTGCTGATCCGTTAGCGCATCGACGCGACGTTTCAGCTCGCCAGCCGCAGCATTTGTCAATGTAACGCAAGCTGCACCTTGCGGTGCACAGATATGAGTTGCCAGATCGAAGGCAATGCGGGTCGAGAGCAACTTAGTTTTTCCGCTTCCAGGGGGAGCGGTAACCACGCAGTGACCTTCAACGTTGAAGGCTTGCCATTGTCGTTCGTTCCGTTGTAGCTCCGCGATCGAAGCTGAGAGAGGCTTCACTCTGCCACCAGGTACTCAAGGGCGTTCTGCACATAGGCGGGGCAGTCCAACTCGTAGCCTAGGACGGCGTTGGCGTATCGTCCCTTGCCGCCAACACGGTTGATCATTCCCAGGTACTTCTTGTATGTCGGCAACAAGCCGCCCCAAGATGCAATCTCTTTGAGCGCTTGCTGAGTACGGGCAAGTTCCTTGAACGTGGCGATGCCGGCCTGAAGGTTGGCATCTGAAGCGGCCGCTAGGTCGTACTCGAAGGTGGTACGCCCCACGAACACGCCGACTTCTTCAGCGGTGCGTTTCTCTGCAAGGGCCGTCAACCACCTGCGGGCGCGAATACTACCGGTAACCACCTTTCTTCCGTTTGCTCGAGGTCCAGTCTCGTCGCCGTCTGTGATGACCGCGCATGGGATGCCTACGGCCCTACAAAACTTGATGTATGGAAGGAAGTGGGTCCCATGGATCGCGCAGACGGTGATGCCATGCTTATCTAGTTGGTACCCCAAGCCCTCGGCCAAGGACGGGATGATTGCCTGTTCCGCGTAGCCCTCGACGAGCAGTACACGCTTGGCGAAAATCATCTCAGCACGCGTGACGTCCAAGTAACGAGTGATATCTTCCCATTCCTCGTTACTAAGATCGACATCCGCTGCAGAAAGTACTGTGGAGCGGTCCTCCTCGCTTCTGACGAAGATGATATTTTGTGGTCCAGCGGCACTTGCGATGTGAGGAGACTGGGTTGTAACGAAGACAGTTTGCGTTTCGCTGGAGTTTTCCAGGAGACGGCGAAAAACTAGGCGTTGTAGGTGAGGATGAAGGTGGGCTTCCGGCTCCTCGATGGTCAAGATAGCGTGAGCGATTTCCTTGGTCAGTCGCTGCTCCAGCCCTAGTTCCATTAGGGCGAAATAAAGGATGTTAAGACTTCCAAGGCTTGCACTCGATAGTGGGCGCTTGTTGTCGCCATCGACGAATACGCGTAGCGTCCGGATAAGACGTTGCGGGTCCGCGGAGGCCACACCAAGTTCTGACTGAAGTGCGTGGGATGAGCCCACCATTTCAGTCATCAGCTCTGTGATTTTCTCGCCGAGCTCCTTGATAGATGGTAGAGCACCGACTTGACTATTGGCCTGCTCGATAGATTGAGCTATGTTCGTAAGTTCTTCCGCCGTCGACGACTCGGCGGCAGCTTCTAGTAGTTGACGCAATGGCGAACGACGCCAGTTCGTCACGTCTGACTCAACATCTCGCAGGGCGTGCAAAAAGGCCATATGCAGGAACCCTCGGAGCTCCCCTGGCATGAAGTTGGTTTCATCGTCACCCTGAAAGATGAAGCCTCGGTAGGCGGTGGCACCCGTTAGCATCGCCTGGCAGATCTTTAGGTGCATATTTGAAGGTAAGTCGAGCGACAAGCGGTGACTTGCTGACCAAGGCACCCGACAGAACGGCGGCAGCGCGATCATCATGCTCGAAGTCCTCAATGTCTACCGAGATAGATATTTCGACTGCCTCAACGAAGGGGTCCCAATCCACCTTACCTTTCGCAAGGCCGTCCCAGAAGTCCTCACGACGTAGGTTACGATCGCTGTTCGGGAGGGTGGGATCAAAAAGTAGACGCAAGGCGTGAACGAGGTTTGATTTTCCGACCCTGTTCTCGCCCACGATCACATTGTAGGAACCTAGCGGAATATCGACCGAGGCAAGATTGCGAAAATTCTTAATGCGCAGCCTACTGATCCGCATGATCGCTGCCCCCCTGCAAGCTGAGTGCTCGAAACTTGTGGATCTACCTTAGGGGGTGTCTCGTGGCTGGGGAATAGTCCTCGCAGATTACCCTTAAGTCAGACTGGTGTTCGGTTTTACTCTCCTTCCACGTCTTTCCGTGCCTACGCTGTGGAGGTACGTCGCTGCAGGTGAGAGGCTCGTCGGCCCCGGGACACGAAGCCGGTGGTCTATGAGAGGTCGACAAAGCATCACTGACCCCTGACTCTGCCACCAGTCGAATGCGTGCCGGAGGACGGGGACCTCCTGCGCTTCTATGCCGACCACTTCCCCGACCACACCATCGCCGTGTACTGCTTCGATAACGCCGACGCGCAGCGCGCCAAGCCCCTGCCGCCGTGGTGGCACCCCTACACCCCGACCGGCTGACCGTGCCGGCCTCGGAGAGCCACACCCGAGCGGCGCCGGACCCGCAGCCGCGCCCTGCGCCTGGTCGGCATCGCTGCCCACTGACACCTGCCGCCCAGGCGGTACGCGTGAGGGTCGCTGTACGGGACAGCGCCCGCGGCAGGCACGAACCGATCACAGCCCAGGACGCGGCCGGGAAAACCTTGCCTGCGTCTCCTCCACGAACTCATCGAGGCCAGCACGCCAGGCGATCATCTGCTCATCGAACTGCCTCCGAAGATCCCTGGCACGGCGCCCCCGAGCGCGGGCGACGCAGTAGGCCCGCGCAGCGTCGAGCAGGTCTACGAGTTGTTCCCGCAGCGCGGTGGCCGCGTCGGCGTACGCGGGGGCGGTCCGCAGCCGCAATGCGTTCTCACGAGCGACAAGTTCCCGCACGCACTCCATGAGCGCTGCGTAGGCCTCCTCGCGCGTGATGACCCCGTAGGGCGCCAGGCGGCGCACGTCACGCCGTGACGCCTCAAACTGTGTGACGACCGTCGCGACCTGCATACGGGCGGCATTGAACTGGTCGATCACGGCCGCGAACGCATCGAGCTCCGCCTGCCACACAGCGTCCTCACGCTGTCCGGCCAGCTGCAATCTGACACCGTCCACGGTGGCTTTGCCCTGCGCCCGCCCAGCGAGATAACCACCGATCGCCCCGATCGCCGTGCCGATCACGCCGATCCCTGCAGCCCAAACGGCCGCGTCCCCTTGATCCATGGCCGGATTCTGCCAGCGTGTCACCGGCCCGTCACACGACTAGACCGTCATCCACTTCATTCAGCGCCGTTCACGACCCGTCATGCGGAAGCACGAGTCGGCTGCAAGCCAGAAGCGGGCCGCCCGTGGAAACAGGTGAATGCCCCACTCCACGTCCCACCAACGCAGTTGGGGGGCGAGAATATCGGCGAGGTGCGCCGGATGTACTGATCGCGTGTCATTGGGGCCCGGGCGCCGCCTGCCGTGCACCTTCCACTATGTCTGCAAAGCCACGCACGCTAGTTGTGGACAGGTGGAGTTGGACTACCAGGGGTTGCCGGTGGGCGAGTGGAAGCAAGGGAAGTGCGATTGGTCAACGGCGGCCGGCGGTCGTTGCCGGAACAAGACACTGAAGGGCATGTCGCGCTACTACCTCCACCGATGCGACTGGACCAAGCGCGGCCAAGCCGAGCTGGAGAAGAGGACGAGCAAGCGCCGCGGGAGCCGCGGCGGTGAGTGTCTAACTGCGTGACAACACCGACGAACTACGGCGGACAACGGCGAACGCCTGCGGACCATTAGCGCAGGTGAGAGGCAGCCGCAGCCAAGACAGCGCCCCCACTCAAGTTGCTTCGGGACGAAGAGGTCGTGGGTTCAAATCCCGCCACCCCGACAGAGAAGTAGCAGATCAGCCACCTCCCCAGGTTGGGAGGTGGCTGATCTGTTTCTGCGTGCCGGGGCCAGGACCGGCCGTGATAGCTGGAGGTTCCGGCGGGCAAGCTCACGTCGCCGCCCTGCTGCGACGGAAGCCGGTATGACGCTGTCGGTCTCCGCGAGTCAAGCCTCTGACCTGTGCCTTCAGGCGGTGGACGATGTTCTGGACTGCGTCGCGCGGTCTCTGCAGGGTCTTCCTGCCGGATACGGTGGGTCCGCAACCGCGATACCCGGGTCCGCATCGAGCGACGCCTGCTCGGCAAACTCACTGAGTAGGGATGGAACGGCGCCGGACGAGTGGTGGGATGGGTTGAAACGCCTCTCTGGACACGCTGGCAGCGCACCTGAGGGGACGGTTCGCCACAGCGACTCCGAGACAATCAGCCGG
The DNA here is from genome assembly GCF_040613915.1 of Streptomyces sp. NPDC006193. NCBI lineage: Bacteria > Bacillati > Actinomycetota > Actinomycetes > Kitasatosporales > Streptomycetaceae > Streptomyces > Streptomyces sp. NPDC006193. The sequence goes on from NZ_JBEXTB010000031.1 coordinate 6,961, forward strand.
GCGTCGGTCACCGAGTCCATCCGCGCTGCCTTTTGGACGGCTTCGAGACGACCGCCCAGCGTTGGTGCCGGCCCATGCCGACCTGAACTGGGCCAGGCGTCCAAGGGAAGGCTGAAGGGCGTCAGTTCGGGTTCTGCGCGCCAGTACAACGCGAAGCGGTACGCCCTCGGGGGGGTGGATCACCGCAGCCAGGGAAGATCGCCGAGGCAGGCACCCGCATGCAGCCCTGTCGGCTTTCTCGTGGCCTGACCGTGCGGTGAACCGCACGGTCAGGACGTGCTTCCTGGCGGGCGATGACGAACTGGTGTCCTGTGATCGACGCTCCCGGTCACCCTCAGCTTGCGTCCCCCCACATGGCTCGCAGGTCCTCGCAGCGCACGGTGATCGACGCGTCGGTGAGCGCGATCTCGTGCACACAACCCCCGCCCTCGTCCGGGAGGATCTCGTCAAGAAGGACGGTGTCGACCAGCATCCAGTCGATGGCATGCGCATAATCGATGGAGAAGTGCGTCACCCCTGAATAGCTGATGCGCAGCCCCGCATCATGCTTCCACTGGTTCGGGGCGAACTCCAGTGTCATCTTTCCGCTTTTGTCGGTAGCAACATGAATTCCGATCAATTCCAGATCCTTGACACAGCGACTATTTCCATGTCCCAAGGCGTAATGTGCCGGATCGGACGCGAATTCTTTGGCTCCGCCGGGTAGCCGATCTCGAAACTTCGGGAGCTCGGCCAAGTAGGGTCTCGGATCAACGTAGAACCCGCCATCATCCCAGACGGCTGTGACGTACTTCATTTGCAACCTTCCGCGGCTAGAGGCGGTCGCCTCCACTTGTCCCCGCCGATACCCTCTGTCCCCTTGGTGCCGATTTGACCTATTCTTCGCAGCTCGTAGATCATCCGACCCTTGATGGCATTCTCCACGGCGGGCGGGACTTCGACGTCAGCCGCTTTGATGCCGTGTTTATTGAACTAACCCGGACTGTTGAAGACTCCGACTTCACGCATGGGCTTGTCATAGACGTGAATCTCCACGTCCATTCCCTTGTTTCCCCCGGGAAGGGGTCACGTCGGCCTGTGTACCCCTGCCCGAAGTTCAGCAGGTTCTGCGGCCCCGTCGGCCCCTTCCTGCCAGACCGAGGTCGCCGCTCCAGCTCAGCGGGTTCGGTACATAGGCGTGGTGATCCGGTGCGGGGACGAGGCCCAGCGGATCCGCGGTGATGTACCGCGCCGTCTCGGGATCGTAGTCCGGTACAGGTTGTAGTGCAGACCCGTCTCGGGATCGGCGTACTGTCCCGGGAAACGCAGCGAGCAGTCGACTGGTGACGTCGCTTCGTCCAAGGCCGGAAGGGGGGTCCCCCACAGGCTGGTACGACGCTGCCAGACCAGATCACCTGTCGCGGAGACCAACTCCGTGGGTGTGTCAATGGAATCGGTGACGACGGCGTCGAACCGAGTGCCTGACTCGGGATCCGAATCTTCCGCCAACTGCGTCAGGAACGACGTGTCGGCGGCTGCCGCGGCCGGCTTGTGGCGCGTTTGAGCAACCGGGCGACGGCTGTCCGGCGCGCAGTCCCAGGTCGTCACCCAGCCGTCCGCCGTGACCTGCTCGGCCAGGCACAGGTCGTCCCAGAAGAAGTCCGTACGGTCGGCCACGGAACCGTCGTCGGATATCCGGTGCTTGGAGATGCGTCGACCGAGCGGGTCGTAGGCGTACCGCCACTGGACTCCGTCTGGGGTGACCACCTACGTGAGGCGGTCCTCGGCGTTCCATCTGTAAGTCCAGTTACGGGACTGGTCGTTCAGTAGTTTGCGGGTCCTGCGCACGAGGCGGCCTTCGCCGTCGTGCTCATAGGAGGGGTGGCCGGCCGAGTGGACGAGCGTGCCCTCGAACCGCCACTCACCGGGTGCCTCATGGGCAGGCGACGCGACGTGCGTCGGGTAGGCACGCACCATCTTCTCAGCCGCACGGAGTGCTGATCTCCCAGTCCTTCGCGGGGCCCCCGGTCATCAGGTATCCACTCAGATACATGTCTGTGTCCTCGTGAAGGTCGTCCTCGAGTTCCCAGACGGATTCGCACTCGGGGCAGAGAAAGAACTTCTGGCCTGTGTCCTTTCGCTTGTAGCAGCGCACCCAGTCCTGCCCGCAGTGTGCGCAGGCGACCTTGTCCATCAGTTCCAGCTCCTCGGGAAGGCGGTGATCACTTCGTTGCCGTGTTCGACGGTGATCGAAATATATTGCTCTCCAGGGTTGTAACCCACCTGCCGCCCCATCGGGATGATGTAGGTGGAGCGAGCGCCCTGCTCATTCACCGACACTGCCATAGCGCGCCTACCCCACGCTTCGTCGACCGTTTCCAGTACTCCCCGTTGCCCGTATCGAAAACTCCGTGAGCGGGCTTCGCAGGGTTGTCACGGGTGTGCTGCATGACGTGGGTGATGCGGTGCCCCTCGGCAGACCCCGGACCGTAGTCCAGCCCCTCGGAGGAGCGGTACCAACCACCCCCTAGGTCCGCCAGCTCACATCCGTACAGACCCAACGGGTACGACCAGATCCCAGGATGGCGGATGTATGCCGAGGGGTTGGGGCCCGGCCTGAGACCCAATGGGTCCTGGCTCAGGTAGCAAGCTATCTCGGGGTCGTAGTAACGGAAGTAGTTGTACAGCCAGCCCGGTTTCAGCGTCGGCGTATCAGAGTTCTACTGCTGGTTGGCCGTGATGACGTTCCGAGAGGCGGGTGGGCGAGCCCACACGGAGGCACTGGTGGTGCCCCCGAAGGGGCTCGACCCCCGGACCCGGCCATCACTGAGAACCCAGGTATCGACGAGGGTGTCCGCTGCGTCCAGAGTTCTGGCTCCGACCAGCAATCCGGCGCGGACCATGAGAACCGATGGCCTCGGCACGGTCGGGGCGACCATGCTCAGCAGCGGGGACGGATCCCACGACGCGACGCCCCACGCGGCGCACAGCCCCTTCGCTGTTGCGTCATCCAGGGCCGTACACGTCGCGGCAAGCAGATCCTCGTTGTACGGCACGGCTTCTCGGAGCGACTGTTCCGGGGTGCGCAAGAGCACAAGGTCCGGCTCCCGTCCGAGGTCTTTGGCCGCCTCTTCCACTGCCCACTTCAGCCGCACGGGGTCCGGGGAGTGCTCCGCCCCACCGGAGCCAGGGAAGTAGCCGACCTTCGTGGAGACCGCGGACCTCGGCAGCAGGTCACCGGCTGTCCGAGCCAGGATCTGGTGCGAGCGGAAGCCGGCGTAGTTGGTGCTGGTGTCGAGCGCGGTGACGCCCAGGTCCAGCGCGCCGGTCAGGAGCCGGCGTTCGTGACGAGACCGGTGTCTACGAACCATGCTGCCGACGCGCCTACCAGCGCGACTGCACCTCGCTGACCTCGCCGGCCCGTACAGCGACTCACGGTGAGCAATTTGCTGGCGGGACTTCGAGCACTTCTCCGGCAAGGGACCGGAATGTCAGTCCTCAGGAGCGTGGGATGCCGCAATCTCAGTCGTCGCAGTCTTCGTGGCATCGGCGTGAACTCACTCAACGCCTCTGAATCCAAGACAGAAAGACCGTTTCTACGCCCTGCCACGATTATTGAATTCAAAGCCAGGCATCAACTGTCCCACAGAACCGGCCTATATGTGCGCAGCAGAGCCCGCTGGCTCGAATCGACCCAGACATCATCAAGAACAACGCCGACGACGTGCGCGATCCCGACTACGCCGGGGCTCAGCCCAGGTGCCACAGCGCATACGCCGCGACGAGCAGGAGAAGTCCCGCACCTGCCATGACAGCTCCCAGGAACCGCAGATACCCGGGAGTCGCAAAAAGGGGCTGAGCCCCGCCGAGACGCCCCATCGCCATCCACGTCTCCTCGTTCCTGCGTCGAATCCGTTCGGCTCGCCGAGTGGTGATACCCCGCACATCGAACGCCCAACTCAAACCGCACCACAGGCCAACAATGCCTCCCACCGCGAAGACGATGTCGATCACGGGGGACTGTCCGTGTGCTCCAGCGGCCAGGTCCTGCATTTTCTTGGCGTTCCTTTCGTTGTTCTCTGCCACGATGCCGGGCCGACCATACCGGTGACGGTCACCCCAAGCAGGCCGCCGCCCGCGCCCAGCGCGGCGCGGGTGCACGGGAGCGCGGGCGTCGTCCACCGAGTCGGCGAAAACACGTCAGGCCTTCGCCGCGTCCCGCAGCTTGTCGGAATCGGCCTCCGGCCACCACATGCCGAGCTTCAGCAGAGTGTGGAGGGCTTTGTCCTCAATGAACGGGTCGTTGTCCACGTGCCCGTCGGACAAGTCCACCATGGCCGTGAACGCTCGTCAGGCCGAGCACCAGGATGCCCGCCGCGCTCTCCATTGTCTTCTGCTGCGGCTTACATGCGCCGCCACATGCCGGGCACCTTGCCGTCACCCATCGCTGTCGCCTCCCCCGGTTCGCAACTGCGGCTACGACCATAGGGCAGACAGGTGAAAGAGGTCTCATGCCGACCGCCTGCGTACGTGATGGTGCCCGTCCAGAGTCGTCTCCGAGTCCTTCTGCTGGCTGGCCGTGATGGCATTTCGAGGGGCTTCGGGCGGCTGATCACCGGTTTGGTCCGCGCAGATGGCCGGGGGTCCGAGGCGGTCCGGTCTGCGCCTTTGCCGGAACTCCGAGCGGAACTCAGAGTCGGGGTGGCGGGTAGGCGTGCAGAGCCCTTCGGGCGCACGCCCTGCGAGCCGTCTGGGAGCCGACCCGCTCCCCGAGCCCCTTCCAGGCCCCGTGACACCAACCGCGTCCGCCCCTTCGACCTGCGGGAAACGCCGTCGAGGCTGGCAGCCTCCCCAGCCGGACCTCACTCGCGACGAAGAGGCCGTGGGTTCACACCGCGAGCTCGCTCATCGTCAGTCCCGCGCCGTCCGGGTCGAAGACGACCGCGTAGACACTGAAGAAGTGATGGGTGCGGTAGTTGTCGAGTTTCGCCCGCTGCCCCTCGTGCAGCGCGTCCTCGAGAGTTCCAACCACACGGTCGTGGACGGGCCCGCCAGCTGCCGGGAGATGTCCTGGACCGGGAAGTCCTCCTCGGCCAGGGAGCCGTCGCGGTACAGCCGGGTACGGGCCATGCCGCGCACCCCAACGGCACCAGCGGAACATCAGCCGACACCACAACCGGAGATCCACCCCGACGGGCGTCACCGCCTCGATCGCCTTGAGGGCGAGGCGCCGCAGCAGGGACAGCCCTGAAGGCGCCGGCCCTCAGATGGGTACCCAGGTGACATTCCTCGGGCTTGTGGCGTTCCTCGCCGCTCCGAGGGCCCTCCGCGGGGAACGGCTATCCTCCTCCCAGACTTCTAGCGGTTGAGCAGTGCTTTTCCGGCGACTGCCACCGCGGGTAATCTGAGGCGACGGGCCGTGCGACGTTGCACGAACCTCGCGCAGGGCTGACCACCGTGCTCTACAGAGACCATCGGCTCGCTCCCCTATGCAAAGACCAACGCCGTCACCCTCGGCGTGGAAGGTTCCGGCGGGGCGCCCTACATCGCCCACTCATGAGTTGAGGACGATCCGGTGAAGCCTTCCCTGCTGGCCTTCGGCCTGTCGGCCCTGGTGCTTGTGTCAGCCTGTTCCGGCGGCACTCACTCCCGAGCAACCCCTACTCACGAGGTGACGGCGAGGTCCAGCGTGACCCCCTCCCCGGCGCAGACCCCGACGAGCCCGGACCGCCTTCCCGATCCGCTTCAATCCCCGCTCCCTGTCGGCACGAAGACGCTGTACACAGGATCGGGCCATGGCGAGGGCGGTGTCACGCTCCCCTCGTCAGCAGGGAGCGCCTCGTCCATCACGGTGATATGGACATGCGCCGGCCCGTCCAAGTTCAACATCATCGTTGCCGGGAAGCGCATCGCAGGATCTCAGTGCGGTGACGGAACCGGCGTGTTCACCGCTGAGATACCGAAGGCCCACCTGCACGACCTGGCATGGAGGTTCTCGGCAGCCGATTCGGTGATCTGGCGGATCGTCGTCACGCAGCCGCCTAAGCACTAGCAACGACACCAACGCCTGGGATCAAGGGTGAAGGGGGACCGGAAGAGGCCGCCGCCTCAGGACCCTTCCGGACAGCAGTGAGCCGAGCCGGAGCCGAACGGGGAGGCCGGTGACCATGAAGCAAGGAGTCCCATGGGGTGACCCCGCCGTCCGTAGCGGTCTGCTCTGCCAGGCGGGTGTCGTCCCGACTGGACTCGACCCGGTCAGGCGCAGACCCCGGCGGATGGAATTGCCATCGAATGGCCGTCGCCTGCCGCCTCATGGGCGGGAGCGTGCGCCCCGACCAGGTTGCCGGCGGTGTCGTGGGAGGCGGTCTCGGTTCCAGCCATGGGCACGTACGCGCGTGACACGACCGGCCAAGCCCTGGTCGGAACGGCATGGTCGGCAGCCCGCTCGGCTGATCGCCAGGGTCTGCACACTCCGCGGCCCCGCCGTCGGTCTCCTCCGGTGGGCGGGCCGTCGGTACAGTGGCGTCCGATGCCGGAAAGCCGTCAGTCTTCGCCGAAGCACTCCAGAACAACGCCGAAGCACTCCAGAACAAGCACGTCGGTCCTGCAAGGGGGCGGCTGGCTGCCGCACGGCTATCGGGTCGACCCGCACTCGCACGTCGAGGGGCAGCTCGTCTACGCCGCCGCCGGTGCGATGGCCACGGCGACGGAACGCGGGACCTGGGTCGCCCCGGCCAGCCGTGTCACCTGGACGCCGCCGCACTACGCGCACTCCCACCGCTTCTACGGCCCCACCGACGTGCGTCTCGTCGCCGTCCCGCTCGACCTGTGCGGCGAGCTCGTGGATCACCCCAGCGTGTTCGCGGTCACTCCCCTCCTGCGGGAGGCGCTCCTGGCGCTGACCGACGAGCCGGAGAGACGGCCCGGCGCCCACGGGCGGCTGCTCGCCGTGATCGTGGACGAACTCGCGGACGCCGCCGAGCAGTCCCTGCACCTGCCCGAGCCCCGTGACGACCGGCTGCGCGCCGCCACCGCCCTCCTGCACGAGGATCCCGCGCGGCCGGTCACCCTGGCGGAGCTGGGCCGGACGGTCGGGGCGAGCGAGCGCACCCTGAGCCGCCTGTTCCACACGGAGCTGAGCATGAGCTTCCACCGCTGGCGCACCACCCTGCGCATCCACCACGCCCTGGCTCATCTCACCGACGGCATGTCCGTCACGGACACCGCGGTGGCGTGCGGCTGGTCCAACCCCTCCAGCTTCATCGACGCCTTCACCGAAGTGGTCGGCCAGACGCCGGGCCGCTACCAGGCGGACCTGCGCCGCGGCCGGTAGCGGCGGCCGACCGCCGGACCGCGCGTCACGCTCACTCGTGAGGTTGGCGGGTTTCCGGTATCGGCTGTCCAGCTACCGGTGGCTCGCACATCGCCGGCCGCCTCAGAGTGGGAGCCGAACGCCGCACCACCCGGGCGGCGCCGTCGACGGACGCCTCGGCGTCCTCGACACGCTCGAACACGGAAGGCTCCCCCTCACATGACGGAAACACGCGACCGCACGACCGTGGCCATCATCGGCGCGGGCGTCGCCGGCCTGTCCCTCGGCAATTTCCTGCTGCGCAACGGCGTCGACTGCGTCGTGCTGGAGAAGCACCCCCGCGCCTACGTCGAGCAGCGCCAGCGCGCGGGGACCATCGACGCCTTCGGGGTGCGCATGTTCCGCGAATGGGGCCTGGAGGAGGTGCTGGCGGGCACCCCCGTCCCACAGGACGGGAGCGGCTTCTACATCGACGGGCAGGCGCTCCGATTCGACGTGGACGACGAGGACGACGAGAGCCTCTTCTGCCCCCAGCAGGTCCTGGTGCGCAACCTCACCGACGTCTTCCTGCGGGACGGCGGGGACCTCCGCTACGAAGCCGCGGACGTGTCGCTGGAGAACGTCACCGGCGAGCGTCCCGTCGTGCGCTACCGGAGCGCCGACGGCGCCGCCAGGGTCGTCGAGTGCGACTTCGTCGCCGGCTGCGACGGCTTCCACGGGGTGAGCCGGCGCAGCATCCCCGCCTCCGCCCTGACCGAGTACTCCCACGAGTACGGATACTCCTGGCTCAGCGTCCTGGCCGCGGTGCCGGCCGACCCGTCCGGCATGGCGATCCATCCGCGCGGTCTCGCCGGCATGATCCCCCGCGGCCCGCACGCCAGCCGCGTCTACCTCCAGTGCGCGGCCGGCGACACCCCCGAGCAGTGGCCGGACGCGCGCGTCTGGGACGAACTGGGAGCCCGCTTCGGCACCCCCGTGCCGGCCGGCGAGATCGTCGAGAAGCGGATCGTGCCGCTGCGCAGCGTGGTCTTCGACCCGATGAGCCACGGCCGGCTCTTCCTCCTCGGGGACGCCGCCCACATCGTCCCGCCGATGAGCGCCAAGGGCATCCACCTCGCCCTCCACGACAGCGAGGTCTTCGCCCGCGCCGTCATCCGCCAGGTGAAGGACGGAGACCGCAGCCTCCTCGACGACTACTCCGCGACCTGCCTGCCCCACATCTGGAACTACCAGGCCTTCGCGATCTGGATCACCGACCTCATGCACAACGCCGGATACGCCGGCCACGAGGGCGAGTTCCGCAAGCAGGTCGCCCGTGCCGAACTCCGGCGCCAGTTCACCTCCGACGCGGCGCACAAGCTGTTCAGCGAGCTCACCGCCGGAACGAACTGATCGCCGGAACGAACTGATCGCCGGACCGGACCAGGGGTGCCGTCCCGGACGGGCCGGTGACGGGGGGCCGGCCGTTTTGGGGGCGGAGAGGGCGGGGGGTGGGGCGGGGCGGCCGGGATCTAGGCTTCTTCCTGGAGGAGATTCGCGGTCTGTCGCATCTGTGCGGTTCGCCGTGCTGGTGCGGTCCTGACGAATCCGTACGGCCTGACGGATCTGTGCGGTCTGTCGAGTGATGAGGGAAGCGGCGTTGAACTTCTGGTCGATCTATCAGCACGGCTTCGCGCGCATCGCCGCGTGCACGGGCCACACCGTCATCGCCGACCCGCAGGCCAACGCCGAGGCGGTGCTGCGCCAGGCCCGCCGGTGCGCGGACGAGGGCGTCGCCGTCGCCGTCTTCCCCGAGCTGGGCCTGTGCGGTTACTCGATCGAGGACCTGCTGCTGCAGGACGCCCTGCTCGACCAGGTCGAGGCGGCGCTCGGCACGGTCGTGGCCGGCTCGGCGGAGCTGCTTCCGGTGCTGGTCGTCGGCGCCCCGCTGCGCCACCGCAACCGGATCTACAACTGCGCGGTGCTGGTGCACCGCGGCCGGATCCTGGGTGTCGTCCCCAAGTCCTACCCGCCGAACTACCGGGAGTTCTACGAGCGCCGGCAGATCGCCGACGGGTACGACGAGCGGGGCGGCAGCATCCGGGTGGGCGGCGCCGCGGTGCCGTTCGGGGTGGATCTGCTGTTCGCGGCCGCGGACGTGCCCGGGCTCGTGCTGCACACGGAGATCTGCGAGGACATGTGGGTGCCGGTGCCGCCGAGCGCGGAGGCCGCCCTGGCCGGCGCCACCGTCCTGGTCAACCTCTCGGGCAGTCCCATCACCGTCGGCCGGGCCGAGGACCGCAAGCTGCTGTGCCGGTCGGCCTCCTCGCGCTGCCTCGCCGCGTACGTCTACGCGGCGGCCGGGCTCGGCGAGTCGACCACCGACCTGTCCTGGGACGGGCAGACCATGATCTACGAGAACGGGGTGCTGCTCGCCGAGACCGAGCGCTTCCCGCTCGGCGACCGGTACGCGGTCGCCGACGTGGATCTCGACCTGCTGCGGCAGGAGCGGCAGCGGATGGGCACCTTCGACGACAACCGCCGTGCGCACGCGGCACGCACCGGCGGCTTCCGGACGGTCGAGTTCCAGCTGGACCCGCCGGCCGCCGACCTGGGGCTGCGGCGGCGCGTCGAGCGGTTCCCGTTCGTGCCGGCCGACGCCGAGCGGCTCGCCCTGGACTGCTACGAGGCCTACAACATCCAGGTCGCCGGGCTCCAGCAGCGGCTCGCGGCGATCGGCGGCCCCAAGGTCGTCATCGGGGTGTCCGGCGGTCTGGACTCCACGCACGCGCTGATCGTCGCCGCCCGGGCGATGGACCGCGCGGGCCGGCCGCGCAGCGACATCCTGGCCTTCACCCTCCCCGGCTTCGCCACCAGCGACCACACCAAGGACAACGCCCACAAGCTGATGCGCGCCCTCGGCGTCACCGCGGCCGAGCTGGACATCACCCCGACCGCGCGGCTGATGCTGGAGGAGATCGGGCACCCGTTCGCCTCCGGGGAGCCGGTGTACGACGTCACCTTCGAGAACGTGCAGGCCGGGCTGCGCACGGACTACCTGTTCCGGCTGGCCAACCAGCGCGGCGGCATCGTCCTCGGCACCGGCGACCTGTCCGAGCTGGCGCTCGGCTGGTCCACGTACGGCGTCGGCGACCAGATGAGCCACTACAACGTCAACTCCGGGGTGCCGAAGACGCTGATCCAGCACCTGATCCGCTGGGTGATCAGCAGCGGCCAGTTCGACGAGGAGACCGGCAAGGTGCTGGCCGCGATCCTGGACACGGAGATCAGCCCGGAACTGGTGCCGGGCGAGGAGATGCAGTCGACCGAGTCGAAGATCGGCCCGTACGCGCTGCACGACTTCACCCTGTTCCAGGTGCTGCGCTACGGCTTCCGGCCCTCGAAGATCGCCTTCCTGGCCTGGCACGCCTGGCACGACCCGGACACCGGCGCCTGGCCGCCCGGCTTCCCCGAGGCCAAGCGGGTCGCCTACGGCCTCGCGGACATCCGGCACTGGCTGGAGGTGTTCTGCCGCCGCTTCTTCGCGTTCTCGCAGTTCAAGCGCTCGGCCATGCCGAACGGGCCGAAGGTCTCGGCCGGCGGTTCCCTCTCCCCGCGCGGCGACTGGCGGGCGCCGTCCGACGGCAACGCCGAGGCGTGGCTGCGGGATCTGGACCGCTTCGACCTCGGGGGCGCGGGCGCCGGCCGGTGAACCGGAAGGCGGCGTCCGCGCCGGTTCAGGTGTTCCAGGTCTCGTCGTACGGGTCGTGCGGGGGCGGGACCGGGCGGACCGCGGTGGCCCTCAGGTACGGGACCGGGCCGTCGTTGACCGGGTCGCGGGCCGTCCGCGGGGTGTAGGAGCCGGTCACCTCCAGCCAGGCGTCGGGGCGCAGGACCGGCGGCAGGGCGCCGGTCAGCGCGATCTTCACCGGCTGGGCGTCGGCGGCGCAGCAGTTGAGGGCCATGCGGACCAGGTACGGCCGCCCCGCGCGGTCCAGGGCGAGGAAGCCGGTGACGCGGACGGAGCGGCCGTGCAGCGAGCGTCCGTGGCCGTAGGCCGCGCGGGAGGCGTAGTCCACCACCGACAGCGGGACCGGGTCGCCGGCGGGCAGCGGGCCGTAGGCGTACGGCTTCTGCAGGGCCGTGCCGGTGCGCAGGGCGCTGTAGGAGCCGAGGGCCGGCGGGGCGATGAGGATGAGCGCGAGCAGGGGCAGCACCAGCAGCCAGGCGACCCGGGGCTCGGGGTGGGCGTGCTCACCGGAGTGGCTGCCGGGCTGCGGTCCGGGGTGGGCGTGCTCACCGGAGTGGCTGCCGGGCTGCGGTCCGGGGTGGGGGTGCCCGGCTCGGGGCCCGCGCCGGCCGGGCTGCCGGTGGCGGCGGCGTTCGTACCAGGCCGTCGCCAGGGCCGCCGCGATCAGGACGCCGCCCGAGGCGAGCAGCAGCGGGCGCAGGCCCGCTTTGACGTAGCGCAGGTAGAGGTCGGTGAGGCCCGCGTGCAGCAGGGCCGCACCGAGCAGGAACAGGACGGCGGCCTGCGCCTGGCGGTTCACAGGAGCACCGCCCCGGTCAGCGTGCCGCCCGCGACGGCCAGCGCGAAGGTGGCGGGGGCGAAGCGGAGCGCGAAGGCGCGGCCGAAGGTGCCCGCCTGCATCGCGAACAGCTTGAGGTCGATCATCGGGCCCACCACCAGGAACACCAGCTTGGCCGTCGGGGAGAACTGGGTGAGGGAGGCCGCGACGAACGCGTCCGCCTCCGAGCAGATGGACAGCACGACGGCCAGGACGGCCAGGGCGAGCACCGAGACCAGCGGCGTTCCGGCGGCCGTGCGCAGCCAGTCCGCCGGGACCGCCGCCTTGAGCGTGGCCGCGGCCGCCGCGCCGAGCACCAGGAAGCCGCCGGCGTGCAGGACGTCGTGCCGGACGGCGTCCCAGAACGCCTCCCTCTTGGTGGCGCCCTCGTGCGCCCCGCGGGCCGGCGGGCGCAGCCGGTCGGCACGGCCCAGCCGCTGCCACAGCCAGCCCATCGCGCAGGCCACCAGCAGGCTCGCCGCGAACCGGGCCAGGACCATCTCCGGGTGCCCGGGGAAGGCGACGGCGGTGGCGGTCAGCACGACCGGGTTGACGGCCGGCGCGGAGAGCAGGAAGGCGAGGGCGGCGGCCGGGGTCACACCCCGGCGGACCAGGGCGCCGGCCACCGGCACCGACGCGCACTCGCAGCCCGGCAGCACCGCGCCCGCCAGCCCCGCCACCGGCACGGCCAGGGCGGGGCGGCGCGGCAGCGCGCGGGCGAAGAAGGACGCCGGGACGAACACCGCGATCGCCGCCGACAGCAGCACGCCGAGCACCAGGAACGGCAGCGCCTGGACGGTCACCGCGACGAACACGGTCGTCCAGCTCTGCATCAGCGGGGTGCCGAGGGCGCCGCGGATCGGGGACTGGGCGAGCACGGCCAGGACGAGGACGAGCGTCAGCACCAGCGGGGAGCTGAGCCGCCTGCCCTCACGGTCGTCCGGCGGGGGCTCCGAACGGCGTGCGTCCGCGCCCGGCGGGGCGTCTTCGGTGATGGCCACGCTCGTTACCTCCGGCTGCTGCTGCTCCTCCCCTTGTCTACGCGGCCGTCCGCGCGGGCGTTCAGGACGCCACTGGAACCGCCCCCCTCCTCCGGGCAGTCTTCTCCCTCGTGGCGAGCGTTCCGTATCAAGGGGGGCCGGGGGTCCCGCCGGCGCACATGGTGGTGTGCGGTGACGACGGGCTCGCGCACCGGCTGGCCGCCGAGTTGCGCGGGGTCCACGGAGAACAGGTCACCCTCGTGGTGCCGCCCGACGAACGCACCGCCCGGCCGCCGGTGGTCGGACGGGCCCGGGCCGCGTCGGCGGCCCTGCTCGACCGCATGGTCAGCGCCGCGGTGGGCTCCGTCGGCCGGACCGGCGCGCCCGGGCCGCCCGCCGCGGCCGCCGGGCGGCCGGACGGCGAAGCGGTGCTGGAGGCCGCCGAGCCGACCGAGACGGTGCTCGCCGAGGCGGGGGTGGCCCGGGCGGCCGCGCTGGCCCTGGTGTACGACGACGACGAGACCAACATCCGCGCCGCGCTGACGGCCCGCCGGCTCAACCCCCGGCTGCGGCTCGTCCTGCGGCTCTACAACCGGCGGCTGGGCCAGCACATCGAGGAACTCCTCGACCAGGCGGCGGCGTTGGCCGCCGGGGACGGCACGGGCGGCGCGGACGGCACGGACGGCGCGGAGACCTCCACGACCGTGCTGTCGGACGCCGACACCGCGGCGCCCGCGCTGGCCGCCACCGCCGTGGCCGGCACCGGCAAGGTCGTCCAGGCCGGCGGGCTGCTGCTGCGGGCCGTGGAACGGCCGCTGCCGGCGGGCGGCCCGGACGCCGGTTCCGGGCTGTGCACCCTCGCCCTGCTGTCCGGCGGCGACGGCGGCGGTGGCGGGGGCGGCGGCGGAGAACAGCAGCCGCGGCTGCTGCCCGCCGACGACGAGGTCCGGCAGGCCGCCGGACGGCAGGCCGTGGTGCTGGAGCAGGTGTCCGCCGCGGGCGGCGCCGAGTCGGCCGCTCCCGGCCGCGGCGTGTCGGGCGTACCGCCGCTCGCCTCGCTGTTCTCCCGTCGGCTGCGCTGGTCCGTGGCCGGTCTGGTGGCGTGCGTGGTCGCCCTCGCCGTGGCCCTGTCGCTGGTGACCGGGATCCATCCGCTGCGGGCCTTCTACCTCACCCTCCTCGACCTGTTCGCGATCGACGACCCGGCCCTCGGGGCGCCCCTGGGCCGCCAGCTCCTGCAACTCCTCTCCGCGCTGGTCGGGTTGCTGCTGCTTCCCGTGCTGCTGGCGGCGGCGCTGGAGGCGCTCGGCACCTTCCGCACCGCCTCCGGCCTGCGCAAGCCGCCCCGCGGTCTGGGCGGGCACGTGGTGCTGCTCGGACTCGGCAAGATCGGCACCCGGGTGCTGACCCGGCTGCGGGAGCTGAACGTCCCCGTGGTGTGCGTCGAGTCCGACCCGGACGCGCGGGGGCTCGCCACCGCGCGCCGGCTGCGGGTGCCCGTGGTGCTCGGCGACGTCACCCAGGAAGGCGTCCTGGAGGCCGCGAAGATCCACCGGGCGCGGACGCTGCTCGCGGTGACCAGCGCCGACACCACCAACCTCGAAGCCGTGCTGTACGCGCGGACCGTGCGGCCCGATCTGCGGGTCGTGCTGCGGCTGTACGACGACGACTTCGCCACCGCCGTGTACCGCACCCTGCGGGCCGCGTACCCGCAGGCGCTGACCCGCAGCCGGAGCGTCAGCCACCTGGCCGCGCCCGCGTTCGCCGGGGCGATGCTCGGGCGCCGGGTGCTGGGGGCCGTCGCCGTGGAGCGCAGGGTGCTGCTGTTCGCCGCGGTCGACGTGGGCGGGCACCCCCAGCTGGAGGGGCGGTCCGTGCGGGAGGCGTTCCGGGCCGGGTCGTGGCGGGTGCTGGCGCTGTGGGGGCGGCCCGGCACGCCGCCCGGCCATGTGCTGGGGCCCGGCGACCGGGTCGTCGTCGCCGCGACGCGCCGGGGGCTCGCCGAGCTGCGGTGAGCCCCCGGAGCGCGGGCTCCCCGCACGACCCGTGCGGGGAGCCCCGGTCCGCCTACGGCGTGCCCAGGTGCCGCTCCGCGAACGCCAGCTCCCGCCTCACCTGCCTGATCCGCTCGTCCACCACCAGCGACCCGTGCCCGGCGTCGTACCGGTACACCTCGTGGACCGCGCCGCGCGCCTCGAGTCGCTTGACGTAGTTGTCGATCTGGCGGATCGGGCAGCGCGGGTCGTTGACCCCCGCCGAGATGTACACCGGGGCCTTGACCTGGTCGACGTAGGTCAGCGGGGAGGACGCCTCGAAGCGGTCGGGGACCTCCTCGGGGGTGCCGCCCAGCAGGGTGCGGTCCATGGCCTTCAGGGACTCCATCTCGTCGTGGTACGCGGTGACGTAGTCCGCGACCGGCACGACCGCGATGCCCACCGCCCAGGCCTCCGGCTGGGTGCCCAGGCCCAGCAGGGTGAGGTAGCCGCCCCAGGAGGCGCCGGTGAGGACCAGCCGGGCGGGGTCGGCGAGGCCGGAGGAGACCGCCCACTCGCGCACCGCGGCCACGTCCTCCAGCTCGATCAGGCCGACCCGGTGCTTGAGGGCGTCGGTCCAGGCGCGGCCGTAGCCGGTGGAGCCGCGGTAGTTGACGCGGATCACCGCGTAGCCGTGGTCCACCCAGGCGGCCGGGCCCGCCGCGAAGGCGTCGCTGTCGTGCCAGGTCGGGCCGCCGTGCAGGTCGAAGACCGTGGGCAGCGGGCCCGTGGCGCCGGCCGGCTTCTGGATCAGGGCGTGGATCCGGCCGCCCGGGCCCTCCACCCAGACGTCCTCCACGGGCACCGACGGCGGACAGGCCATGCCGGGCGGGTCCAGCACCACGCCGCCGGCCGTGGAGCGCACCGCGGGCGGCTCGGCGGCCGACGACCACAGGTACTCCACGCTGCCGTCGGGGCGGGTCGTCGCGCCGGAGACCGTGCCGGGCGGGGTGGGGAGGCGGGTCAGCTCGCCGGCCGCCAGGTCGTACCGGAACAGCTCGCTGCGGGCCTCGAAGGCGTGGGCGATGAGCAGGGCCGAGCCGTCCGGATACCACTCGGCGCCGACGTCACCGGGCAGGTCCAGGACCAGGTCGGTCTGCTCGCCGGTCGCCACGTCCCACACCAGCGGCTCCCAGCGGCCCCGGCGCTGGTGCCCGACGAGGAGCCGGGTGTCGCCGTCGACCGGGGCGAAGCCCAGCACCTCCAGGCCCAGCTCCACGGTGCCGCCCTCGGTGTCGTCGAGCTCGGCGACCGTCGTGCCGTCCGGGCGCAGGACGCGCAGCGCGCCGTGCATGGCGTCGCCGTGCTCGGTGTGCTCGATGGCGATCAGGGTGCCGTCGTGCGAGAGGTCGCCGACGCCCGCCGACTCGCGGTGCCGGTAGATCTCGACCGGGGCCTCGCCCTCGCGCGCGAGGTGGATCGTCGTGCCGTCCTCGTCCGTGGAGCGGCCGACGACCGCCGTGCGGCCGTCCCGGGACAGCACCACACCGGCAGGGTAGGAGGGGCCGAGGCCCGGCACGGCCGGCTCGTCCGGCCCGCCCTCGAAGGGCTGGCGGCGCCAGACGCCGAACTCGTCGCCGTCCTTGTCGTCGAACCACCAGATCCACGCGCCGTCCGGGGAGAGCAGGCCCTCCGTCGTGCCGTTCGGCCGGTCCGTCACCTGCCGCTGCTCGCCCGTCGCCCGGTCCCAGGCGTACAGCTCGTACGTCCCCGTCGCGTTCGACACGAACAGGGAACGGTGCGGTGCGTCCTCCGCCCAGTCGGGCAGCGACACCCGCGGCGCCCGGAACCGCTTCTCCCAGTCCGGCATGTCCGGTGTGTCCGGTGTCCTGCTCTCGCTCATCGCCCCAGTCATGCGCCCATACTGCCTGGCCGCGCCGACGATCGGGGACGCGAGTGCGCAGCCTGTGGACAACTCGCGATCATGGACTCCCCGGAGGTGGGCGGGCGGACGGCCGCCTCCGGTGGTCCTGCGGCAGGGGTGGGATCGATCCCGACCCGCGGCCGGGGCGGGGCCGCGGGAGCCGTACCGTGGAGGCGTGTACCGGTTTCTGCTGACACCCCGCTGGTGGGGCATCAACGTCTTCGTGCTGCTCGCCATCCCCTTCTGCGTCTTCATGGGGTCGTGGCAGCTGAGCCGGTTCGAGGGCCGGGTCCAGGACCACCGCGCCGCGACCGAGCAGGCCGCTTCCGGCCGGCACGAGGCCGCGCGCCCGCTGGACTCGCTGCTGCCCGTCGACAAGAGCACGTCCGGGCGGCGGGTCACCGCGAGCGGGCGGTACGGCGAGCAGCTGCTGGTGCCCGGCCGGGAGCTGGACGGCAAGCGCGGGTTCTACGTCCTCACCCTGCTGCGCACCGGCTCCGGCAAGGCGCTGCCCGTGGTGCGGGGGTGGCTGCCGGGTACGGCGGATGCCGCGAAGGCGCCCGCGCCGCCGAAGGGCGAGGTCACCGTCACCGGGGCGCTGCAGGCCTCCGAGACGCCGGGGGACGCCGGGGTCGGCGCGCAGGGCGGGCTGCCGGCCGGGCAGACGGCGGCGATCAGCTCGGCCTCGCTGGTGAACCTCGTGCCGTACCGGCTGTACGACGCGTGGGTCACGCTGGACCGGGGTGACTCGGGGATGAAGACGGTGCCGGCGCGTGTGCCGGGCGGTACGGGGCTGGACCTGAAGGCGTTCCAGAACCTCGGTTACACCGGGGAGTGGTTCGTCTTCGCGGGGTTCGTGGTCTTCATGTGGTTCCGCTTGCTGCGGCGGGAGGTCGAGTTCCAGCGGGACGCTGCGCTGGGCCTGGTGGCTGAGGGGGCGGAGCGGGAGTCCGTGGCGAGCGGCTGAGCGGGGCGGGGCGTTTCTGGGCGGGGGTGCGGGGGTTGCGGTGCGCTTTCCCGTGCGGGTTCGTTTCGGCTGGGCGCGGCACGTGGTCAGGTGCGGGTTCGTTTCGGCTGGGCGCGCAGTTCCCCGCGCCCCTGGGTGGGGACAGCGGGCGTCGGCTTCGCGGGTGACCGGAGTTGGGGGCCGGGGCGCGGCACGTGGTCAGGTGCGGGCTCGGTTCGGCTGGGCGCGCAGTTCCCCGCGCCCCTGGGTGGGGACAGCGGGCGTCGGCTTCGCGGGTGACCGGAGTTGGGGGCCGGGGTGCGGCACGTGGTCGGGTGCGGGTTCGGTTCGGCTGGGCGCGCAGTTCCCCGCGCCCCTGGGTGGGGACAGCGGGCGTCGGTGCCGCGGGCGGCCGGAGTTGGGGGCCGGGGTGCGGCACGTTGTCGGGTGCGGGTCCGGTTCGACTGGGCGCGCCGTTCCCCGCGCCCCTGGGTGGGGACAGCGGCCGTGGGGCGGGGGCGTACCGGGTGCCGTGTCAGGAGGCGGGGAGGATGCCGGTGTAGTAGACCGTGCCCGCGCAGGCGCCGGGCACCACCGCGGTGGCCGAGGGGGAGCCGGGCTGTGCCGTGTGGGTGATGGCGACGCTGCCGTCGGCCGGGCCGTCCTCGGAGCCGAGCTGGGTGGTGGCGCCCTCCGTGCCGGTGCCGCCGGTGTCGGTCGTACCGCCGGAGGCGCCGGCGTCCTGGGACGGCGTCGGGTCGGGCGAGGGGGCGCCGGTCTCGGAGCCGCCCGGGTCGCCGCCGCCGGTGGGACAGGCCTCCGAGGGCACGAAGGCGAACCGCTCCTCGTACGCCGTGCCGGGCTGCAGGACCAGCGAGGCGACCTCCTGGGACGGGTCGGGCAGGGCGGTCGCCGCGTCCCCGGCCGTGTGCCGGGCCCCGGCGATCCTGGCCGGGTCGGCGGCGCCCTGGGCCGCCGGTGTGACGCTGCCCGGGCCGGCGACCGTGCAGGCGGTGCCGGAGGTGTTGGTGACGCGGAAGCTGCCGTAGACGACCCCGGCGGTGTCGGGGGCGCCGGCGGTTCCGGTGGCGGAGCCCAGCTGGGCCGCCGTGCACGGCGGGTTCCCCGCGGCCGGCGGTACGGAGCGGCCGGAGTCGACGGTGGAGCCGCCGCTGCCGCGGTCCTCGCCCTTCTCGTGGTGCCTGCCGGGTTTCTCGCCGGGCTCGGCCTTCGCGCCGTCGGAGTCCTTCGCGCCGCCCTGGCCGGCGTCCTTGTCCTCGGCCCGGCCGGTGCCGCCGTGGGCCTGGGAGCTCTGGCCGGCGATGGCGGTGTCGGGGTCGGCGCTCCCGGCGTGGGAGACGTGCACGAGGGCGGGGACCGCGGTGCCGAGGAACAGGGCGGCCGCGGCCATGCCGACCATGGCCTGGCGCTTGCGGGCGCGCCGCGCGGGCACGGCCCGGCGCAGGTGGTCGAGGGCGCCGGAGCGCGGTTCGAGGCCGTCGACCGCCGAGTGCAGCAGCCGGCGCAGGTCCAGTTCGCCGGCGCCGAGCCCGTCGAGCCCGTCGAGGTCCGGGCCGAGCCGCTCGGGGCCCTTGTCGTCGGGGCCGTGGTTCACAGTTCCGTTCCCAGCGTGCGGTTGCGTGTGCTCCTGCCCGGGGCGTTCGGCCGGCTCGCGCCGGGCGCCGGGCTCGTGACGTTCGGGGGAGTCCCCTCCCCGGGGGCGCTCGCTCATGCCGGCGTCTCCATGGCCACCCGCAGCGCGGCGATGCCCCGCGAGCCGTACGCCTTCACCGAGCCGAGGGATATGCCGAGGCTCTCGGCGACCTGCGCCTCGGTCATGTCGGCGAAGTACCGCAGCACGAGGACCTCGCGCTGGCGGCGCTGCAGGCCCTTCATCGCCTTGATGAGGTCGCGGCGCTCCAGCTGGTCGTAGGCGCCCTCTTCCGCGCTCGCCATGTCGGGCATCGGCTTGGCGAGCAGCTTCAGGCCGAGGATGCGCCGGCGCAGCGTGGAGCGGGAGAGGTTGACGACCGTCTGCCGCAGGTAGGCGAGGGTCTTCTCGGGGTCGCGGACCCGCTTGCGGGCCGAGTGGACGCGTATGAAGGCCTCCTGGACGACGTCCTCGCAGGAGGCGGTGTCGTCGAGGAGGAGAGCGGCGAGGCCGAGCAGCGAGCGGTAGTGCGCCCGGTAGGTCTCGGTGAGGTGGTCGACGGTCGTGCCGGCGGCCTCGGCCGGCACGGCGCCCGCCCCCTCCTCGGCGCCGTCACGCTGGCCGGGTATGCGGGCGGGCCGCGCTGCGGGCATCGGCGCGATCACCGGCATGCCGCCGGGAGTACGCGGCCGGAGCGCCGCGCGGGGCGGCCGCAGGGCGGAACCGCCGCGGGCCACACTGAGTTCGAATACCTCTGCCACGCCAGTTGGACACGTTTCCCCCCTCGGGGGTTGTACGTGCCGGACGTCACATGTGCGACAACCGACGGTGCCTCAAGTCCCGTCATGCGTCCCGCTCTTCCCTCATGTCCCATTTGAACGGGCGTCCCCACGCCCCGATCACGGCGTCCCCACGCCAGGATCATCACGTCCCCAGGCCCCGCAAGGGTGACCGCAAAGACGCTCCCCGCCCTCCGTACGGTTGCGGAAGGCGGGGAGGGAAATCCTCTGCTGCCAAGAGGGACGGTTCAAGCGGTTCGGACCTTGCTCCCGGCGACACTTCTTGCATGGATCCTACAAAGGGATCACGTCCGCGGGGTGCCGGCGATCAGCTCCGCGATCTGCACGGAGTTCAGCGCGGAGCCCTTGCGCAGGTTGTCGCCGCACACGAAGAGTTCGAGCGCGGCCGGATCGTCCAGGGCCCGCCGCACCCGGCCGACCCAGGTCGGGTCGGTGCCCACCACGTCGGCGGGGGTGGGGAACTCGCCGGCCGCCGGATCGTCGCACAGCACCACGCCCGGCGCGGTGGCGAGGATCTCGCGGGCGCCGTCGACGTGGACCTCGCGCTGGAAGCGGGCGTGGACGGTGAGCGAGTGCGTGGTGAGCACCGGCACCCGGACGCAGGTCACGGCGACCGGCAGCGCCGGCAGGCCGAGGATCCTCCGGGTCTCGTCGCGGACCCTCATCTCGTCGGACGACCAGCCGTCCTCGCGCAGCGAACCGGCCCAGGGGACGACGTTGAGCGCGACCGGTTCCGGGAAGGGCCCGGTGTCGTCCCCGACGGCCCGGCGCACGTCCCCGGGTGCGGCGCCCAGTCCGGTGCCGGCCACCAGGGACAGCTGGGCCCTCAGCGCCTCCACGCCGGCCCGCCCGGCGTCGCTCACCGCCTGGTACGACGACACGACCAGCTCGCGCAGCCCGAACTCGGCGTGCAGCGCGCCCAGGGCGACGATCATCGTCAGGGTCGTGCAGCCGGGGGCGGCGGCGATCCCGCGCGGCCGGGACCGCACCGCGTGCGCGTTGACCTCGGGCACGACCAGCGGCACGTCCGGGTCCGTCCGGAAGGCGCCGGAGCCGTCGACGACGACCGCGCCGCGCGCGGCGGCGACGGGCGCCCAGGCGGCGGCGACCTCCTCCGGCACGTGGAACAGCGCGACGTCGGCGCCGGCGAAGGCGTCCTCCGTCAGGGCCGCCACCTCGACCTCCTCGCCGCGCACGGTCAGCTTGCGGCCGGCCGAGCGCGGGGAGGCGATCAGACGGATCTCACCCCAGACGTCCTTGCGCTGGGACAGGATCTGGAGCGTGACCGCGCCGACGGCTCCGGTCGCTCCCACGACCGCGAGCGTCGGCTTCCCGGTCATCGGCAGGCGCCTGCGTACGGCGAGGCGGTCATCGGCCGGTGCCGCCGTAGACCACGGCCTCGTCGGTGTCGGAGTCGAGCCCGAAGGCGGTGTGCACGGCGCGGACGGCCTCCGCCACGTCGTCGGCGCGGGTGACGACCGAGATGCGGATCTCGGAGGTCGAGATCAGCTCGATGTTGACCCCGGCGTCGCTGAGCGCCTCGAAGAACGCGGCGGTGACGCCCGGGTTGGTCTTCATGCCGGCGCCGACCAGGGAGATCTTGCCGATCTGGTCGTCGTAGCGCAGCGAGTCGAAGCCGATGCCCGACTTGTTCTTCTCCAGCGCGTCGATGGCCTTGCGGCCCTCGGTCTTGGGCAGCGTGAAGGAGATGTCCGTCAGCCCCGTGGAGGCGGCGGACACGTTCTGCACCACCATGTCGATGTTGATCTCGGCGTCGGCGATGGTCCGGAAGATCGCGGCCGCCTCACCCGGCTTGTCCGGCACGCCGACGACCGTGATCTTGGCCTCGGAGGTGTCGTGCGCGACACCGGAGATGATGGCCTGCTCCACCTTCTTGTCCCCAATCGGCTCACTGCTGACCCACGTGCCCTGCAGTCCGCTGAAGCTGGACCGGACGTGGATCGGGATGTTGTAGCGGCGGGCGTACTCCACGCAGCGGTGGAGCAGCACCTTGGAGCCGGAGGCCGCGAGCTCCAGCATGTCCTCGAAGGAGATCCAGTCGATCTTCCGGGCCTTCTTCACCACGCGCGGGTCGGCGGTGAACACGCCGTCGACGTCGGTGTAGATCTCGCAGACCTCGGCGTCGAGGGCGGCGGCCAGCGCCACGGCCGTCGTGTCGGACCCGCCGCGGCCCAGCGTGGTGATGTCCTTCTTGTCGGCGCTGACGCCCTGGAAGCCGGCCACGATGGCGATGTTGCCCTCGTCCAGCGCGGTGCGGATCCGGCCCGGCGTGACGTCGATGATCCGGGCTTTGTTGTGGACCGAGTCGGTGATGACGCCGGCCTGGCTGCCGGTGAACGACTGGGCCTCGTGGCCCAGGTTCTTGATCGCCATCGCCAGCAGGGCCATGGAGATCCGCTCTCCGGCGGTCAGCAGCATGTCGAACTCCCGCCCGGCAGGCATGGGAGAGACCTGCTCGGCGAGATCGATCAGCTCGTCCGTCGTGTCGCCCATCGCGGAAACGACGACGACAACCTGGTTGCCGTTCTTCTTCGCTTCCACGATCCGCTTGGCGACGCGCTTGATGCCTTCGGCATCGGCTACGGAGGAACCTCCGTACTTCTGCACGACAAGGCCCACGTGCGCTCCTCGCTCGGTTCGTTGGTGTCGGCTCAGTCTAACGAGCGTCCGAATTCGACCACCCTGCTCCCGCATGGTGAGACACCGGACGGGAGGCCGGGGGCCGGGGACCGGGGGCTACTGCCCCTGCCGGATCCCCAGCCGGCCGCCGATCTCCTGGGCCATCACCCGGCCCGCCTCGAACTCCAGCGTGTCGTCGCCGATGTCCGCCTGGTCGGTGTCCAGGCCGTCCAGCTCCTCCAGGGGCTGGTTCAGCCGGACGTGGATGAGCACGGACTGCAGGGCGCGCAGCACCGCGGAGGCCGTCGGGCCCCAGTTGGAGAAGTACGAGAACTGCCACCACCACAGCGCCTCGGTGACGCGGCCCGCGCGGTAGTGGACCATGCCGTGCCGCAGGTCGGTGATGATGTCGGCGAGGTCGTCGGAGATCCGGGCGGGCACCGGCGCCTTGCGGGGCTCGTACGGGTCGAAGACCTCGGAGTAGACGTCGACGGGGTCCAGCAGGCGCGCGAAGTTCTCGCGGAGCTCGTCCACGTCCGGTTCCGGGCCCGGGTCGGGCTCGTAGCGCTCGTCGGGGACGATGTCCTCGTGGGCGCCCAGCCGGCCGCCGGCCAGCAGGAGCTGGGAGACCTCGAGCAGGAGGAAGGGGACCGCCGATTCGGGCTCGTCGCCCTTGGCCACCTCGGTGACGGCCACCAGGAAGCTCTCGACCTGGTCCGCGATCTGGACCGCGAAGTCGTCCGGGTTGCGCGTCGAGGCGTGCAGCGTGGCGTCAGACATCTAGGAGTCGTCTCCCCTCGAAGGCGCGGCCGAGGGTCACCTCGTCCGCGTATTCCAGGTCGCCGCCCACCGGGAGGCCGCTGGCCAGGCGGGTGACCTTCAGGCCCATGGGTTTGATCATGCGGGCGAGGTACGTCGCCGTGGCCTCGCCCTCCAGATTGGGGTCCGTGGCCAGGATCAGCTCCGTGACCGTCCCGTCGGCCAGCCGCGCGAGGAGTTCCCGGATCCGCAGGTCGTCCGGGCCCACTCCCTCGATGGGGCTGATCGCGCCCCCGAGCACGTGGTAGCGGCCGCGGAACTCACGGGTGCGCTCGATGGCGACGACGTCCTTGGGCTCCTCCACCACGCAGATGACGGCGGGGTCGCGGCGCGCGTCACGGCAGATGGCGCACAGCTCCTCCTGCGCGACGTTGCCGCACGTCGCGCAGAAGCGGACCTTCGCCTTCACTTCCAGGAGCGCCTGCGCGAGCCGCTTCACGTCCGTGGGCTCGGCCTGGAGGATGTGGAAGGCGATCCGCTGCGCGCTCTTGGGACCGACGCCGGGCAGCCGCCCCAGCTCGTCGATGAGGTCCTGGACCACGCCTTCGTACAACGGACTGCCTTTCCTGGAGACCTTTCGGTACGTACGGTAGTCGGCCCCCGCCTTCGCGTGGAAGGCGGTGGGTCAGAACGGCAGACCCGGGATGCCGCTGCCGCCGCCCAGGCCCTGCGCCAGCGGGCCGAGCTTCTGCTGCTGCAGCGCCTGCGCGTTCTCGTTGGCCGCCTGCACGGCCGCCACGATCAGGTCGGCGAGGGTCTCGGTGTCCTCCGGGTCCACCGCCTTCGGGTCGATCCGCAGCGCGCGCAGCTCACCGGCGCCGGTCACGGTGGCCTTCACCAGGCCGCCGCCCGCCTGTCCGTCGACCTCCGTGTTCGCCAGTTCCTCCTGGGCCCGCTGCAGGTCCTGCTGCATCTTCTGGGCCTGCTGGAGCAACTGCTGCATGTTGGGCTGGCCACCGGGGATCACGATCGGCTCCTCGCTGTCTGCTGCGACGACTGTCTTCGACGACTGTCTTCGACGACTGTGCGACGGCTGCCGGACGACTGTCCGCGCCGTCCCGCTCCGTCGTCCTTCCGAGTCGTCCGCTGCGTCGTCCGCTGCGTCGTCCACTGCGTCGTCCTTCTTCCGTCGTGAACGAGCCTACGTGGTCCACGCGGCCCTCGCCGCGCCACTCTTTCGAGTGAGAACAGCGGAAGTCCTATACCTGATCAAGGCCCTCTTACGAGCGGAAAAGCCGGGAAAGACCCGTCTCCGCCACCCATTGGGCGGTAGGAAGAGGGCCGCGCGTCGGCATGGACTGTCACGCGACGTGACCGTTCGTGATCAGTAGGGAGTTGCCGGGTGGGTCAGCCGGAGATGCAGCCCGAGGGTCCGCCTCAGGACGGGCGGGGCGAGGGTGCGGCCGGGCTGCGGCCGGGCGATCTGACCGGGCGCGCCTTCCCGCTCGGGGACTGGGCGGAGCCCGCCGAACGGCTGGACGAGCTGTACCGGTGGGTGGAGCGCCGGGCGCTGGAGACCACCGCCTGGTACCTGCGGGACCGGGTGTGGAAGCGGCGCGGGGCGCGGGTGCTGCGGGCCGGGGCGGCGGCCGGGGCGGTGGCCGGGGCGGCGCTGCCCCTGCTGGACCTGACCGGGGCGGCCGGCCCGGTCGCGCCCTGGGGCTGTCTGGCCCTGCTCTTCGCGGCCTCCTGCGTCGGCGTCGACCGGTTCTACGGGGTGACGTCCGGCTGGATGAGGGACGTGGCCACCGCCCAGGCGGTGCACCGGCGGCTGCAGGCCCTCCAGTTCGACTGGGCGTCGGAGTGCGTGCGGGAGGTGCTGGGGCCGGCGGAGGGCACGGCCAGCGAGGCGGCGGAGCGGTGCCTGTCGGTGCTGCGGCGCTTCTGCGAGGACGTCACCGAGCTGGTGCGCACGGAGACGACCGACTGGATGGTCGAGTTCCGGACCGGCGCGGTCCCGCTGGGCATCCAGACGGCCGTGGCGTCGGCCCCCCGGCAGGAGGCCGGCGCCGCGGGGGGCCGATTCCCCCTGCCGCCGGCGAACGGCAACCGCCCGAACATGCCCAGGCAGCGACCCCCGGAACCCCGCTGACCAGGTCGGCGAGGCGCGGGAAGGGGCACGGCCGGCCCCGCCGCCCCGCCGCTTCGGGTCGTACGCCGTGCTCCGTCGTACGTCACTCCTTGTCGTACGTCAGGCTCTCCCCGCCGCCGGCCTTCGCCCGCTTCAGCCGCCCGTCCGGCAGCAGGGTGACCTCGGTGGGCTCGCCCGGCGTGCAGGAGGAGGCGGGCCGGCCGGTGCTGACCGTGGACGGCCCGATCCGCAGCGGGCCGCTGCCGCTGGGCTCCGCGGCGAGCGCGGCCTCGAAGACGCAGTGGTACGTCCCGCCGCCGTCGCTGGGCCCGTCCGCGACCAGCGTCAGCACGGTGTCGCCCACCTCGCCCTGCCGGATGGTGAGTTCCCGGGTGTTGGTGCCGGCGGCGTTCTCGATGGTCGTCCGCCAGGTGCCCAGGTAGGCGTCCGGGACCGCCCCCTGCGCGGAGGCGGACGCGGTGGGCGTCGAGGGGACCGGCGTGGGCGCCCCGGAGGTGACGGGGGGCCGGGCGGAGACGGTGGGCGCGGCACCGATCGTGCCGCCGCCCTCGTCGTCGGTACCGGCGCCGTTCTTCATCAGCGCGTACACCGAGCCGCCCGCGCCCAGCGCGACGACCAGTGCGATCACGACGAGCAGCGCGGTGGACCGCCCGTTGCGCCGCTCCGGCTCCGCGGGCGCGCCGGCGGCCGGCGGCCCGTACGGCGGGGTGGGACCGAGCCCTCCGGCGTAGGGGTTGTACGGCGGCTGCGGCCCGCCCCAGGCCCCGGCGCCGTGCTGCTGCGGGTACGCGTAGGCGGCGGGCTGGGGGTGCTGCTGCGGATGCGGCGCCCCGTAGGGCCCGGGCACGGAGCCGAAACCGGGGGGCGTCTGCGGCGCGCCGTGCTGCGGAGGCCGGGCAGAGGCCGCGGGAGGCAGATGGCCGGCCGGCGCGGACCCGCCGGGCGGGGCGGGTACGGCAGCCCCGTCGGACACGGCGGCGTGCTCGGGCGATCCGCCCCGGGCGCCCGCGCCCGGGGGCCCCGCCGGCGCCCCGCCGGAGCCACCGGCGGCGCCGGGCGCGGCCGGCGCGGGCTGCCGGGCCGCCGGTGCCGCAGGTGACGTGGGGGCCGCCGGTGATGCCTGTGCCGCTGGTGACGCCTGTGCCGCCGGTGCCGCGAGAGCCGGATGTGCAGCCGGTGCGGGCGGGGCCGCAGGGAGCCCCGCTCCGGAACCCTCCCCCGGCGCACCGGCGCCGGAGTCCGGAGGGGTCGCCGCGCCTCCGGCGCCCTCCGCGCCCCCCTCGGGGTTCTCCACCTCCAGCAACCGCACGGCGTGCCGCCCCAGCTGCGCCACCAGCGAACCCGGCAGCCAGGGGTCCAGCGAGCGCCCCCCGGCCACGGTGTCCTCCGCCCCGGTCCGCTCCAGGACGGCGTCCAGCGTGGGCCGCGCCCCCGGCTCCTTGCGCAGGCAGTCCCGCACCAGGTCGGCGATGCCCTCCGGCACCCCCGACAGGTCCGGCTCCTCCTGGGCGATCCGGAACATCAGCGCGTGCACGCCCGTGTTGGCGGTGCCGAAGGGCATGGCCCCGGTCGCCGCGTACGCCAGCACGGACCCGAGGCAGAACACGTCGCACGCCGGCGTGATCCGGTCCCCGCGCACCTGCTCGGGCGCCATGAATCCGGGGGACCCGACGAGCGACCCGGTCCGGGTCAGCCCCTCCCCGCCGGCGGACGTCGTCTCCAGCGCCCGCGCGATCCCGAAGTCGATGACGCGCGGGCCGTCGATCGTGACGAGCACGTTCGACGGCTTGAGGTCGCGGTGCACGATCCCCGCCGCGTGGATGTCCTTCAGCGCGTGCGCGAGGCCCGCCGCCAGGATGCGCACCGACCGCTCGGGCAGTGCGCCGTGGTCGTGCCCGACCACCTGCTGCAGGCTCGGCCCGGCCACGTACCCGGTGGCCACCCACGGCACGGCCGCCTCGGTGTCCGCGTCGAGCACGGGCGCGGTCCAGTGTCCGCCGACCCGCCGCGCGGCCTGCACCTCCTGCCGGAAGCGCGCCCGGAACTCCTCCTGCTCGGCGAACTCCTCGCGGACGAGCTTCACGGCGACGGTGCGCCCGCGGTCCGACCGGGCCAGGTACACATGCCCCATGCCGCCCGCGCCGAGCCGGGCCACCAGCCGGTACGCCCCGCTGCTCCCCCTGAGCCGACCGCCCGGGGGCACCCCCACCGGATCCCCCGGTCCCAGCTTCTCCATCCCCGCGCCGCCTTCCCCCCATAGGTCGCAACAGACCGAGGATAGTGCGGGGCCGTGACAGCGGGCGCGGGCCGGTGTCTACGGTTCCGTAACAGGCGCGCCCAGGTCGTCCGCGACCGCCGGGAGCCGTTGAAGCAGTTGAAGCAGCCGTGTCGCCTCGGTGAGGTCCCGCTCCCCCAGCGGGACCGCGGTGCGCTGCACGCTCCGCCGGGTGATGCCCATGGCCCGCGCGACGCCGCCACGGGCAGCGGCGCGTGCGGCACGGCCCCGAGCACCTGCCACCGAGGCGGCGGTGAGCCCGGCCGGCCGGGCCGGTCCCCGGCGAGGGACGGGAACCGGCCGTTCAGCCGGAACACCCGAGCGCGCCAAGCAGTTCCCGGTGCCCGGCGCTCACCGGGCGGAGGCCGCGCGCAGGACGGCGTAGGCCTCGGCGTCGGAGTCGTGGAACAGCCGGTACCAGGCGTCCAGGGTCTCCCCGTCGTACACCCCGAGGCGCCGCAGGACCTCGCGGGCGAACGCCACGGGCTCGGTGGGCCCGGCGGTGATCAGGTCGCCGTCGGTCACGGCGTCGGCGTCGACGTAGCGGGCCCCGCCCGCGTAGCCGGTGGCCGCCAGATAGGAGGGGGCGGCGCTGGTGTGGGCGCGGTCGTCGAGCAGGCCCTCGCGGGCGAGCCCGGCGGTGGCGCCGCAGATCGCGGCGACGGGGACGCCGGCGTCGAGGAAGGCGCGGGCCGCGCGGGCGAAGGGCGCGAGGTCGTCGGAGGTGTCCCAGAGGTCGGCGCCCGGCAGCACCAGCAGGGAGCTGTCCTCGGGGCGCAGCCCGGCGAGCGCGAGGTCGGGCCGGATGCGCAGTCCGCCGATGCTGAGGACCGGCTCGGTGGTGGGCCCGACCGTCAGGACGCGGTGCCCGGCGCGGGCGAGGTGGGCGGTCGTGTGCCCCGTCTCCCAGTCGGCGAGGCTGTCGTAGACGGCGAGGTGTACGGGCCTGCGGCTCATGGTGTCCTCCTCGGCGCTCCTCGGCCCGCGGGCGACCCGGGCGCCCCGGGCGGCCGACGGCTGCATCGGCGGCACCGTCCACAGCACGCTGACGCGAGGACGGCAGGCTGTCAACGGTCGGCGGGCCAGGGCGTCGACAACCTGTCGCGGATTCCCCCCGTCCACGGAACAGGACGCCGATGTCCCTGGCGCACCGCCGGCCTCTACCCTCGCCCGCATGACCCCACAGCCCAGCCCCGAAGCCGGCGCCGCAGTGAAGGCCGCCGACCGTGCGCACGTCTTCCACTC
Source organism: Streptomyces sp. NPDC006193 (assembly GCF_040613915.1). NCBI lineage: Bacteria > Bacillati > Actinomycetota > Actinomycetes > Kitasatosporales > Streptomycetaceae > Streptomyces > Streptomyces sp. NPDC006193. The sequence continues at coordinate 36,144 of NZ_JBEXTB010000031.1, forward strand.
CTGGTCCGCGCAGGACCTCATCGACCCGCTCGCCGTCGCCGGCGCCGAGGGGTCGTACTTCTGGGACTACGACGGCAGGCGGTACCTGGACTTCACCAGCGGGCTCGTCTTCACCAACATCGGCTACCAGCACCCCAAGGTCGTCGCGGCGATCCAGGAGCAGGCCGCGAAGATGACGACGTTCGCGCCCGCGTTCGCCGTCGAGGCGCGTTCGGAGGCGGCCCGGCTGATCGCCGAGCGGACCCCCGGCGACCTGGACAAGATCTTCTTCACCAACGGCGGCGCGGACGCCGTCGAGCACGCGGTGCGCATGGCCCGGCTGCACACGGGCCGCCCCAAGGTGCTCGCGGCCTACCGCTCCTACCACGGCGGCACCCAGCAGGCCGTCAACATCACCGGCGACCCGCGCCGCTGGCCCTCCGACAGCGGCAGCGCCGGAGTCGTGCACTTCTGGGCGCCGTTCCTCTACCGCTCCCGCTTCTACGCCGAGACCGAGGAGCAGGAGACCGCGCGCGCCCTGGAGCACCTGGAGACGACGATCGCCTTCGAGGGCCCCGGGACCATCGCCGCGATCGTCCTGGAGACCGTTCCCGGCACGGCCGGGATCATGGTCCCGCCGCCCGGCTACCTGGCCGGGGTGCGCGAGCTGTGCGACAAGTACGGCATCGTCTTCGTGCTGGACGAGGTCATGGCCGGGTTCGGCCGGACCGGGGAGTGGTTCGCGGCGGACCTGTTCGGCGTCGTGCCCGACCTGATGACCTTCGCCAAGGGCGTGAACTCCGGCTACGTCCCGCTCGGCGGCGTGGCCATCTCGCCGCGGATCGCCGAGACCTTCGGCACGCGCCCCTACCCCGGCGGCCTCACCTACTCCGGCCACCCGCTGGCCTGCGCCGCCGCCGTCGCCACGATCGGCGTGATGGCGGAGGAGGGCGTGGTGGACAACGCCCGGCGGCTCGGGGAGACGGTCGTCGGCCCCGGCCTCGCCGAGCTGGCCGCACGGCACCCGAGCGTCGGCGAGGTGCGCGGTGTCGGCATGTTCTGGGCGCTGGAACTGGTGAAGAACCGGGAGACCCGGGAGCCGCTGGTGCCGTACAACGCGGTGGGCGAGGCCAACGCTCCGATGGCCGCGTTCACGGCCGCCGCCAAGCGGCACGGCCTGTGGCCCTTCGTGAACATGAACCGCACCCACGTGGTCCCGCCCTGCAACGCGACCGAGGCCGAGCTGAAGGAGGGCCTCGCCGCGCTCGACGCCGCACTGACCGCGGCCGACGCGTACACGGAGTGACCACGCGGCGGTGACGGCCGGTAACCGGATCATGCCTGCCGCCGGACCGGTCCGAACGCGTAAGGTGACGTGCTCGTAAGAGATGTGAACGCGTGTGCATCGCGCGTGCGTACGAGTACGTCACCGGACGTGTGAGGAGAGGCACGGACATGCCCGGCACCGGCGCCGTGACACGCAGCACCCTGCGCCAGCAGATCGCGGACGCGCTCCGTGACGAGGTGCTGGGGGGCCGGCTGCGGCCGGGGCGGGCGTTCACCGTCCGGGAGATCGCCGACCAGTACGGCGTCTCCGCCACCCCCGTCCGCGAGGCGCTGGTCGACCTGTCCGCCCAGGGCATCGTGGAGTCCGACCAGCACCGCGGCTTCCGCGTGCCCGAGTACTCGCTCGCCGACTTCCGGAACATGATCGAGGCCCGCGGCCTGGTCACCGACGGCATGTTCCGGGCCCTCACCCCGAGCCACCCCGCCTTCGGCACCCCGCCCGAGGACCCGCGCACCGCCGCGGCCCTCACCACCGTGCGCCGCCGCGGCGAGGAGGCCCAGCGGGCCGCCACCGCCGGCGACCTCCCGGTCCTGATCGGCTACGACCTGCGGTTCTGGCGCGAGCTGAGCGTCCTGTTCGGCAACCCCTACCTCGCCGACTTCCTGCACCGCCTGCGCGTCCAGTCCTGGGTCTGCGCGGTGCAGCACCTGCTGCGCCTGCCCGACCTGCGGGGCCGGCTCTGGGCCGGGCACACCGAGCTGGTCGACGCGCTGGCCCGCCGCGAGGCCGAGGCCGCCCGCGCGATCGTCGCCGCCGCGAACGCGCACGCGCTGGCCCTGCTGGAACACCTGACCAACGGGTAGGTGACCGGTACGGCCCGCACGGGGAGCCGATGCGGGGCCGCACCGACTACCCTTCCCTGACCACCCGATCACCGTCCGACCGCCCGACCCTCACCCGACCCCCTGTCCCCCACCCGACCGCCTGCTGCCGTGCGTGACCACGCGCCTGCCGATGCGAGGAGCCCTCTTTTGGCCTGTGACCTGTGGCTGGTACCGCTCGTGGACGTGTTGTGCCACACCCCGGACAACCCCTTCGCCGAGGAACTCGCGCAGTACAACAACGCGTTGGCCGCGGCCGGCCTGCCGCCCGTGCCGGTGTACCAGTACATGCCGGGCCTGTCCGGCGACGTCGCCCCGGTCGCCGGCTTCGACTACGACGCCCTGCACTTCCTGCGCCGCGCCTACCTACTGCAGGTGTGCGGCCTGCCGGTGACCCCGGTGGACGAACTCGGCGGCGACTACGAGCAGTTGCTGGAGATGTTCGAGTCCACGGCCCAGCAGTCCCACCTGGTCTGGCACTACGACCACGCGGGCGCGTACGTCCCGGTGGACTTCCCGCACCCGCTGTCGAACGAGGAACTGCTCGCGGGCGGCGGGCCGTTGGGTTCCTCCCAGACGCTGCTGCGGGAACTGCAGTACGTCGCCCCGACGATCGGCATCGACCCGGCGAACCCCCCGGCTCCCCCCGCTCCGCCCACGGCCCCCACGGAGCTGGAGGAACCCGCCGTCCCCGCGCCCTTCGACCCCAGCCCCTTCGCCCGCGAACGCCACGTCTGGCTGGGCCTGCACGCGGCCGCGACCCGCTCCCTGGCCCAGGGCTCGATGATCGTCTTCAGCTGACGACGGCGCGTTCCTTGGCCAGAGAATCAGGAGGAGATCCGTGCTACTGGACACGAGCTGACCGAGCTCGGCTATCTGCGCGATCACCCGGGAGCCACCTACCAGGAAGCCCATCGGGTGGCCAACGAAACCTGCAACCGGCAGAGCAGGGTGCCGCTGAAACAAGCGGGAGGACTTCGAAGGTGAGTGGTGATGGCGTCCCTCGTCTACTTCAAGAAGGAGTCCGAGGACGGGGCGGTCATCCGCTACGCCTTCGGTGAGGATCCCACAACGATGACGCGGATCCTGACCATGAACACGTACACGCGGACGGCCCAGCCGGACGACGGCGACCTCGACCACACCTTCCTCAAGGCGTCCCGGAAGATCAACGCCGTGTACGACGAGCGGGCACAGTGGCCGGAACGAGGGATGAGCGCGAGCTGAGCCGGGACAGCGGAAGCCCTCGGGCGCGCCGTCCTCCAAGGGTCCCCACGACGCGCCCCGGCGAACGCAGGGGCTCGTCGGAAGAGGCCGTCATTCACGACGGGTACGGCCCAGGCTCAAAGGTCGCCCTTCCAGACGTGCCGCCCCAGCTCGTCCAGCTCTGCCTCGACGTGTCGGCACTCGGGCAACGCCCGGCTCAGCAGCCGCCAGTGATCGGGGCCGTGGCCGGACACCTTCACGCGGGCGAGCTCATGGCGATCACCTAGTCGTCCAGGTGGACGGGCAACTGGAAGGTGGCCCAGTGGAGAGACACGACACCGTCGCACAGTGGGCGCCTCCCCAGCCCGGTCGGCACCCCGGAGGGCGGGACGGCCGGGCGGGTCTCCGCACCGCCATCCCGTCAGATTCCCGGGCTCCGGCCCCCCTGACCGGTGTCAGCGCGCGTGGGGACCGGGGGCGGTCGGAGTGGTCGGGCGGGCGATGAGTCGGATCACCGGGGGCCACAGGATCCGGGAGGCCATCAGGAGCGCGGGCCCGAGGTGCACGGGGCACACGGGCAGCGAGGGCCTGCCGTGGCGGGCGACCTCGAAGACGGCGGGGTCGGAGCAGTCCGTGCCGTCGGCCTGGTGCCCCTCACCGCCGTACGGTCCCCGGCACCGTGCGTCCCGGTGCGCGCTCATACCTCGATTGTGCACCGCGCACCACGCGGAAGCGCCCGCCGGCCACCCCGAGGGGCGGACCGGCGGGCGCCCCCGCGGGATGCCTACAGGAACGAGTTGATCTCGATCGTCTCGTCGCGGCCCGGGCCCACGCCGATCGCGGAGATCGGGGCGCCGGACATCTCCTCCAGCGCCTTGACGTAGTTCTGCGCGTTCTTCGGCAGGTCCGAGAAGGACTTCGCCTTGCTGATGTCCTCGGACCAGCCGGGCAGCGTCTCGTAGATCGGCTTGGCGTGGTGGAAGTCGGTCTGCGAGTACGGCAGTTCCTCGACCCGCTTGCCGTCGATCTCGTACGCCACGCAGACCGGGATCCGCTCCCAGCCGGTCAGCACGTCCAGCTTGGTGAGGAAGAAGTCGGTCAGGCCGTTGACCCGGGTCGCGTAGCGGGCGATGACCGCGTCGAACCAGCCGCAGCGGCGGTCACGGCCGGTGGTGACGCCCCGCTCGCCGCCGATGCGGCGCAGCGCCTCGCCGTCCTCGTCGTGGAGTTCCGTCGGGAACGGGCCCGCGCCGACCCGGGTGGTGTAGGCCTTCAGGATGCCGATGACCCGGCTGATCTTCGTCGGGCCCACGCCGGCGCCGGTGCAGGCGCCGCCCGCGGTGGGGTTCGAGGACGTGACGAAGGGATACGTGCCGTGGTCGATGTCCAGGAGGGTGCCCTGGCCGCCCTCGAACAGGACCACCTTGTCGTCCTCGAGCGCCTGGTTGAGGACCAGCACGGTGTCGGCGACGTACGGCTCGATCTGCTCGGCGTAGCCCAGCAGTTCCTCGACCACCTGGTTCACGGCGATCGCGCGCCGGTTGTACAGCTTGGTCAGGATCTGGTTCTTGACGTCGAGCGCCGCCTCGACCTTCTGGGTGAGGATCGACTCGTCGTACAGGTCCTGGACCCGGATGCCCACGCGGTTGATCTTGTCGGCGTAGGTCGGGCCGATGCCGCGGCCGGTCGTACCGATCTTGCGCTTGCCGAGGAAGCGTTCCGTCACCTTGTCGACGGTCACGTTGTACGGCGTGATGATGTGCGCGTTACCACTGATCAGGAGCTTGGACGTGTCGACGCCACGCTCGTTCAGACCGCTCAGCTCGGAGAGCAGGACCGACGGGTCGACGACGACACCGTTGCCGATGACCGGCGTACAGCCGGGCGACAGGATTCCGGAAGGGAGGAGGTGGAGTGCGTACTTCTGGTCGCCGACGACCACCGTGTGGCCGGCGTTGTTGCCGCCCTGATAACGCACCACGTAATCGACGGAACCACCGAGGAGATCCGTCGCCTTTCCCTTGCCTTCGTCACCCCACTGAGCACCGAGCAGCACAAGTGCGGGCACGCGCGTACACCCCTTCCGGGCGGGGCATGTCCAAGGTCGGGGGCGTGGGCGTAAGGTTCACCGCCGCGTGCCACAGCGACCGCCGTTGGTCGCACAACCGTCGGACCGGATGCCCCGGAATAGACGAAGCCCCTGGCGCAATAGCGCAAGGGGCTCTTGCACAAAGATGCTACCCGAGGAAGCGAGGCAGGACCGAGGTGGCGACTTCCGCGACGTCCGATCAGCTGCTGGTGATCATCGATCCGGCGGCACGGCAGACGGACGGGGAGTCCGTACGCATCGCGAAAGACGTGCTCAGCGCGGGTGCGGCGACCAAGGTCTGCCTGCCGGACGGGCCGGCGGAATTCGCCCGCGCGCTCGGCCGGAGGGGCTCCCGGCGGCCGGTCGTGATCGGCGGCGACCGGGCGCTGGCGCGGGCCGTCGCCCTGCTGCACCGGCAGCGGGATCTGACCGGGTGCGCGCTGTCGGTGGTGCCGGTGGGTCAGACCGCGCTGGCCGAGTCGCTCGGGGTGCCCGGCGGGACGGTGGCGGCGGCGCGGGCGGTGCTGGAGGGGACCGCGCGGCGCCTGGACCTCCTGGTGGACGACAGCGACGGGGTGGTGCTGGGCGCGCTGGGCATACCGCCGGTGCCGGCGGGGGCGGCCGAGCCGCTGGCGCTGTCCCCGGGCGGGCCCTGGTACCGCTCCCTGGTCCGCACCCTGGCCCCGCGCCCGCCCCGGCCCGCCGCGCCGCCCTCCCCGGGGCCGGCGCGGCTGCGGGTGGAGGTCGACGGGGAGACGGTCGTGGACCTGGACCAGCCCGTCGAGGCCGTCTCGGTGACCCCGGGCTCCTCCGGCGTGGCCGAGGTGGAGGTGCGGCCGCTGTCGGTGGGCGCGGCGGCGGCCCCCCTGCTGGCCGCCGGCCGGACGGTGACGGTGACCGGCGCGGACTTCCGGTACCGGGCGGACGCGACGGTGTCCGGGCCGGTACGCAGACGGACCTGGCGGGTGCGGGAGGCCGCCTGGGCCCTCACCCTGCCCACCGCGCCCACCGGCGGGTGATCCGCACGGCGCCGCCGGCCCGTTCCCTCGCCTCCGCCGTCCCCCGCCGACCGGCTTCGTCCCCCTGCGCCGTCTCCCCCGCCGGGCGGCCGGTGCGTCCCTGACCGCCGTGAGCCTCCGCCCGGCCGCCCGCACCGCCCGCCGGCACGGTGAGCCGGGACCCGGACACGGTGAGCCGGGGCCCGTGCCCTGGGCCGGGAGCCCGGACACGGTGAGCCGGGAACCCGGACGCCCAGAGCCGGGAGCCCGGCACGGTGAGCCGGGGCCCGGACACGGTGAACCGGAGCCTGGACGCCCTAGGCCGGGAGCCCGGCACGGTGAGCCGGGGCCCGGACACGGTGAGCCGGGAGCCGGGACGCCCTGGACCGGGAACCCGACACGGTCAGCCGGGACCCGGACACGGTGAGCCGGGAGCCCAGACACGGTGAGCCGGGAACCCGACACGGTCAGCCGGGAGCCCGGACACGGTGAGCCGGGAACCCGGACGCCCTGGGCCGGGAACCCGGACGCCCTGGGCCGGGAGCCCGACACGCTGGGCCGGGGCCCGGACACGGTGAGCCGGAGCCTGGACGCCCTGGGCCGGGAGCCCGGACGCCGTGGGCCGGGAACCCGGAACCGGGAACCCGGACGCCGTGGGCCGGGAGCCCGACACGGTCAGCCGGGGCCCGGACACGGTGAACCGGAGCCTGGACGCCCTGGGCCGGGAGCCCGGACGCCGTGAGCCGGGAGCCCGGCACGGTGAGCCGGAGCCCGGACACGGTGAGCCGGGAGCCCGACACGCTGGGCCGGGCCCGGGCGCCGGTGCCGGAGTGGGTCAGTCGCCCAGGATGCGCTCGCGGTGGGCGCGCCAGCGCTCCATCATCCCGGCCACGTCCTGCTCGATGAACTCGAAGAAGGCCAGCGTCTCGGCGAGCCGGCGGCCCGCCGGGGTGTCGGCCCCGAGGCTCACCACGCCTTCCCGCAGCGCGTCCTCCCAGCGCTTGATGATCGCCTCGCGGTTGGTGAGCACCTCGTACCACTGGTCGCTGTGCACCCGGTACCGCTCCCGGCGCGAGCCCGGTTCCCGTTCCCGCGAGACCAGGTGGACCTGGGCGAGATAGCGCACGGCGCCGGAGACGGCCGCGGGGCTGATCCGCAGCAGCCCGCCCAGTTGCGCCGCGGTCAGCGTGCCGGTGTCGGAGGCGAGCAGCGCGGCGAAGACACGGGACGGCATCCGCGGCATGCCCGCCTCGACGAGCTGGGCCGCGAAGTGCTCCACGAACCGCGAGACCGACTCCGGGTCCCGCTGCGTACTCTGCGCGCTCGGCTCCGTCATGCCACCAGCCTATCCGCGCTTCACCGCATTCCTTAACTTCACAAACTTCTGAAGGAAGCGTAGCTTCTGAAGCATGACGAAAGCCATCACGGTCTCGGGACTGCACAAGTCCTTCGGCCGCACCCGTGCGCTGGACGGCCTCGACCTCGATGTCGAGACGGGGGAGGTGCACGGCTTCCTCGGCCCCAACGGCGCCGGCAAGTCGACCACCCTGCGGGTGCTGCTCGGCCTGCTGCGCGCCGACGCGGGCGCCGCGCAGGTGCTGGGCCGCGACCCCTGGCGGGAGGCGGTGGAGGTGCACCGCCGGATCGCCTACGTCCCCGGTGACGTCACCCTGTGGCGCAACCTCTCCGGCGGCGAGGTCATCGACCTCTACGGCCGGCTGCGCGGCGGACTCGACCCGCGGCGGCGCACCGAGCTGATCGACCGCTTCGAGCTGGACCCCACCAAGAAGGGCCGCGCCTACTCCAAGGGCAACCGGCAGAAGGTCGCCCTGGTCGCCGCGTTCGCCTCCGACGTGGACCTGCTGATCCTGGACGAGCCGACCTCGGGCCTCGACCCGCTGATGGAGGAGGTCTTCCGGCGCTGCGTGCGCGAGGAGCGCGAGCGCGGCCGCACCGTCCTGCTCTCCTCGCACATCCTCGGCGAGGTGGAGCAGCTGTGCGACCGGGTCAGCATCGTCCGCAAGGGCCGCACGGTGGAGAGCGGCTCCCTGGCCGAGCTGCGCCATCTGACCCGGACCAGCGTCACCGCGGAACTGGCCTCGCCGCCCGACGGGCTGGGCCGCCTGCCCGGTGTGCACGACCTCGACGTCCAGGGGCGCCGAGTCCGGCTGCAGGTCGACACCGACCGGCTCGACGGCGTCCTGCGCGCGCTCGGCGACCGCGGCATCCGCTCGCTCACGTCGACCCCGCCGACGCTGGAGGAACTGTTCCTGCGGCACTACCGGCACGACGGCGCCGAGGTGGCACGATGACCGCGCCCCCGGCACCCGCACCGGTCCGCTCCAGCCCGCTGGCCGGCACCGCCGTCCTGCTCCGCTTCGCCCTGCGCCGTGACCGGATGCTGCTCCCGGTGCTCGTCGGCGTCAACGCGCTCATGGTCCTCGCCATGCCGGGCACGCTGCGCAACCTGTACGGCACCGCGGCCGAACGCGCGGACCTGGTCCGCCACCTGCAGACGAACGCCTCGCTGCGGGCGCTGATCGGACCGGTCTTCGACACCTCGATCGGCGCGCTGACCGCCTGGCGCGTGGGCGTCTACGCCGCCGCGCTCGCCGCCGTGACCAGCCTGCTCGTCGTCGTGCGCCACACCCGGGACGAGGAGGAGAGCGGCCGGCAGGAGCTGGTGGCGTCGGGCGCGGTGGGCCGCCGGGCCCCCCTGACGGCCGCGCTGCTGGCGGCGGCCGCCGCCGACGCCGTCCTGGCGCTGCTGGTCACGGCCGGCCTGGCCGCGCAGGGAGCGCAGGGCGCGCTGGCGTTCGGCCTCGGCCTGGCGGGCGTCGGCATGGTCTTCGCGACGGCGGCGGCGATCGCCGTCCAGCTGACGGAGAGCGCCCGCCTCGCCCGGGGCCTGACGGCGGCGGTCCTCGCCGCGGCGTTCGTGCTGCGCGCGGCCGGCGACTCGACCGCGGACGCGGGCGGCTCCGGGGCTGCCGGCGCCGGGGGCGGCTCGTCGCCGCTGACGTGGCTGTCGCCGCTGGGCTGGCTGGAGAACGTGCGCCCCTTCGCGGGCGAACGCTGGTGGGTGCTGCTGCTGTTCGCGGCGGCCGCGCTCGCGCAGGGCGCGGTGGCCTACGCCCTCACCGGGCGCCGGGACGTCGGCATGAGCCTGCTGCCCGCCAGGCCCGGACCCGGCGCCGGGCGCCTCGGCACGGCGGGCGCGCTGGCCTGGCGGCTGCAGCGCGGCAGCCTGCTCGGCTGGTCGATCGGCTTCCTCCTCGCCGGACTCGTCTACGGCGGGCTCACGGACGGCGCGGCGGACGTGGTCCGCGGCAACGACGACGCGCGGAGGATCTTCGAGCGGATGGGCGGGCAGAGCGGCGTCACGGACGCGTTCCTCGCCTCGATGGCCGGCATGCTCGGTGTGATCGCGGCCCTGTACGTGGTGGCCTCGGTGTTGCGCCTGCACGGCGAGGAGACCTCGGGCCGGGCCGAACCGGTGCTGGCGTGCCCGGTCGGCCGGCTCCGCTGGGCCGCGGGCCACCTGGCGGTCGCCTTCGGCGGCTCGGCCCTGATCATGCTGCTGGCGGGTGCGGGCCTCGCCGTCGGCTACGGCGGGAAGGCGGCCCCGCTCATGGCGGCCTGCCTGGTGCAGCTGCCGGCGGTGTGGGTGATCGGCGGGCTGACCCTGCTGCTGTACGGGGTCGCGCCGCGACTGGCGCCGGCCGCCTGGGGCGTCGCCGTGGCCGTCCTGCTCATCGGCTGGGTCGGGCCGGCCCTGGACGCGCCGCGGATCGTGCTGGACCTGTCCCCGTACGGGCATCTGCCCAAGCTGCCGGGCGGCGGGACGGAGTGGGGGGCGGTCCCGGTGCTGCTGGGCCTGGCCGTGGTGCTGGCGGCCGGCGGGCTGGCGGGGCTCAGGCGGCGGGACCTGGCCGCCTGAGGGCCGGCCGGGGGCTCACCTCACCTCGACCCGCAGCTCCCGCAGCCCCCGGATGACGAAGTTCGGCTTGCGCCGCGGCTCCGCCGCCAGGGCCAGGGTCGGGGCCCTCTCCAGCAGGGCGGTCAAGGAGGCCGCCAGTTCGAGGCGGGCCAGCGGGGCGCCGATGCAGTAGTGGACGCCCGCGCCGAAGGAGAGGTGGGGGTTGTCCCCGCGGGCGAGGTCCAGGCGGCCGGGGTCGGCGAAGACGGCCGGGTCGTGGTTGGCGGAGCCGAAGAGCAGGGCGACCTCCGAGCCCCTGGGGATCGTCGTGCCGCCGATCTCGATGTCGTCCAGGACCCAGCGTTCGAACAGCTGCAGCGGGGTGTCGTGGCGCAGCAGCTCCTCGACCGCGGACGGGACGAGGGAGTGGTCGGCGCGCAGGGCCGCCAGCTGGGAGGGGTGGCGGAACAGCGCCCACCAGCCGTTCACCGTGGCGTTGACCGTCGCCTCGTGGCCGGCGTTCAGCAGGAGCGCCGCCGTGGAGACCATCTCCTGCTCGGTGAGCCGGTCGCCCTGGTCGTGGGCCGCGATCAGCCCGGAGATCAGGTCGTCGCCGGGCTCCTCGCGGCGCACGGCGATCAGCTCCCTGAGGTAGTCGGAGAACTCCGCGGACGCCCGTACCGCCCGCGCCGCCGTCTCCTCGGACGGGTTCAGCTCGTACATCCCGCAGATGTCCGCCGACCAGGGCCGCAGCCGGTCCCGGTCCGCCTCGGGGACGCCCAGCGTCTCGGCGATCACCGCGACCGGCAGCGGCTCGGCGACGTGGGTCAGCAGATCCCCGCCGCCGTTGTCGACCAAGGAGGCCACCAGGTCGTTCGCCAGCCCGCGCACGAACGGCTCCAGCCGCTGCACCGTGCGCGGGGTGAACGCCCTCGACACCAGGCGCCGGATCCGGGTGTGGTCCGGCGGCTCCAGGTCGAGCATCCCGTGGTCGTTGAGGGTGTGGAACGGCTCGTGCTCCGGCGGGGGCGGGGTGCGGCCGAACTCCTCGTGCGAGAACCGGTGCCGGTAGGTGCGGCCCAGGCGGCGGTCGCGCAGCAGCGCCGAGACGTCCGCGTGGTGCGGGACGAGCCACTGGCCGGTCGGCTCGTACCGGACCGCCCTGCCCCGGGCCCGCAGCTCGGCGTAGGCCGGGTAGGGGTCGGCGAGGAAGTCCGGGTCCCAGGGGTCGAACGCGAGGTCCGCGGAGCCTGTCATGCGGGGACGCTAGCGCGCCGGGCGCCGTCCTGCCAGGACTCCGGCCCCCGGCTGCCCGCTATCCCGGTGTCACCAGGCGTGCCTCGTAGGCGAAGACCGCGGCCTGGGTGCGGTCCCTGAGGCCGAGCTTGACCAGGATCCGGCTCACATGGGTCTTGATCGTCGACTCCGCCACCACCAGCCGCCCGGCGATCTCCGCGTTCGACAGGCCCTGGGCGATGAGGACCAGCACCTCCGTCTCGCGCTCGGTCAGCTCGCCGTACGCCGCCCGCACGGTCGGCGGGAAGCGCGGGGCGTCGGACATCCGGGAGAACTCCGTGATCAGCCGCTTGGTGACGGAGGGCGCCAGCAGGGCCTCGCCCGCCGCCACCACCCGGACGCCGTCCGCGAGCTGACGGGCCGACGCGTCCTTCAGCAGGAAGCCGGACGCGCCCGCGCGCAGCGCCTGGTAGACGTACTCGTCCAGGTCGAACGTGGTCAGGACCAGCACCTTCGCCGCGCCGTCCGCCGCGACGATCTCCCGCGTGGCCTCGATGCCGTTCAGCTCCGGCATGCGGATGTCCATCAGGACGACGTCCGGGGCCAGTTCGCGGACCCGGTGCACCGCCTCCCGGCCGTTGACGGCCTCGCCGACGACCTCGATGTCCGGCATCGCGTTCAGCAGCACCGAGAAGCCCTCGCGGACCATCATCTGGTCGTCCGCGATCAGCACGCGGATCGTCATGCCGTGCCCTCCGCCGCCGCGGCCACCGGCAGGAACACCGTCACCTCGTACCCGCCCTCCTCCGTGGGGCCCGCCGTCATCTCGCCGTTCAGCATGGAGACGCGCTCCCGCATGCCCGTGATGCCGTGCCCGGCCCCGGGCGACACCTTCGCCGGGCGCGGGGACGGCGGCGGGCCGTTGACGACGCGCAGCCCCAGGCCGCCGAGGACGTACCCGATCTCCACCCGCGCGGCCGCGCCCGGCGCGTGCCGCAGCGTGTTGCTCAGCGCCTCCTGCACGATCCGGTACGCCGACAGCTCCACGCCCTGCGGCAGTTCCCGGACCGCGCCGGTCACCGTCTTGTCCACCGCCAGGCCCGCCTCCCGGACGTTGGCGAGCAGACCGTCCAGGTCGGCGAGGGTGGGCTGCGGGGCGTCCGGGGCGGCGTAGTCCTCCGCGCGGACGACGCCGAGGACCCGGCGCAGCTCGGTCAGGGCCGCCACCGCGTTCTCCCGGATGGTGGCGAACGCCTTCTCCAGCTCCGGCGGCGGGTTCTCCACCCGGTAGGGCGCGGCCTCCGCCTGGATGGCGACCACCGACATGTGGTGGGCGACGACGTCGTGCAGTTCGCGGGCGATGGTGGTGCGCTCCTCCAGCAGGGTGCGCCGTGAGCGCTCCGCCGCGGTCACCGTCTGCTGCGCGGTGACCGCCTGCTGGGCCTGCCGGCGGATGTGCCGGACGGTGACGGCCAGCAGGATCAGGGCGGAGACGACCAGCATCGGGGCGACGTCGGTCTGGTAGTGCCTCCAGCCGAAGGCGGTCTCGGCCCAGAAGCCGTACAGCGCGGTCAGCGCCCACATCCAGGCCGCGGTGCGCGGGCGGGTGCGCAGCGCCACGACCGTCAGCACCACCAGATGGGACAGGAAGCTGCTCGGCAGCCACGGCCGGGCGCTCCACACGTCGCTCGCGGCGAGGGCGGTGGCCGTGGTCGCCGCGAGCGACACCCAGAACGCCCCGGCCGGACGCACCAGGGTCAGCAGGACCGGCGCCAGGGCCAGCAGCGCGCACAGCACGGCCGACGGGCCGAGGTGGTTGTCCGCGAGGGCGATGAGCGCCGCCAGCCCGCCGGCGGCGGCGACCGCGGCGTGCGGGGCCCGGGCCGCGTACTCCTTCGTCCGGCCCTTCAGACGGCGGCCGACCGGGCCGTCGGCGGCGGCGCGCGGCAGCGGACGGTAGGCGAAGGCGTCGTGGAACAGGTCCTGCCGCAGCCCGCGCAGGGCCTCCGCGGCCATCCGCAACTCGGGGCTGTGCCATCGGCCCGCCGCCCCCGGCGGTGTCGTCTGCGTGTGCGTCGTCTCGGTCACCTGCCACACGGTAGGGCGCGGCGAACGCGCGGTCGTCCTCTCGCAGGGGGGTCCTCGGGCATCCCCCTCAGGTACTACGGGTCCGCCCCGGTCAGTACCCGGACGGCCGCACCAGCCCCGACTCGTAGGCGCCGGGGACGTTCGGGACGCGGGGCCGTCGCCGGCGTCCCTCCAGGGAGCCGTTCCGCCGGGTGGCTCTCAGGTACCACGGGTATCACCCGGGCCGAACACGGGTGCTCACCACGCCAGTTGGGCGATCTCCTCGGCCACCACCGCGCAGGCGTCCGCCGCCGGGTCGATCAGCGGGAAGTGGCCCACGTCCTCCAGCAGGGTCAGGCCGGCCAACTCCCCCGCCTTCGCCGCCGCGTCGGCGTACGACTCGGCGACCGCCTGCGGCACCACCAGGTCGGCGCGGCCCTGGACGAGGGTCGTGGCGATGCCGGTCGGGAGGAGGAGGACGGGGTCCGCGTACGGGCGGCGCTCGGCGAAGGAGTCGTGTCCGCCGAGGAGTTGCAGCGCCGCGTGTTCGCAGACCTCCAGCTTCTCCGCGACTTCGAGGTCGGCGATCGGCGCGAGCGCGACGACACCGCGGAGCGGCGCCGGGCGGTCGGTGCGCCAGGGGGCGTCGGCGGGGAGGACGTGGCGGGCCGCCGCCCACAGGGCGAGGTGGCCGCCCGCCGAGTGGCCGGTGAGGACCGTACGGCGCGGGTCCGCCTGCGGCAGCGCCTCGCGGACCAGGGCGGGCAGGGCGTCCAGGGCCGCGGCGACGTCGTCGAAGGTGTCGGGCCAGCGGCCGGCGACAGGCGTGGCGCCGGCCCCGCCGCTCCCCGAGCCCCCGCCGGACCCGGCCGGCTCCTCCTGCCCGGCGAGGGGTTCCGCGCCCCGCCGGTAGCCCACGTTCGCCACCGCGAACCCCTTGCGGGCGAGGTGGTCGGCGAAGGGGCTGAGGTGCCGGCGGTCGTAGCGTGCGCGCCAGGCGCCGCCGTGCAGGACGACGACCAGGGGCGCGGAGGAGGCGGCGCCCGCGGAGTCCGGGCGGGGAGCGTAGAGGTCGATCACCTGGTCGGGGTGGCCGCCGTACGCGACGGTGACGTCGGGGTCGACCGGGGGGTGCGACAGGGCCGACTTCTCCTCGGCGGCGGCGCGGGTTGCTGCGGCGTCGTCCGGCATGCTCCAACCTCTCAAGTGCAGAACGGATTTGGCGGACCAGGTGGGGGAATCGGCCGTTGGCGGGGACGGTATCAGGCCGGTGACGTGCGGGGACACCGGGTTGTCACGCTGGGTGAGGGCGCAGCGGCCGCTGCGAGCGCAGCGGATCCGCGCGGAACGGGCGTTGCCGCGAGCGGGGGCGGACCGGCGGCAGCGGACGGGCCGCCGGTCCGCCCCCCGCTCCCTAGGCCCGCGTCTCCGCCAGCACCTCGGCCAGGACCCGTGCGGCCCGCTCGGTGTCCCGGAAGCCGACGTACAGCGGCGTGAAGCCGAAGCGGAGGATGTCCGGCCGGCGGAAGTCGCCCACCACCCCCCGCTCGATCAGACGCTTCATCACCTCGCCGGCGTCCGCGCAGCGCAGGGCGATCTGGCTGCCCCGCTCCTCGTGCCGTTCGGGGGTCACGCACTCCACCCGGCCCGGCTCGGTGTACGCGGACAGGCACCGCAGGAAGAAGTCCGTCAGGGCGAGGGACTTGGCGCGGACCGCGGCGAGCGGCACCCCGTCCCACACCTCCAGGGCCGCCTCCAGGGCCAGCAGGGACAGGATGTCCGGGGTGCCGACCCGGCCGCGCGGGGCGCCCGGCGCCGGGGTGTAGGACGGGCTCATGCCGAAGGGGTCGGCGTGGGAGTTCCAGCCCGGCAGCGGGGAGTCGAAACGGTCCTGCAGCGCACGGCGCACATACAGGTACGCCGGTGCGCCCGGCCCCCCGTTCAGGTACTTGTACGTGCAGCCGACCGCCAGGTCCACCCCGTGCTCGTCCAGCCCGACCGGCAGCGCGCCCGCGCTGTGGCACAGGTCCCAGACCGCGAGGGCGCCGGCGTCGTGGACCGCGGCGGTGAGCGCGGGCAGGTCGTGCAGGCGGCCGGTGCGGTAGTCGACGTGGTTCAGCAGGACCGCCGCCGTACGGCTGCTCAGCGCGTCCGGCGCCTCGGCCGGGGTGACCGCGCGCAGGGTGCGGCCGGTCATGCGGGCCGCCGACTCGGCCATGTAGCCGTCCGTGGGGAAGGTGGTGGCGTCGACCAGGATCTCGGTCCGGTCCTCGCCCGCCATGCGGACCGCCGCCACCAGCGCCTTGAAGAGGTTGACGCTGGTGGAGTCGCCGACGACGATCTGGCCCGGCGCCGCGCCGACCAGCGGGGCGATCCGGTCGCCGATCCGCTCGGGCGCCGTCCACCAGCCGCTCTCCTCCCAGGAGCGGATGCGCAGTTCGCCCCACTGGCGCCGGACGACGTCCGCCACCCGGTCGGGCACGTGCGCGGGCAGGGCGCCCAGTGAGTTGCCGTCCAGGTAGACGACGTCGTCGAGGACGAACCGGTCCTGCAGCGGGGCCAGTTCGTCCGCCGCGTCCAGTTTCTCCGCGAGCAGGGGCAGCTCAGACATGGGACCTCGCCGTCCACAGCTCGGGGAACACGTTCTTGCGGGCGCGCTTCTCCAGCCAGGCCACGCCGGCCGAGCCGCCCGTGCCCGCCTTGGCGCCCATCGCGCGCCGGGTCGCGACCAGGTGGTCGTTGCGCCAGCGCCACACCAGCTCGGCCACGTCGGTCAGGGCCTCGCCCAGCCGGGCCAGCTCGTCGCTCTCGTCGCCCGCGTAGACGGCGGTCCAGGCGGCCTCCACCGCCTCCGACGGCTCGTAGCGGCGGGAGACGTCCCGGCGCAGCACGGAGGCGGGGATCGCGTGGCCGCGGCGGGCGAGGAGCCGTACGGCCTCGTCGTACAGGCTCGGCTCGTGCAGCGCCTTCTCCAGCTCCGCGTGCACGCGCGGGGCGCCGCGGTGCGGTACGAGCATGGACGCGGACTTCTCGCCGAGCAGGAACTCCAGGCGCCGGTACATCGCCGACTGGAAGCCGGAGCCCTCGCCGAGCGCGCTGCGGTAAGAGTTGAACTGCGCCGGGGTGAGCTGGCCGAGCGGCTTCCAGGAGGCGTTGAGGGCCTCCAGTTCCCGTACGGAACGCTTCAGCGCGGCGATCGCCGTGGGCACGTCGTCCGAGCGGAGGGCCTGCGCGGCCGTCTCCCACTCGTGCACGATGACCGTGAACCACAGCTCCATGACCTGGGTCGTCACCAGGAAGACCATCTCCCCGGGGTCGTCGGAGAGGGGGTGCTGGAGGTGGGTGAGCACGTCGGCCTTGACGTAGTCCTCGTACGGCGTCGTCCCCGCGAAGTCGAGGTTCGGGGTGTCGGGCTCAGCGGCCTCGTGAGGGTGGTGAGCCTGATGGGACATCGCTGTCTCCTGTTGTCACTCCGGGTAGCGGTCCGCCCCTGCCGATGCCGGCACGGGGGCCCCGGTCCCCACTCCGATCCTCCGCATTACCCCCCGTCACGGCAAGGCCCGCCCGCTGCCGGACGGGCCACACCGGGGACGTCGCGGCGGATCAGCCCAGGGTCTGGGCGGCCGTCGGCGAGGAGTCCTTCAGGAACTGCGTGCAGCGCTCGTACTCCTCCTGCTCGCCGATCGCCTGCGCGGCACGGGCGAGGGCGTGCAGGGCGCGCAGGAAACCGCGGTTCGGCTCGTGCTCCCACGGCACCGGGCCGTGGCCCTTCCAGCCGCTGCGGCGCAGCGCGTCCAGGCCGCGGTGGTAGCCCGTGCGGGCGTAGGCGTACGACTCCACGACCGCCCCGCGCTCGAACGCCTCGTCGGCCAGCTGGGCCCAGGCGAGGGAGGAGGTGGGGTACCGGGCGGCGACGTCCGCGGGGGCGGTGCCGCGGGCGAGCAGGTCGCGGGGCTCCGGGTCGTCGGGCAGGTGGGTCGGGGCCGGGCCGCCGAGGAGGTTCTCGTGAATCGTCATGGCTTCAGTCTGGCGCACGGGCCGCCGTACGGCGTGATCGCCGCCGCGACCGCGAGCGCGGGCCGGACGGCCGGGCGCACACCGTCACGGGCGGTGGCCCCGTTCGAGGGGCGGGGTGGTCACGGAGCCGTGGGTGCGGCACTCGGGCCGCCGGCAGCCCGGGGGCGGGCGGCGGATCAGGGTGAACGCCAGCACCGAGGCCAGCAGCAGTGCGGCCGCGCAGACCGGCATGGCCCGCCCGAACGCCGCGTCGAACGCCGCCGGCGACCGGTACGCCTCCGGGCCCATCCCGGTCAGCAGCGGCAGCGCGGCCACCGCCAGCAGGCCCGCCGCCCTGGCCGCCGCGTTGTTGACACCGCTGGCCAGGCCCGCGCGGGCGGTGTCGACGGAGGCGAGGACGCTGCTCGTCAGGGGGGCGACGAGGGTGACCATGCCGGCGCCCATGACCAGCATCGCCGGCAGCACGTCGGCCGGGTAGTCGGCGTCCGGTCCCACCCGTGTCATCAGCAGCATCGCCGCCGCGCAGAGCAGCGGCCCCGCGGTCAGCGGCAGCCGCGGGCCGGTGCGGTCGGCCAGCGCCCCGGACCGGGAGGAGAACAGGAGCATCAGCGCGGTGGTGGGCAGGAGGGCGGTGCCGGCCGCCAGGGGCGAGTAGCCGGCGACGACCTGGAGCTGGAGCGCGGTGAGGAAGAAGAAGCCGCCGAAGGCCGCGTACACGCACACGGTGACCAGGTTGACGGCGGTGAACCGGCGGGAGGCGAAGATGTCCGGCGGGAGCATCGGGTCGACGTGGTGCGTCTCGACGTACAGGAAGGCCGCCGCGGCCGCCAGGCCCGCCGACGCGGCCAGGGCCGTCGCCGCCGTGCCGGCGCGGGTCTCGATGAGCGCGTACGTCAGCAGGGCCAGGGCCAGGGCGCCCAGGGCGGCGCCGAGGACGTCGAACCGGCCCCGGGCCCGGTGGCCGGCCGACTCGGGCACGTGCCGGACGGCGACCGGAACGCACAGCAGGGCCAGCGGCACGTTGAGCAGGAACACCCAGCGCCAGCCGGGGCCGGCCACCAGCCAGCCGCCCAGGAAGGGGCCCACCGCGGCGCCGACCCCGCCGAAGCCGGACCACAGGCCGACCGCGCGGCTGCGGTCGTCGGGGTGGAAGGACGCCTGGATGAGCGCGAGCGAGCCGGGGGTCAGGAGGGCCCCGCCGACGCCCTGCAGCGCGCGGGCGCCGATGAGGACGCCGGACGTCGGGGCCAGGCCGCACAGCAGGGAGGCCGCCGCGAACCAGGCCACCCCGAGGACGAAGATCCTGCGGCGGCCGTAGCGGTCCCCCAGCGAGCCGCCCAGCAGGATCAGCCCGGCCAGCGTGACCATGTACGCGTTGACCGTCCACTGCAGGGCGGCGAGGCTCGCGTCCAGGTCGCGGCCGATGCGCGGGAGGGCGACGTTGACGACGGTGGAGTCCAGCAGGGCCATGCCGGAGCCGAGCACGGTGGTCAGCAGGATCCACTTGCCCCGGGGCGAGGCCAGCCGGACGTCGGGCACGTACCCAGGTATACAGCGGGCCCGGCGCCGACGACAGGGGAGGACGGCCGCCGGGCCCGCCGCGGGGAGCGGACCGCCCCTTACTTGATCTTGTTGCCCGCCGAGCGCAGGTGCTGCGTGGCCTCGACGACGCGCGCGGCCATGCTCGCCTCGGCCAGCTTGCCCCAGGTGCGCGGGTCGTAGGTCTTCTTGTTGCCGACCTCGCCGTCGACCTTCAGGACGCCGTCGTAGTTCTTGAACATGTGGTCGGCGACCGGGCGGGTGAAGGCGTACTGGGTGTCGGTGTCGATGTTCATCTTCACGACGCCGTTCTCCAGCGCGGTGAGGATCTCCTGCTCGCTGGAGCCGGAGCCGCCGTGGAAGACGAAGTCGAACGGGGACTGCTTGCCGAACTTGGCGGCGACGCCGTCGTTCAGCTCCTTCAGCAGCTCGGGGCGGAGGACGACGTTGCCCGGCTTGTACACGCCGTGCACGTTGCCGAAGGAGGCGGCCAGCAGGTAGCGGCCCTTCTCGCCCAGGCCGAGGGCCTCGGCGGTGCGGACGGCGTCCTCGACGGTCGTGTAGAGGGAGTCGTTGATCTCGTGGGAGACGCCGTCCTCCTCGCCGCCGGTCGGGGTGATCTCCACCTCAAGGATGATCTTGGCGGCGCGGGTGCGCTCCAGCAGCTCCTGCGCGATCTGGAGGTTGTCGGCGAGGGTCTCCGCGGAGCCGTCCCACATGTGGGACTGGAACAGCGGGTTCCGGCCGGCCTTCACACGCTCCTCGGAGATCGCGAGCAGCGGGCGCACGTACCCGTCCAGCTTGTCCTTCGGGCAGTGGTCGGTGTGCAGGGCGATGTTGACCGGGTACTTCTCGGCGAGGATGTGCGCGTACTCGGCGAGCGCGACCGCGCCGGTCACCATGTCCTTGCTGTACTGGCCGCCGAGGAACTCGGCCCCGCCCGTCGAGATCTGGACGATGCCGTCGCTCTCCGCCTCGGCGAAGCCGCGCAGCGCCGCGTTCAGGGTCTGGCTCGAGGTGACGTTGATGGCCGGGTAGGCGAACTTGCCTGCCTTCGCCCGGTCGAGCATCTCGTTGTAGACCTCGGGGGTTGCGATGGGCATCTGTCCGCTCCTTGTGTTGCGGGTTGGCGTTCTGCGTTACGGCCCTGACCTAGACCTGGGGTGCGACGTCATCGTCGCCCCCATCTTCCCAGACCCGGGACGCCTGCCGGCGCCCCGGTCGAGCGGAGGACGGACGGCCCGGTCAGTCCAGACCCAGGTCGTCCTTCGAGAAGGCGAACAGGTACGGCACCCCGGCCCGCTCGGCGATCGCCTCGGCGGCGCCGGTGTCCCGGTCCACGATCGTGGCGACGGCGACGACCTCGGCGCCGGCCTCGCGCAGCGCCTCCACGGCGGTCAGCACGGAGCCGCCGGTGGTGGAGGTGTCCTCTACGGCCAGCACCCGGCGGCCCTCGACCTCGGCGCCCTCGATACGGCGCTGCAGGCCGTGCGCCTTGCCCTGCTTGCGGACGACGAAGGCGTCGAGGACCTCGCCGCGGGCGGCGGAGGCGTGCAGCATCGCGGTGGCCACCGGGTCGGCGCCCAGGGTGAGCCCGCCGACGGCCTCGTAGTCCAGGTCGGCGGTCAGGTCGAGCATGACCTGACCGACCAGCGGCGCGGCCTCGCCGTCCAGGGTGACCCGGCGGAGGTCGATGTAGTAGTCGGCCTCCCGGCCCGACGACAGGGTCACCTTGCCGTGCACCACGGCCTTGTCCTTGATCTGCTGCAGCAGCGCGCCGCGAACGTCCGTCATGCCGGACAGCTTAGAGGCGGCGCCAGCGCCAGGTGGTCGCAGCCTCCAGCGGGTCCAGCGGCGTGACCAGCCGCGGGAGGGTGTTCAGGCCGTTGGGCGGCCCGGTCTGCGGCTCCACGCACACGGCCTCGGCCTGCTCGTCGTAGACGACCACCCACTCCTCCCGGCTGGTCACCTTCAGCTCCAGCTCGCCGGGCCAGGTCAGGGTGACGTCGACGCCGCCGGGCATGCCGAAGCAGTCGTCCCAGGGGCCGGGCTTCGGCGCGACGCGGTCGCCGGTGGGCAGGTGGTCGGCGCCGCGCTCCTCCTGCCAGGCCGCCTCGAAGTCCAGCCGCACGTCCTCGCCGCCCAGGTTCCGGCGGAACCACGGGTGCCAGCCGATCTGCGCCGGGAAGGAGTCGTCGTACGTCTCCACGGACATCGTCAGCGTCAGGGCGTCCCCGGCGAGCGCGATCACCTGGGTGACGCGGCCCGGGTGCGGCCACGGGTCGGTCAGCTCGTGGGTGAGCACCGCCTCGTTCTCCGTGACGCGGGCGGTGCGCCAGGCGCCGTCGCGGGCGGTGCCGTGGATGGCGTGCGGCGGGGAGTTGAGCGGCATCTGGCGGACGGTGCCGCCGTCCAGGAAGCGGCCCTGACGGATGCGGCCGCACCACGGCACCATCGGGAAGCAGCCGTAGCGCTCGCCCTGCCGCAGCAGCTCCGTGCCGCCGATCCGCAGTCCGCCGATACGGCCGCCGTCGCCGGGCCGCACGGTCACCTCCGCGTCGCCCGCGGTCAGCGTGATGTCGTCGTTGCTCACGGAACCGACCCTACTGGGACGATCAAGGGGGCGTCGCCCGTACGGGACCTCGCGCACGGCGCCGGCCGGTCGCCGCCCTCGCCGCGTCGGCGCGCGGCGCCGCCCCGCCGGCTGGGCGCGCCGGACCCCTCAGCGGCGCTTGCGCAGGGCGCGGGTCAGGACGACCGCCGAGGCCAAGGCCAGCGCCGCCGCGGGGGCCGCCCAGCGCAGGGCCGGGTTGCCGGCGACGGTCTGGGGGGCCGGAACGGGGGCGTAGCGGCCGCGCGGCGGGGCGTGGTCGACCTCCTCGGCGCTGCGGCCGATCATCGTCCGGCGGGCGTGGGCGGCCTCGGCGGGCGGTTCGCCCGTGTCGGCGAAGCCCTCGGGGACGCGGCCGGCGGAGCCGCCGCCCGGGCCGCCGTCGTCCGCGTCCGGGCCCGGGGTCGGCGGGGTCGCGTCCGGGCCGGACCCGGCGCCACGCGCGGACCCCGGAGCCTCCGCCACCGCACCGGCGTCCGCGGCCCCGGCGTCGGCACCGGCGTCCGCGGCCCCGGCCCCGCTCGCGGCCCCGCTCACGGGCCCCCGGCCGGACTCCTGCCCCGGCCCCGTGCCCCCGGGCTCCGGCCCGGCACCGGGCCCCGCATGCTCCGGCCCGCCCTCCGGCCCCCGGCCGGCGGGCGGCTCGGCGGGGGTGTCCGCGGGCTCCCGCTCCGCACCGGCGCCGGGAGTCCCGGCGCCGCCCGCCTGCTCCGGCACGGCCGGTGCGAGGTCCTCCAGGGAGCGGGTCAGCAGCCTGGTCACCGCCTGGACCACCGCGTCCTGCGGCAGTTCCCGGATCCGGCCGTCCGCGTCCGCCGTGCCCTCGACGGTGACCGTGGTGCCGCCGTCGCCCTCCGTGAGGCGCAGCGTCAGGGCGAGCTTGACCGATCCGGCGCCGCGGGCCTCGGCGGCGTCGGCCTCGACGGCGTACGCGCCGTCCTCGCGGGCCGCCACCCGCAGCACGCCCCGGTAGGTGACGGAGTGACCGCCGACGCGCAGCCTGAGCCGGCCGGCGACGGGTTCGGCACCGGCGTCCTGCTGCAGCCCGGGGACCGCCCGGGCGACGCGCGCCGGGTCGGTCAGCGCCGCCCTGATCCGGTCGGCGGAAACCGGGACGAAGACCTGGTGCTCCATGTCCGGTCAGCCTACCCAGTCGTCACCGGAAGTCACCCCGTCGCGCCGGGGGGCTCCGCCCCTGCCCCCGTGCGCCTCACTCGTCCGGCGGAGCCGGTCCGGCAGGGCCGGTCAGTACCGCGGGCGCACCAGCGTCGACGCGGGCAGCGTCCCGGTCCGGGTGCGCTCCGCCGCCCTCGCGGCCGCCGCCAGGCCGGCCCGGGTCAGGGTGCCCGGACGGCCGGGGCCCGGCCGCAGGGGCGGCGGGGTGCGGCCCGGCGCGGCGAGCAGGAAGCCCCAGTCGCGCGGGGCGCGGGAGGCGCCGGCGGAGCGGTCGGGGCCGGCCGCGGCACCGGTGGCGTGTCCGGGGAGCCGGTAGGGGGCGGTGGCGAAGCCGGCCGCGCGGAGGGTCGCGGCGACGGTCCAGAACGCGCGGGGACGGGCTGCGACGGGCCCGGCGTGCACCGCCAGGCGGCCGTGCGGGGCCAGCACGCGGCGGGCCAGGCCGTAGAACTCCTGGGAGTACAGCCTGGCGCTCGCGGTGGTGCCGGGGTCCGGGAGGTCGGCGACCACGACGTCGTACGCCGGGCCGCGCGCCCTGCGCAGCCAGGTGAGCGCGTCGGCCGTGTGGACGCGGACCCGCGGGTCGGCGAGGGCGTGGCCGTTGACGGCGGACAGGCCGGGGTCGTGCCGGGCCAGGTCCGCCAGAGCGGGGTCGGGTTCGACGACGTCGACTCGGCGCACCCCGGACCCGCGCAGCACCTCCCGGGCGGCGAGGCCGTCGCCGCCGCCCAGGATCAGCACGCGGGCGTGCGGGCCGGCGAGGGCCGGCCGGACCAGGGCCTCGTGGTAGCGGTGTTCGTCCCGGCCGCCGACGCGGAGCCGGCCGTCGAGGAAGAGGTCGAGCGGTTCGCCGCGAACTCCCCCGGTCAGGACGACCTCCTGGACGCCGGTCCGCACGGCCACCCGGACGTCCGGGCCGTACACGGCGTGCCGGGCGGCCCGTTCGAAGTCGCCGGCGAGGGCGGCGGCGCAGGACAGGACGCCGAGGACGGCGAGGCCGGCGGCGAGCAGCGTCCAGCGGGCGCGGCGGGTGAGGTCCCGGCGGAACAGGCCGAGGACGAGGGCGCCGCCCGCGGCGACGTTGACCGCGCCGGTGAGCAGGGCGCCGGTCAACTGGCCCAGGAACGGCAGGAGAAGGAAGGGGAACGCCAGGCCGCCGACGAGCGCGCCCACGTAGTCCGCGGCGAACAGGTCGGCCACCGCGCCGCCCGCGTCCTGCCGGCGGATGCGCTGGACCAGTTCCATCAGCAGGGGGACCTCGGCGCCGATGAGCAGGCCGATGGCGAGGGAGAAGGCGGCCAGCAGGCAGCGCGGGCCGCCGGCCCACACCCCGTCCCGGCCGCCGGTCCAGGCGAACACCGCGTACAGGGCCATCGCGCTCGACCCGCCGATCAGCGCGAGGGCCGACTCGACCGCGCCGAACACGGCCGCCGCGTGCCGGCGCAGCCGCTTGGCGCCGAGGGAGCCGACGCCCATCGCGAACACCATGACCGACAGCACCACGGAGGCCTGGGTGACCGAGTCGCCCGTCAGGTACGAGGCGAACGCGACGAGTTCGAGCTCGTACACCAGTCCGCAGGCCGCGCACGCGAAGGCGCACAGGAGGACCAGGAACCGCCCGGTGCCGGGCCGGACGGGCAGCCGCGCGGGCCCCGCCCAGGAGGGCGGGGCGCCGGGGGGCGCGGGGGCGTGCGAATCGATCACGTGGCGACGTTACGTCACGCACTCGGGACGCTTCGTCACCCACACGTGTGGAGTTGCGGGCAGGTGACGCACCCCAGGACCGTGCCCCGGACCGCGCCCCGGTCCATGCCCCTCACCGTGCACCGGACCCTGCCCCGCACCGTTCCCCGGTCCATGCCTCCGTCCGGGCCTGGGTTCATGCCGCCCGGACGGCTTTGTCGGGGCGCGGGAGCCAGTCCGGCCGGTCCCCCTTCGCCCGCTTCCCGACCCGGGTCCGGGTGGCCACCAGCTGCCCGTCCTGCGGGTACGCGTGCCAGGTGCGCCAGTGCACCTGGCCCTCGTGCCGCTGGGCCAGCATCGCGGTGAAGGCGTGCGGGCTGCCGGGGAAGACCCCGGCGAGGCCGTGCGGGTGGTCGGACACGAGGGCCAGCAGCTCCTGGGCGCGGCCCGCGAACGAGCCGGGGGCCAGCACCTCGACGCGGGCGGCGAACTCGTACTCCCAGTCGCCGACGCGCTTGGCGACGCCCAGCGGCAGCGGGGTGCTGGAGCCGGGGATGCAGGCGACCGTCTCCGAGCAACTGCCCCGCTCCTCCTCCAGGAGGACCTGGTGGGACGCCCCGAGGAGCCTCAACTGCAGCTTCGCTCCGGCAAGTTCGAGATCGAGGGTGGCGAGGGCGGGCAGCGGTTCGCGGCCCAGGGCCCATGCGAGGTCGGCAGCGCGCGTATCGGTGTAGGAGGTGTTCAGGGTCGTGAGCATGGATCGGCTCCGCTAACACGCAAGAAGAGGGGAGATCGGCCGTGTCAGCCCAGCCGGCCCGGCCGGGGTGGGGAGTCCGAGGGACGTCCGAGGGGCTGCGTTGGCGATGTGTAGGGAATCATGAACTAGGTCGCCCCGACAGCGTTTTTACCCAACTTCATGGGGTTTCCATCCCTCAGAGGGCTGCACAGTTCAACTGTTCAACGACGGCGTGCGCCGGGCGCGGGGAGGGAACGGGTGAGCGCCCGCCGGATGCACGTCCCGGCGGGCGCCCGGATGCGGTTCCCCCCGCTTCCGGAAGCTCAGCTGCCCCGTGTCAGCTGCCTCCCCCGCATCCGCCCCCGCCGCCGCACGAGGAACCCCCGCCGCAGGAGGAGCTGCTCCCGCAGGAGGAGCCGCCGCCGCAGGAGTGCCCCCCGTGGCTCCCGCTGTCGTGCCCCCCGTGATGCCCCCCGTGGTGCCCGTGCCCCCCTGAGGACGAGCCCGTGTCACCGCCGCCGGCCCACCAGCTGCCGCCCACGTCGTAGGTGTACGACGGCGACGTCGACGAAGACGACGATGACGACGATGACGACGACGTGCGGTACGACCGGTTGCGCCCGCCGTCCCTGCCGAGCGACAGCCGGACGTGCCGGTTGCGGCGGCTGCGGCGCACCGCCGCGACGAACAGCACCACGGCCACCGCCAGGATGATGCCCACGATCATGGCGTCACCCTCCTTCCCTTCCCCCGAAGCGGCCCCCCGTGGGCGCCTCGCCTGTTGCCGCGCCTCGCGCGGTGACCGGGGGATGCCCGCCCGCGTCCGCGCCCAAAGCAGAGTTGAGGAAGTCCAGAGCTTGGGCGGAGGATGACCGGCATGACCTCCAGCGCACGCCCCCACCTCAACCGCCGGCTCGCCGCGTTCGGGACGACGATCTTCGCCGAGATGTCGGCGCTCGCCGCCGCGACCGGGTCGATCAACCTGGGCCAGGGCTTCCCCGACACCGACGGGCCCGAAGAGGTCCGGGAGGCCGCCGTACGGGCGCTGCGCGACGGCCGCGGCAACCAGTACCCGCCGGGTCCCGGCGTCCCGGAGCTGCGCTCCGCGATCGCCGCGCACCAGCTGCGCCGCTACGGCCTGTCCTACGACCCCGACACCGAGGTGCTGGTCACGGCCGGCGCCACGGAGGCCATCGCGGCCGCGCTGCTGGCGCTGGTCGAGCCCGGCGACGAGGTCGTCGCACTGGAGCCGTACTACGACTCCTACGCGGCGGGCATCGCGATGGCGGGCGGCCGGCGGGTGCCGGTCACCCTCCGCCCGCACGAGGGCGCCTTCCGGCTGGACCTGGAGGAGCTGCGGGCGGCCGTCACCGACCGCACCCGGCTGCTGCTGGTCAACACCCCGCACAACCCGACCGGCACGGTCCTCACCCGGGCGGAGCTGGCCGCGATCGCCGAGCTGGCGGTGGAGCGGAACCTGCTGGTGGTGACCGACGAGGTCTACGAGCACCTGGTCTTCGACGGCGCCGAGCACCTGCCGCTCGCCGCGTTCCCCGGCATGCGCGAGCGCACGGTGAGCATCGGCTCGGCGGGCAAGACGTTCTCGTTCACCGGCTGGAAGGTCGGCTGGGTGACGGGCTCGCCACAGCTGGTGGCCGCGGTCCGCGCGGTGAAGCAGTTCCTGACGTACGTGTCCTCGGGGCCGTTCCAGTACGCGGTCGCCGAGGCCCTGGCCCTGCCCGACTCCTACTTCGAGGACTTCCGCCGGGGCATGCTGGCCCGCCGGGACATCCTCGCCGAGGGGCTGACCGCGGCCGGCTTCGGGGTGTTCCGGCCGGCCGGCACCTACTTCGTCACCGCCGACATCCGGCCCCTCGGCGAGAAGGACGGCCTCGCGTTCTGCCGCGCCCTGCCGCGGCGCGCGGGCGTGGTGGCGGTCCCGAACGCGGTCTTCTACGACGACCGGGAGGCGGGGGCGCCGTTCGTGCGGTTCGCGTTCTGCAAGCGGGAGGAAGTGCTCCGGGAGGCGGCACAGCGGCTGCGGAACATGTGAGAAGGGGCCCGTCGCCGGGCCCCTCCGCTGTGCCGCGGCGCGGTTACTCGCCGTCCTCCTCGGGCTTGTCCGCGTCGTTTACCTCCTGCTCCAGGCCGAGCTGCTCGACCAGCCACTTGTCGAACTCGATCGCGGCCCGCACCCAGCTGACCGTGGAGGACACGAAGTGGTTGATGTCGACGCCCATGCCGATCAGCATCTGGGCCTCGCCGATCAGCCGGACGGTGCCGTCGTCGTGGGTGTGGGTGTACACCTTCGGCCACAGGGTGCGGCGGTTCCAGTCGTCGATGGACTCCAGCAGCTGCGGCTTCTCGTCGATCTGGTGGGGACGGTCGTAGAAGGTCCGCACCGAGAAGACGGCCTGTTCGGCCTCCCCGCGGAACATGAAGTACGTGCGGAACTGCTCCCACGGCGCCGCGAGGTCACCCTCCTCGTCGACGACGTACTTCAGCTCCATCTGGTCGAGGAGCTGCTTCACCAGGTCCTGATCCGGAAGGACGGGGCCCGCCGGTCCTTGGGGCTGCGGTTCGGGCTGGCCCCCGAAGTTCGGAATCGAGGACGGGTCGATGCTCACCGTGTTTTTCCCTTCATGCGGATGCCGCCATCCTCCCCCAGAGGGGGAGGGGCGTGGCAAGCCCCGTCCGCCCCTGTCAGCCGTCGGCGGACAGAGGGGCTGCCTGCCGGTTCTCCCTGCGCGTGCCAGGGAGCTGTACGTCCACTGCACGAGTGACACCCGGGGCGTCCGCCGAAACGCGCCGGCTCCCTCGCCCGCCGGCCGGACGAGGGAGCCCACCGCTCACGGGGTCACAGCATCGTGCCCGTCGCCGGGCCGACCAGCAGCCCGTCGGCGGCGCGGTCCACGCGGACCGTGTCGCCGTCCTTGATCTCGCCGGACAGGATCTCCTTGGCGAGCCGGTCGCCGATGGCGGTCTGCACCAGGCGGCGCAGCGGCCGGGCGCCGTAGGCCGGGTCCAGGCCCTCCTCGGCGAGCCAGGCCAGCGCCTCGCCGGTGACGTCCAGCGTGAGCCGCCGCTCGGCGAGCCGCTTCGCCAGCCGGGCGATCTGCAGCTGGGCGATCCGCTCCAGCTCGGGCTTGGTCAGCGCCGAGAAGACCACCAGGTCGTCCAGCCGGTTGAGGAACTCCGGCTTGAAGGAGGCCCGGACGACCTCCAGCACCTGCTCCCTCTTCTCCGTCTCGCTGGTGAGCGGGTCGACCAGGAACTGGCTGCCGAGGTTGGAGGTGAGCACCAGGATGGTGTTGCGGAAGTCGACCGTGCGGCCCTGACCGTCCGTCAGGCGTCCGTCGTCCAGCACCTGGAGCAGGACGTCGAAGACCTCCGGGTGCGCCTTCTCCACCTCGTCCAGCAGCACCACGCTGTACGGGCGCCGCCGCACCGCCTCGGTGAGCTGGCCGCCCTCCTCGTAGCCGATGTAGCCGGGAGGCGCGCCGAGCAGCCGGGCCACGCTGTGCTTCTCGCCGTACTCCGACATGTCGATGCGGACCATGGCCCGCTCGTCGTCGAAGAGGAAGTCCGCGAGCGCCTTGGCCAGTTCGGTCTTGCCGACGCCGGTCGGGCCGAGGAAGAGGAAGGACCCGGTGGGCCGGTCGGGGTCGGAGATCCCGGCCCGTGAGCGCCGCACGGCGTCGCTCACGGCCCGGACGGCCTCGTTCTGGCCGATGAGCCGCTTGCCCAGTTCCTCCTCCATGCGCAGCAGCTTCTGCGTCTCGCCCTCCATCAGGCGGCCGGCCGGGATGCCGGTCCAGGCGGCGACGACGTCGGCGATGTCGTCGGAGCCGACCTCCTCCTTGACCATGGTGTCCCGGGCGACCTCCTCCTCGGCGGCGGAGGCGGCCTCCAGCTCCTTCTCCAGCTGCGGGATCTCCCCGTACAGCAGCTTGGCGGCGGTGTCGAAGTCGCCGTCGCGCTGGGCGCGTTCGGCCTGGCCGCGCAGGTCGTCGAGGCGTTCCTTCAGCTCGCCGACGCGGTTGAGGGACTGCTTCTCCTTCTCCCAGCGGGCGGTGAGACCGCGCAGCTCCTCCTCCTTGTCGGCGAGGTCGCGGCGCAGCTTCTCCAGGCGCTCGCGGGAGGCCGGGTCGGTCTCCTTGGCGATCGCCAGCTCCTCCATCTTCAGCCGGTCCACGGCGCGCTGGAGCTCGTCGATCTCCACCGGGGAGGAGTCGATCTCCATGCGCAGCCGGGAGGCGGCCTCGTCCACCAGGTCGATGGCCTTGTCCGGCAGGAAGCGGGAGGTGATGTACCGGTCGGACAGGGTGGCCGCGGCCACCAGCGCGCTGTCCGCGATCTGCACCTTGTGGTGGGCCTCGTACCGTCCCTTGAGGCCGCGCAGGATCGCGATGGTGTCCTCGACGGTCGGCTCGGCGACCAGCACCTGCTGGAAGCGCCGCTCCAGGGCCGGGTCCTTCTCGATCCGCTCGCGGTACTCGTCGAGGGTGGTGGCGCCGACCATCCGCAGCTCGCCGCGGGCCAGCATCGGCTTGAGCATGTTGCCGGCGTCCATGGCGGAGTCGCCGCCGGCGCCGGCCCCGACGACGGTGTGCAGCTCGTCGATGAAGGTGATGATCTGCCCGTCGGAGTCCTTGATCTCGGCGAGCACGGCCTTCAGCCGCTCCTCGAACTCGCCGCGGTACTTGGCGCCGGCCACCATCGCGCCCAGATCGAGCGCGACGAGCCGCTTGTCCTTCAGCGACTCGGGCACGTCGCCCTTGACGATCCGCTGGGCGAGCCCCTCCACGACGGCGGTCTTGCCGACGCCGGGCTCACCGATGAGCACGGGGTTGTTCTTGGTGCGGCGGCTGAGCACCTGCACGACCCGCCGGATCTCCTGGTCCCGTCCGATGACCGGATCCAGCCGGCCCTCGCGGGCGGCGGCGGTGAAGTCGGTGCCGAACTTCTCCAGGGCCTTGTACTGGCCCTCGGGATCGGCGGTGGTCACGCGGCGTCCTCCCCTGGCCTTCTTGAAGGCCTGCAGCAGCTTCCTGGCGTCGGCGCCCTGCCGGACGAGCACCTCGCCTGCGGCGCCGCCCTTGGCGGCGATGCCGATCAGCAGGTGCTCCGTGGACAGGTACTCGTCGCCGAGTTCCCCGGCGCGCTCGCCCGCGTCGGCGATCACGGCCAGCAGTTCGCGGTTGGGCTGCGGCGGCGCGACGGTGGACCCGGTCACGCTGGGCAGGCCGGCGAGGATCCGCTCGGCGCCGGAGCGCACGGCGGCCTGGTCCGCCTCGACGGCCGCGAGCAGGTCGGTGATGTTCTCGTTGTCCTGCCCCTGGAGCAGAGCAAGCAGCAGGTGAGCAGGGGTGAGGTCCGGGTGCCCCTCGGTCACGGCCCGGTTGCCGGCCGCGTTGATCGCGTCCCGGCTCCTGTTGGTCAGCTCGGCGTCCACGTGTGCGTTCTCCTCCTCGCCGTCGTCACGACAGCCACGTCTCCCAGTGCGGTCCTGCGATCCTGCGGTCCTGCCTCAGCCAACGTACACAAAGTTGAGTCTATTCCACTCAAGGCGGGAGGCGCACCGGTGTCGGCTAGGTTTCCCGGCATGGCTTCGTACTCCGTAGACCCGGATGCCCCGGACGAGCCGTACCTCGCCTTCTGGCGGGAACGGCACCTGTGCACGCTGACCACCCTGCGGCCCGACGGCAGCCCGCACGTGGTGCCGGTCGGGGTGACGTACGACCCGGCGGCGCGGCTGGCCCGGGTGATCACGAACGGGTCCAGCGCGAAGGCCGCGCACGTGCGCGCCGCCGGCGCGGAGGGCGCCCGGGTGGCGGTGTGCCAGGTGGACGGCCGGCGCTGGGCCACCCTGGAGGGGCGCGCGCGAGTGCGGACCGAGCCGGAACGGGTCAGGGAGGCGGAGCGGCGCTACGCCGAGCGCTACCAGCGCACCCCGTCGCCCAACCCGGCGCGCGTGGTGATCGAGATCGAGGTGGAGCGGGCACTGGGGCGCGGCTGACGCACGGCGCGCCGCGGCCCGGCGCACCCCCCGGAAACTGCAGCGGCGTCACCGTGTTCAGGTCACGGTGACGCCGCTGCGGGGGGAAGCGCCTGAGCGATCTGTTACGACGGGGGAATCGCGTCAGGCACTGCGGGGGGTGGCAGAGATGGTCCTCAGGTCGGAATCCGCCGGCTCGCACAGCCGGTGGTCCCGCTGGTCCAGGTTCACGAAGATCATTCCGTAGCGGATGGCACAGCGCACCGGCTGCGGCGCGCCACGCGGCTTGCGCAGGCACCGGAACGCCCGTACGTCTCCGTCCTCGTCCCGCGTGACGACGACCGGCTCGCCGAACACGGTCACCATCAGCGAGTCACCGCTGTGGGGGATGGCGGTGACCAGATCGATGAAGTGCCAGCCGGAGCGGTAGGCGGTGGCCATCTCCCGGCGGAAGGACCGGTCGTCGGGTGGAGTAGTCATAGTCAGTCCCAGACGCTGTCATCCGTGCTGACCGGAGTCTCGACGCCGACAGCAACCGTCCCCGTCGTCCGAGCACCACTCGCCCCGTGACCGTCCCCCTGCACGCCGGAGAGGCCGGCCAACGTCCCGAGGGCCGCAACGGCGGAGAAGGCGGCGACAAGCACCGAGCGAAGCATTCTCTTACTCATAGTCGGCTTCGTCCTCACTTGAAGGTCCCCTCTTCCCCCGTCGAGTAAGACGATGGCTCATTCGGGCACGTCATGACCACACGATCGGTGCATCATGTTCCTGCACGTTCAGGACCCTGGGGGGTGGAGATTTGGCAACAAATGGGACTAAGGCGACACATCCCCATGCGGTTACCGACTTGTGTGAGGAAGGGAACCGTCTCTATGCGACGGCGTTGCGCACCGGACGCATCGCCCGGTCGGACGCCGAGACCGCGCCCTGCCTGATGGATTTCGCCCTCCTCCACCCCGACCCGGACGACGCCGACTGGCTCCGCCCGGTTCCGCCGGCCCTGGCCCTGGCCCAGCGGCTCCACCCCCTGGAGCGGGAGATCACCGAACGGCGGCGGCTGTCCGTCGCTCTGGCGGACGCCTTCGAGCCGTTCATGGCCCTCAGCACCCAGGAGAGCGCGCCGACCCACTCGATCACGGTCCTGGAGGGGCTCGACCGGATCAACGCGGCCCTCGACCTGGCCACCGCCCAGTGCCGTACGGAGATGCTGACGGTGCAGCCGAGCGGCCGGCGCCGCCCCGAACAGCGGCTCATCGAGGGCCTGGAACGCGACAAGCCGCTCATCGAACGCGGGGTGCGCATCCGGACGCTCTACCAGCACACCGCCCGGTACAGCCCCGACCGGCTCGCCTACGTCGACCAGTTCACCAACGGCAAGGCGGAGTACCGCACCATCGACGAACTGGTGGACCGGCTCATCGTCTGCGACGAGACGGTGGCGTTCATCCCCATCAGCGACGACCGCCAGGTCGCCCTGGAGCTCCGCCACCCGGGCCTGGTCCGCTACCTGATCAAGGTGTTCGAGTTCATGTGGGACCGGGCGGTCCCGCTCAGCGCCGGCGCCCCGTACGAGGCGGCGCCCGGCGGCATCACCGAGATCCAGCACTCCATCGCCAAACTCCTCGTCGAGGGCCACGTCGACGAGGCGATCGCCCGCCGCCTCGGCATGAACGTCCGCACCTGCCGGGCCCACATCGCCAAGCTCGCCCAGGCCCTCGGCAGCGGCAGCCGCGCCCAACTCGGCTACCTCATCGCCCAGTCCGGCATCCTGGACCGGGACCACCGACCCCGGTGACCCGGGCCCGGAGCCGACCGCCACGGCCCCGTACAGCGGCCCCCGTACGACCGCCCCCGTACGACCGCCCCCGTCCCGCGCAACCGGTGTGCGCGGCGGGCGCGGAACGGCACGCACGTGCCCGCGTCGCCGAGGAACTGCGCCCACAGGCGCGCCTGGTGGCCCTCCTGGAGCCGTTCTGGCGCATCCGGCCCCCGGGCCGTGCGGGCCGCCGACTCGGCCGCCACCCACCCCGCCCCGGCGGCGACGGCCGGGCGCGCGGGGGTCTCATCGCACGCTCGGGGATCCCCGGTCGGGACCGGTGAGGGCGGTGGTCGGCGGCGGCCGGTGACCGTCCAGGCCGACCTGGGCGATGCGGACGCCGAGCTGGGTACGGCTGGCCGCGCCGAGCGTCTCCGACAGGCGGGCGATGTGCGCCCGGCAGGTGCGCACGCTGATGCCGAGCCGCTCGGCGATCACCGCGTCCTGGTGGCCCTCGGCGAGCAGCGCGGCGATGGACTGCTCACGGTGCGAGATGCCCTCGATGCCGGTGTCGGGCAGGGGGGCGGTGAGCGGGATGGCCAGCCGCCAGAGCCGCTCGAAGACCGTCACCAGGTAGTCGATTAGGGCCGGGTGGCGCAGTTCCAGCGCCATCGTGCGGTCCGCGTTGGCCGGGATGAAGGCCACCGTGCGGTCGAAGAGGATGAGCCGGTCGATGACCTCGTCCAGGGTGCGGGCCTCGACCGCGTCGCCCATCAGCTCCAGGTAGTTGAGCAGGCCCTGGCCGTGCCGGGCCACATGGGTGTACAGGTCGCGCATGCGCACGCCCCGGCCGCGCAGGGCCACCGCCCGGTGCAGGCCCTCGGTCAGCTCGGCCTCCCGCCGGATGCCGCCGGGCTGCACGGTGAGCACCTCGGTGGTGCACGCCTCGGTGGCCTCGTCCATCGCGGCCTGGATGCGCGCAAGCCCGTCCAGGACGCGGATCGCGCTGCCCTCGGCGGAGGTCGTCAGCGTCCGCGGCTGCCGGCCCAGGCCCGCGTACCACTCGAAGGCGGCCACCGCCGAGCCCACCCGCCGCTGGCTCTCGCTGACCTCGTCGTAGACCCCCCGCAGCAGCCGGGTCATGACCTCCTGCGGGGAGGTCGGCACCAGCCAGTCCATGTCGTCGGGGTCCGGGTGCAGCAGGGCCAGGTCCAGCAGGCAGGGCACCGGTTCGGCGTCCGTGCGCGGTACCCGGCCCCGGCGTACGGCCCGGGAATACACACGGTCCCCGGCCTCGCACAGCCGGTCGGCACCGTGAGGATGCTCCTCCGTCCCGTGCCCGGCCATCGCCCATTTCACCCCCGGTGTGCTGCCACTTCCGCAGCGCAACTATGCGCGGCGCCGACGGGGTCCGCAACACGGCTTGCGGGACGGCGGCGGCCGGACACCGTCGCCGTGACCGGGTTTCGACCACGCTCAGCCCCGCACGCCGCCCTCTGCCGGCGGCGGTGGCACATCGGCCCCTTCGGCATCATCCTTCCCGCCTACCCCGCCGGCGCCACGGCACCTGAGCGGCCTCGACGCGGGCTCACCCGCCCCGCCCGGGCCGCGGCGCCGCGCCCACGGGGGTGGCGCGGCGCCGGGAGGGACGCCGGGACGCGGAAGGGCGTCCGCGTGCGGACGGGGGGCTACTTCAGGCCGATCGCCGCGCAGGCCGCCTTGTACCGGGCGGTGCAGATGTCGTCGACGGTGTAGATGCCGTCCGCGACGACCGTGTCCTTGACGGTGCGCTTGGTCAGCGCGCTCACCTGGACCAGCCTGGACGGGATGTCCTTGGCGGTGGGGCTGTCGACCCGGTCCCGGGTGAGGGCGTCGAACTGGATGCCCTTGCCCTGGAGCTTGGTGACGGCCATCTGCGCGGCGGCCTCGGCCTCGTCCGGGTAGGACTTGTAGACGCTCATGTACTGCTCGCCGGCCACGACCCGCTGCACGGCGTCCAGTTCGGCGTCCTGGCCGGTGATCGGGGGCAGGTCGGTGACGCCGGCCGCCTTCAGGGCCTTGATCACGCCGCCGGCCATGCCGTCGTTCGCGGCGTAGACGCCCGCGATGTTGTCCTTGCCGAGCCGGGCGATCGCCCTGGCCATGTTGGCCTCGGCGTTCTCCGGCTTCCAGTCCACGGTGTCGTAGCTCTCCGCGATGTCCACCTTGCCGTTCAGCTCGGAGAGCGCGCCCTCCTTGAACTGCTTGGCGTTCGGGTCGGTGGGCGAGCCGTTCACCATGACGACCTTGTCGGAGGAGTCGAGGCCCGGCCCCAGGGCCTCCAGCAGGGTGCGGCCCTGCACCTCGCCGACGAGTTCGTTGTCGAAGGAGACGTAGGCGTCGATCGGGCCCTCGGCGAGGCGGTCGTAGGCGATGACCGGGATGCCCGCGTCCTTGGCCTTCTTCACCTGGCCGGCGACGGCGTGCGAGTCGACCGCGTCCAGCAGGATGAGGTCGACCTTGGCGTCGATCATGCTCTGCATCTGCTCGGCCTGCCGGGCGGCGCTCGCGTCGGCGTTGGCGTACTTCACCTTGCCCTGCTTGCGGGTGAGTTCGGCGACCTTGTCCCGGATGATGGGGTAGTCGAACTTCTCGTAGCGGGTGTTCGCCTTCTCGGGCAGCAGCAGGCCCACGGTGATGTCGTCGCCCATGGTGGGGCTTGCGCTCGCACCGTCCTCCGTCGCGTTCAGCACGCCACAGCCGGCGAGCGAGAGGGTGATCGTGGACACGGCCACGGACAGGGCGATACGTCGCATACGAGGGCTCACTTCAGGTGCGTTCCGGACGTGGGTGCTGCAATACGACCCAGGTGTCTGAAAAGACAACGCGGACGCCCCACCCTGCGTCAAGGAAAATCACTTAACGAGTGCGCAACACCACGCTCGGCTGTCACTGTGGAGGTTGTGCGCACCCTCCGCGAGGGACCTTCACGGACCTTTCATGCAAGGGGAGTTCACGACGGACAGCGGTCCGCGCACACGGCCCGCGCCCTCACGGACCGTGATCACGGCAGCGTGGAGCCGCTTCCCGACTCGATCAGAAGACCGAACGAAGTCAGCCAGACGCAGTCCCTCACCGGGGGCCGCCGCCGGGCCCGCCGCACGGGCGGCGCACCCGAACGGACACCGCCGAACCCCCCTGGAACGCCACGAGTTGCGCAGGAACGGCGAAAGGGGCCGGGAGGACACATCTCCTCCCGGCCCCTCGCCGTTCCACTCAGTCCTGCGGCTGCCGCTTGGGCCGCCACACCACCAGCGCGCTGGTCTGCTGCACCTCCTGGTACGGGACCAGGTCGCGCCGGTAGGAGGCGTGCACGGCGGCCTCGCGCTGCCGCATGGCCGCCGCCGCGCCGTCCAGGGCCGCCTCCAGCTCCGCGACCCGGGACTGGAGCGCGGCGACCTGGTTCTCCAGTTCGATGATTCGCTTGATGCCGGCCAGGTTGATGCCCTCGTCCTGGGACAACTGCTGCACCTGGCGGAGCAGTTCGATGTCA
Source organism: Streptomyces sp. NPDC006193 (assembly GCF_040613915.1). Classification (NCBI taxonomy): domain Bacteria; kingdom Bacillati; phylum Actinomycetota; class Actinomycetes; order Kitasatosporales; family Streptomycetaceae; genus Streptomyces; species Streptomyces sp. NPDC006193. Next base: position 72,855 of record NZ_JBEXTB010000031.1, read on the forward strand.
CGGGCCGAATACCGCCGGCCCCGGCCCGCGGTGCGGTCCGGCGAGACGATGCCCAGACGGTCGTACTGGCGCAGCGTCTGCGGGTGGAGTCCGGAGAGCTGGGCCGCCACCGAGATGACGTAGACCGGGGTCTCCTCGGTCAGTTCATACGGATTACGTCGACGGCCATCCATCCCTCTCAAGCTCCCTTCGCGGCCTCGAACAGCTCCGCCCGCGGGTCCTCACCCGCGGTCGCCTCGCGATACGCCTCCAGCGCGTCGCGAGCCTTCCCCGACAGGTCCCTGGGGACACTCACCTCGACGGTGACCAACAGGTCGCCGCGGGTGCCGTCCTTGCGGACCGCGCCCTTGCCCCGCGCCCGCATCGTACGGCCGTTCGGGGTGCCGGGCGGCAGCTTCAGGGTGACGGCCGGGCCGCCCAGGGTCGGCACCCGCACCTCGCCGCCGAGAGCCGCCTCGGCGAACGTCACCGGCACGGTGACGGTGAGGTTGTCGCCCTTGCGCCCGAACACCGGGTGCTCGCCGACGTGCACGACCACGTACAGGTCGCCCGCCGGACCGCCCCGCTCGCCCGGCGCGCCCTTGCCGCGCAGCCGGATGCGCTGGCCGTCGGTCACCCCCGCGGGGATGCGGACCTGCATGGTCCGGGACGACTTGGCGCGCCCGCTGCCCTTGCACTCCGCGCAGGGGTGCTCGGCGATCAGACCGCGCCCCTTGCAGTCGGGGCACGGGTCGGTCAGCGAGAAGCCGCCGCCGGAGCCCCGCGCGACCTGGCCGGTGCCGACGCAGGTCGGGCACACGCGCGGTGTGCCGTTCTCGTCGCCGGTGCCCGAACAGGCCTTGCAGGGCGCCTGGGAGGACATCCGCAGGGGCACCGTGGCGCCCTCGATGGCCTCCGTGAAGCTCAGCGTGACCTCGGACTCCACGTCCTGGCCGCGCCGCGGCTGGGTACGGCCGCCGGCCGCGCCCCGGTTGAACAGGCCCCCGAAGACGTCACCGATTCCGCCGCCGAAGCCCCCGCCCTGGGCCGCGCCCCCGAAGAGGTCGCCCAGGTCGAAGTTGAAGGAGCCGCCGGCCGCGCCCGGCCCGGGGCGGAAGCCGCCGTTGCCGAACAGGGCGCGCGCCTCGTCGTACTCCTTGCGCTTCTTGGGGTCGCCGAGGACGTCGTTCGCCTCGGAGATCTCCTTGAAACGCTCCTCGGCCCTGGCGTTGCCCTTGTTGGCGTCCGGGTGGAACTCGCGGGCGAGCTTCCGGTACGCCTTCTTGATCTCGGCCTCGGTGGCGTCCTTGGGGACGCCGAGGACCTTGTAGTAGTCCTTCTCGATGAAGTCCTTGGTGCTCATCCCCGACGCCCCTCCTTCCTGTCTTCAGTGATTACGTCAGCCCTCCTCCGGGCCACCGTTCTCCTTGTCGTCGCCGCCCGCCTCGGTGTTCTCCTCGGCGCCCTCGGCCTTGGCGGTCTGCGCGCCGGGCTGCGGCTCGGCGACGGCCACCCGCGCGGGGCGGATGGTGCGCTCGCCGATGCGGTACCCCGGCTGCAGGATCGCCACGCAGGTCGTCTCGGTGACGTCCGGCGCGTAGGAGTGCATCAGGGCCTCGTGGATCGTCGGGTCGAAGGGCTCGCCCTCCTTGCCGAACTGCTGCAGGCCCATCTTGGCCGCGACGGTCTCCAGCGACTCGCCCACCGACTTGAAGCCGCCGACGAGTTCGCCGTGCTCCCGCGCGCGGCCGATGTCGTCGAGCACGGGCAGGAGTTCGGTCAGGAGGTTCGCGATGGCGATCTCCTTGACCGCGATCCGGTCGCGCTCGACCCGGCGGCGGTAGTTCTGGTACTCGGCCTGGACCCGCTGGAGGTCCGCCGTGCGCTCGTTGAGCGCCGTGCGCACCTGGTCCAGCTGGGCGACCAGGCCCGCGTCCGCGTGTGCGTCCCCGGCCGGGGCCGCCCCCTCCTCGGGGGCGGCCTTCGACTCGGCGTCGTCGGGGGTGGCGCCGGAGGGGACGTCGGGCTTCTCCTCGAAGCCCGGGGTCTCCTCCGTCACGCGGCACCGTCCTTGCGCTCGTCGTCCACGATCTCGGCGTCCACGACGTCGTCGTCGGCCTTGGCGTCACCGGCGCCGGCGGACGCGCCGCCCGCGGCCTGCGCCGCCTGGGCGTCGGCGTACATGGCCTGGCCAAGCTTCTGCGAGACGGCCGCGACCTTCTCGGTGGCGCTGCGGATCTCGGCGGTGTCCTCGCCCTTGAGGGCTTCCTTCAGCTCGCCGACCGCGGCCTCGACCTCGGTCTTGATCTCGCCGGGGACCTTGTCCTCGTTGTCCTTGAGGAACTTCTCCGTCTGGTAGACGAGCTGCTCGCCCTGGTTGCGGGCCTCGGCGGCCTCGCGGCGCTTGTGGTCCTCCTCCGCGTAGCGCTCGGCCTCCTCGCGCATGCGGTCGACCTCTTCCTTCGGGAGCGAGGAGCCGCCGGTGACGGTCATCTTCTGCTCCTTGCCGGTGCCGAGGTCCTTCGCCGTGACGTGCATGATGCCGTTGGCGTCGATGTCGAAGGAGACCTCGATCTGCGGGACGCCGCGGGGCGCCGGCGGCAGACCGGTCAGCTCGAACATGCCGAGCTTCTTGTTGTAGGCCGCGATCTCGCGCTCGCCCTGGTAGACCTGGATCTGCACCGACGGCTGGTTGTCCTCGGCCGTGGTGAAGATCTCCGAGCGCTTGGTCGGGATCGTGGTGTTGCGCTCGATCAGCTTGGTCATGATGCCGCCCTTGGTCTCGATGCCGAGGGACAGCGGGGTGACGTCGAGCAGCAGGACGTCCTTGACCTCGCCCTTGAGGACACCGGCCTGGAGCGAGGCGCCGATGGCGACGACCTCGTCCGGGTTCACGCCCTTGTTGGCCTCCTTGCCGCCGGTCAGCTCCTTGACGAGCTCGGCGACGGCGGGCATGCGGGTGGAGCCGCCGACCAGGACGACGTGGTCGATCTCGTTGATGGAGATGCCGGCGTCCTTGATGACGTTGTGGAACGGCGTCTTGCAGCGCTCCAGCAGGTCGGCGGTCAGCTGCTGGAACTGGGCGCGGGTGAGCTTCTCGTCCAGGTGCAGCGGGCCCTCGGCCGACGCGGTGATGTACGGCAGGTTGATCGAGGTCTCGGTGGAGGAGGACAGCTCGATCTTCGCCTTCTCCGCGGCCTCGCGCAGACGCTGCAGAGCCATCTTGTCCTTGGACAGGTCCACGCCGTGGCCGGCCTGGAACTGCTTGACCAGGTAGTCGACGACGCGCTGGTCCCAGTCGTCGCCGCCGAGGTGGTTGTCGCCGTTGGTGGCCTTCACCTCGACGACGCCGTCGCCGATCTCCAGCAGGGACACGTCGAAGGTGCCGCCGCCCAGGTCGAAGACGAGGATCGTCTGGTCGTCCTTGTCGAGGCCGTAGGCGAGCGCGGCCGCGGTCGGCTCGTTGACGATGCGCAGGACGTTCAGACCGGCGATCTCGCCGGCCTCCTTCGTCGCCTGGCGCTCGGAGTCGTTGAAGTACGCCGGGACGGTGATGACCGCGTCGGTCACCTTCTCGCCCAGGTAGGCCTCGGCGTCCCGCTTGAGCTTCTGCAGGATGAACGCGGAGATCTGCTGCGGGTTGAAGTCCTTGCCGTCGAGCGAGATCTTCCAGTCGGTGCCCATGTGCCGCTTCACGGACCGGATGGTCCGGTCGACGTTGGTGACCGCCTGCCGCTTGGCCACCTCGCCGACGAGCACCTCGCCGTTCTTGGCGAAGGCGACGACGGACGGCGTGGTCCTGGCACCCTCGGCGTTGGTGATGACGGTGGGCTCGCCGCCCTCCAGAACGCTGACGACGGAGTTAGTCGTGCCCAGGTCGATGCCGACCGCACGTGCCATGGTTGATTCCTCCAGCTGACTTGAGTGGAACAGGCTCAAGTGTGCATGAGGAGATGCCACGGGTCAACAGACATGAGTCGGCCGGACTCAACTCTTATCCCTTCCTTACGCGCAACGGCCCCCTGACCTGCGAAGGAACCGCCCGACGCGGATGCGGCACGGGAATGAGAAGGAGTACGAGCACGGCGAGGACCGCCGTTCCGGCCACCCAGCACACGGCCCTCTCCCCGGTCCAGCCGGTGTGCACGAGCACCCCCACGAGCACCGCGGAGAACGAGCCGGCCCCCAGCAGCACGACCGAGCCCTGCGGGGTGAGCCCCGCCCGCCGCAGCCGGTGCGCGAGATGGTCCGGGCCCCGCCGCAGCAGCGGCCGCCGGGCCAGCCCGCGGGAGAGGACCACCAGGAGGGCGTCGGCGGCGGCGACGGCGCCGAGGCAGAAGACCACGGCCGCGCTCGGTCCGATCTCGTACCCCGCGCGCGTGAGGACGACCGCCGAGGACAGCACGAACCCGGTGAACAGCGAGCCGCAGGCGCCCAGTCCGATCCGGGCGGGAGGCCAGTTGTGCATGAGGAAGCCGGTGAGGGCGGCGGCGACCACGCTGAGCAGCACCGCGAGCCCGTCCATCACCTCGGCGGCGGCACAGGCCCCGGCGCCGAAGGCGGTGACCACCCCCACCGTCCCGGCCAGCCCGTCGGCGTGGTCGAGCCCCTTGAAGGCGACGGTCGCGAGGACGATCCAGCCGACGGCCAGCACCCCGCCCGGCAGGCCCGTCTCGTCGTACGGCACCACGCAGACCGCCGCCGCGGCCGTGCCGGCGGCGAGCACCCGCGCGCGCAGCCGCCAGACGTCGGCCACCAGGCCGAGCGCGGCGAGGCCGGCGGCGGCCCACAGCAGCCTGCCGACCCCGTCGCCGAGCGGGGCGATCCGGGTCCACTCCCCCGTCCAGGCGACGAGGCAGGTGACGATCACGACGGCGAGGCCGCCGAGCAGCGGAAGGGGCCGCTGCCTGCGCCGGTCGAGGATCGAGGCCCTCAGGGCGGGCAGCCGGAGCGCCGCCGCGAGCACGGCGGTGAGGAGCAGGGCGGCGGTGGCGGCGGCGATCCCGTAGAGCACGGCTCTAAGGTAGGGGCGAAAGTATCAATTCGGTACGAATAACACGATCTGATTGCCGGGCGGCGACCCAGATCACCCCGCGCCCGGCTGCATCCCGGCGGAAGATGGGGGTAGTCTCAGACGAACTGCATAAGTTACCGCTTAGTAGTTTCCTGAATCCTCAGGCCGCCTCAGGAGCCCCCATGCAACTCGCCGCGATCATCGTGTCGCTGGTCCTGACCGTGGTCGGCGTCGCCCTGCTCGCCCGCGCCATCGGACAGTTCGTCCGGTACTTCAGGCTGGGCCAGCCCGTCCCCGCCGGCACCCGGACCGACAACCCGTACCAGCGCAGCGTGACCCTGGTCCGGGAGTTCCTCGGCCACACCCGCATGAACCGCTGGGGAATCGTCGGCGTCGCCCACTGGTTCGTGGCCATCGGCTTCCTGACGCTGCCGCCGACCATCGTCAACGCCTACGGGCAGCTCTTCCGGGCGGACTGGACCTTGCCGCTCCTCGGCGGCTTCCTGCCGTACGAGCTCTACATCGAGTTCATCGGCTCGATGACCACCCTCGGCATCGCCGTGCTGATCGTGATCCGCCTGCTCAGCCTGCCGTCCAAGCCCGGCCGCAAGTCCCGCTTCGCGGGCTCCAAGATGGGCCAGGCGTACTTCGTCGAGTACGTCATCCTCACCATCGGCCTGGCGATCTACGTCCTGCGGGCCCTCGAAGGCGCCCTGCACCACGTGGACCACTACGAGGCCGGGTACTTCGCCTCGTACCCGCTGATCCTGGCGCTCAAGGGCCTGAGCCTCACCACGCTGCAGAACCTCACCTACCTCTTCGCCATGATCAAGCTGGGCACGACCATGATCTGGATGATCACGGTCTCGCTCAACACGAACATGGGTGTGGCCTGGCACCGCTTCCTGGCGTTCCCGAACATCTGGTTCAAGCGGAACGCCGACGGCTCGACGGCCCTGGGCGCCCTGCAGCCGATGACCTCGGGCGGCAAGCCGATCGACTTCGAGGACCCGGGCGAGGACGACGTCTTCGGCGTCTCCCAGGTCGAGCAGTTCTCCTGGAAGGGCCTGCTGGACTTCTCCACCTGCACCGAGTGCGGCCGCTGCCAGTCGCAGTGCCCCGCCTGGAACACCGGCAAGCCCCTCTCCCCCAAGCTGCTGATCATGTCCCTGCGGGACCACGCCCACGCCAAGGCCCCGTACCTGCTGGCCGGCGGCGGCAAGAACGCCGAGGGCGAGGAGAAGGCGTCCGCGGAGCAGCTCCAGGACGTCCCCGCCGCCGCCCTGGCCGAGGCCGAGCGCCCGCTGATCGGCACCGCCGAGGAGAACGGCGTCATCGACCCCGACGTCCTGTGGTCCTGCACCACCTGCGGCGCCTGCGTCGAGCAGTGCCCGGTGGACATCGAGCACGTCGACCACATCGTCGACATGCGCCGCTACCAGGTCATGATCGAGAGCGCCTTCCCCTCCGAGGCCGGCACGATGCTCAAGAACCTGGAGAAGAAGGGCAATCCCTGGGGTCTGGCCAAGAAGCAGCGCCTGGAGTGGACCAAGGAGGTCGACTTCGAGGTCCCGGTCGTCGGCAAGGACATCGAGGACCTCACCGAGGTCGAGTACCTGTACTGGGTCGGCTGCGCCGGCGCCCTGGAGGACCGCGCCAAGAAGACCACCAAGGCCTTCGCCGAGCTGCTGCACATCGCGGGCGTCAAGTTCGCGATCATGGGCGGCGACGAGAAGTGCACCGGCGACTCCGCCCGCCGCCTCGGCAACGAGCCCCTGTTCCAGGAGCTCGGCATGGAGAACGTGGCCGCCCTGAACATGGCCTTCGGCGAGGACGACGACGACCCGGCCACCAGGAAGCCGAAGTCGGCGAAGAAGATCGTCGCCACCTGCCCGCACTGCCTCAACACGCTCGGCAACGAGTACCCGCAGCTCGGCGGCGACTACGAGGTCATCCACCACACCCAGCTGCTGCAGCACCTGGTGGACGAGGGCAAGCTGATCCCGGTCACCCCGGTCGAGGGCATCATCACCTACCACGACCCGTGCTACCTGGGCCGCCACAACAAGATCTACACGCCCCCGCGCGAGATCATCGGCAAGGTCCCGGGCCTGCGCAACGAGGAGATGCACCGGCACAAGGAGCGCGGCTTCTGCTGCGGCGCCGGCGGCGCCCGGATGTGGATGGAGGAGCGGATCGGCAAGCGCATCAACAACGAGCGCGTCGACGAGGCCCTCTCCCTCGACCCGGACATCGTCTCGACGGCCTGCCCCTTCTGCCTGGTCATGCTCACCGACTCGGTGAACGGCAAGAAGAACGACGGCAAGGCGAAGGAGTCGATCCAGGTCGTGGACGTGGCCCAGCTGCTGCTGGACTCCGTCCGGACCCCGGTCCCGGACGACGAGCCCCCGGCCGGCACGGCCGACTCGGCCGCCGCGCCGGAGCCGGAGCCGGTGAAGTAGCGGCCCCCCGACGGCCGGCGGCGCCCCCTGCCCCGTACGGGCAGGGGGTGCGAGGTGTCGGTGAGCCCGTGCCCCACCCCGCCCCCACGCAGGCGGAGTTCTACGCGGAGGAGCCGTCCGGCCCGCCCCGCCGGCCCGCGCCC
>NZ_JBEXTB010000032.1:0-80319 GCF_040613915.1 Streptomyces sp. NPDC006193
CGTGGACGCCTTCACCGACCGCCCCTTCGCCGGCAACCCGGCCGGAGTGCTCCTCCTGGACGACGTCTTCCCGGACGCCCGCGCGGGGTGGTCAGTAGGCCTTGCCGAGGTCCTGCCGGGCGTTCTTCGCGTCGTACGCGCCGTCCTGGATGACGATGTCCTGCGGGACCGGCTTGCCCTGCGTGAACGCCTCCAGGGTCTGGAACGCGAGCGGCCCGAACCGCGGGTTGGACTCGATCACACCGCTGATCCAGCCGTCCGCGATGGCCTGGACCGCGTTGCGGGTGCCGTCCACGGTGACGATCTTGACGGCCCCGGGCTTCTTGCCCGCGCCCTTCAGGGCGGCTTCCGCGCCGAGACCCATCTCGTCGTTCTCGGCGTAGATCCCCTTGATGCCGGGCTTGGACTGGATCAGCTGCTCGGTGACCTGCTGGCCCTTCTCCCGCGTGAAGTCGCCCGTCTGCTGGAAGACGACCTTGAGGCCGGGCGCCTTCTCGGCGATGCGGTCCTTGAAGCCCTTGGTCCGCTCGGTGGTGACGTTGTTGCCCGCCGCGCCCAGCAGGATCGCGATCTCGCCCTTGCCCCCGGTCGCCTCGATCATCTGGTCGGCCGCGCGCTTGCCCTGCTCGACGAAGTCGGAGGCTATGAAGCTCACATAGTCCTTGCAGGCGGTGGCGTTGATCTTGCGGTCGATGGTGACGATGGGCACGTGCTTGGCGGCGGCGGCCCGCAGGACCGGCTCCCAGCCGTCGGAGTTGAGAGGCGCGACGACCAGCAGGTCGGCGCCCTTGGCCAGGAGGTCCTGCACGTCGCTGATCTGCTTGGAGAACTGGGACTGGGCGTTGGCGGTCAGCAGCTTCACGCCCCGCTTGCCGGCTTCGTCCTTGATGGACTTCGTCTCGGCGATCCGGAAGGGGTTCGCCTCCTTCTCCGACTGCGAGAAACCGACCGTGGCGCTCTTCAGGTCGATCTTCTTCGCGCCGTAGGCGTCGGCGGTGCAGTTCTTGCCGCCCGGCTCGGGGGTGACGACCTGCTGCCCGGCGTCGGCGGCGGAGGAGCCGCTCGGCGCCGCCGACGCCTCGTCCTCGGACTTCGTGCAGGCGCCGGCGGTCAGGACCACGGCGGCTGCCAGGGCCACGACAACCGGGCGGGTGAGGAGCTGAGGACGGTGAATGGTGCGCTTCATGGTGACCCCGATCCGGTGGCGCTGGAAACATGAGGCGTGACAGCAGGCAAGCGGTGAGGCGGTGGCCTCGTGGGGCTGGTGTGCCGACTGCAGTGTCCGCACGAGGGTTTTACATCGTTGGAAGAGGGCTGTAAACCCCTTGCGCACGACCTGACTCGGCGCGGCGGCCGATGTGGGGGAACGACAGCACCGTGCGGCTGCGCAGCGGTCGGCCCGGCCGCAGGACGGTGCTGGGGAAGTCGGGGCGGTTGGGGGAGTCCGGGAAGTGCTGGGTCTCCAGGCAGATCCCCGCATGGGCGCCGAGGCGGCGTCCCGCGGTGTCGGTGAGCGTTCCGTCGAGCAACTGGCCCGTGTACAGCTGCAGTCCGGGCTCGGTGGTGTGCACGTCGAGGACGCGGCCGCTCGCCGGATCCTCCAGCCGGGCGGCCCGCGCCAGGCCGGGGCCCCGCCGCGGACGGGCGCGCAGCACCCAGCAGTGGTCGTACCCGCCGCCCCGGGCCAGCTGCTCGTCGGCCTCGCCGGCCCGGTCGCCGACCCGGTGCGGGCGGGTGAAGTCGAACGGGGTCCCCGCCACCGCGGCGGGGGCGCCGGGCAGCGGGATGCCCGTCGGGTCGATGGGCAGGTAGGCGTCGGCCTCCAGGGTCAGCCGCTGCTCCAGCACGCTGCGGCCCGGGTCGCCGGAGAGGTTGAAGTAGGCGTGGTGGGTCAGGTTCACCACGGTGGAGCGGTCGGTGACGGCGCGGTAGTCCAGGCTCAGGGAGCCGTCCTCGGCGAGGGTGTAGGTGACGGACGCCTCCAGCGTGCCGGGGAACCCCTGGTCGCCGTCCGGGCTGACCAGGTGCAGCCGCAGGCTCGGCGCGCCGTCCGGCCGGCGGCCCGGTTCCGCCCTCCACACCCGCCGGTCGAAGCCGTCCGGGCCTCCGTGCAGGGCGTTCCCGCGGTCGTTGGCGGGCACCCGGTACGCCGTCCCGTCGAGGGTGAAGACGCCCTCGGCGATGCGGTTGCCGAAGCGCCCCACGACGGCGCCCAGATAGGCCCCCTGGGCCGCGTATTGCGCCGCGTCCGGCAGCCCCAGCACCACCTCGGCGGGCCGGGGGTCGTAGCGGCCGGGGACGCGCAGCGAGTGCAGCACGGCGCCGTAGGTCAGCACGGCGGCCTCGACTCCGCTCGGGCTGCGCAGCACCCAGCGTTCGACGGGCGTGCCGGACGGGGTGGCGCCGAAGGGGGCGGACGACAGGGCGGGGACGGGCAAGATCTCCTCCTTGCGGGACGGGACGGGGAGACACCCGGCCGGGGCCGCACCGTGCGGGCGGGGCCGACGCGGAGCCGAGCCGGACGCGGCCGCCGGCGGGCGGGGACACCGGCGGGCGGGGAGGCCGGACCGCCGTCCGCGGGCGGCGCGGGAACCCGTCGGCGGCTTGCGGTGAGCGACGTTACAACGTTGTAAGCACGGGTCACAAGACCATCGGCGTCCTCGGTCCCGGCTGCGGACCCGGGGTGCGGGCGCGCTGTCGGGGAGCGGGGGACGCCGGGCCGCGGGCGCGCCGCGTCCGAGCGGGGCTGCGGAACTGCCCGCGCGCCGCGCCGGAGCAGGGATGCCGGGCCGGGGTGCGCGCCCGGTCGCGGCAGGGCTCAAGCGGCGTGAGCCCACCGAGCCGAAGCGCGGGCACCGGACCACGGGCACACCCTCCTCCGCGTAGGCCGGCGAAGACCTCCCGGAACGCCGGTTCCTCGGCGGGTCGTCTGCGTCAGCCCGCCGGCGAGTCCGCCCCCGGGACCCGGCCCCTCGTGCTCTCGCGCTCGATCAGCCGGTACTCCGCCCAGATCCGCCGAGGCTCGGGGGCCTCGCCCTCAAGCCGCCGCAGGATCGACTCCACGGCGAGTCGTGCGATGGCCTCCTTGTCCGGAGAGATCGACGTGAGGCTCACCATGCCGAACCGCCCCTCGATCACGTCGTCGAAGCCGACGACGGCGACGTCCTCGGGAATCCGGAGGCCGCGCTCGTGCAGCACCCGCATCGCCCCGATGGCCACCGGGTCGTTGTACGCGAACACCGCGTCGGGCCGCCGGCCGGTGTCCAGGATGCGGGCCATGGCCGCCGCACCGTCCGCATGGCCCCACCCGTCGGTCGTGGCGACCAGGCCGTCGTCGGCGGACCGCCCGGCCGCCATGAGCTCCTCCCGCCAGCCCCGGACACGCAACTGGGCGGGCTCGTTGTGGCCCTGCCGCGCGCCGATGAACGCCACCTCCCGGCGGCCGAGCGCGATCAGGTGCCGGACGGCGGTGCGTGCGGCGGCGACGTTGTCCACGGCGATGTGGTCGTACGGCAGGTCGTAGTGCCGCTCGCCGAGCAGCACCAGGGGCACGTGCTCGGCCCGGTCGCGCAGGTCCTCCGCCTCGAGTTCGATCGGGCTGAGGATCAGGCCGTCGATCACCCGGGCGCGGAACCCCTGGCTGACGAGGACCTCCTGCTCCCGCTGTCCGCGCGTGTGGTCCAACAGCACGATGTAGTCGTGCTCGGCGGCGGCGTCGATGACCGCGGCGGCGAGTTCGGCGAAGTAGGGGTTGCCGAGTTCGGGCAGGGCGAGCGCGATGATCCCCGTGCGGCCCTTCCGCAGGTGCCGTGCGGTGAGGTTGGGCCGGTACCCGAGCTCGTCGATCGCCCGCTGCACCCGCTCGCGCATCGCGGGAGTGACGTACGGATAGTTGTTCACCACGTTGGAGACGGTCTTGATGGACACGCCCGCGTGCGCGGCGACGTCCTTGAGGCTGACCCGCACGAGGTTCCTTCCGGTGGGCTGCCGAGCCTGGACCGGTCGGTGCGCGCCCGGTGCCGGAGCCGTGGCCCCGGCACGAGTCCTCCGGCCGGGCTTGCAACGTTATACGTCCGTCCGGGCAGGGGTGGCAACCCAGGGGGCGGGGTGTGGACGCGGGGAGGGCGCGTAGGGGTGCGGCGAGGAGCTCGGGGCGCTGCGGGGGGGGGGCAGATGCCGGTGGGGCGAGCGGCCCGGTGTGGCGGAGGCGCGCCCGGAGGAGGTGGTGCCGGGCCCCAGCGGGGCGGCGGGAGCGCGCGGACGGCGTCCGCGTGCGGCCAGGATGCTCTGAGGTGGAGGCATGGGGCGCCCGGGGTGCGGGCGCGGGGACCTTCGGGCGGCCGGGCTGTCCCACGGTGCGCGGGCGGCGCATGCCGGTCGCGCGCGTCCCTGGTCGACGCCGGGGAACGGGACCAGGGACGGGGACCCGGCCCACTCCGATCCGCGACTGCCGACTGCCGACTGCCGACTGCCGGCTGCCGGCCAGCGGCGGGGCGACGCACGCGGGGGGAAGGCCGATGCGCTGCGCCGGAACAGGTGTGCATCGCGGCGTTCTGCCGGCCCCGCCCCCGCGGTGGACCTCGCCGTCCGGTGCGGCGCGCACAGCGGCCGGGCGCGGCCACCCCGACCCTGCGGTGGCTGAAGCGGCGGCCCGCCCGCTGTACGGGCGTGCCCGGCGGCCTTCGCCGTCCCGCTGGCCCCCCTGGCCGCGCTCCCCGCCGGCTCTTTCGCCGACGGTCACCCGTTCGGCCGGGTGCGCCGGAGCGACTTCTCCGGCGGGGAACCGGGCCGGCGGAGGTCACCTCTTCCCGCGCCCCGGACGGGACGGCGTCCGCCGGAGCCTGGTGCGGGGGTGCGCGGTCACCGGTGCGCGTGCGCCCTCGGGCATCCGCCCGAGCGCCTGCCGGGCTGAGGCTTCACCGGGCCGCGCCCGCGCTCCGGACCGTCCCGGGCGGGTTCGCCGCCCTCCCGGAGCGACCGGGCCGCCTCCAGCCACCCCCCTGCACGGGCCCAAAGGGATGCGCATCGGGGGCCGGAGAAGCGCGCGGTGACGACCGCGGCGGTCTCCGGCCCCCTGTGCTCTACGCCGTGTGCAGGCGCAGGCCGTAGCGGTTCAGGATCTCGTTGACCGGCTGGAACCAGGTCTCACCGCCGCTGGAGCAGTTGCCCCAGCCGCCGGAGGTGACGCCCTGGGCCTGGTCGCCGGAGATGAACGAGCCGCCCGAGTCGCCCGGTTCGGCGCACACACTGGTCTTGGTGAGCTGGTGCACCGCGCCCTGGCTGTAGTTCACCGTCTCGTTCGTCGCCAGGACGGTGCCGCAGTGCCAGTGGGTCGTGGAGCCGGAGCGGCAGATGGAGGCCCCGACCGGGGCTTCCGCCGAGCCGCGCACCAACTGGTCGGGCACGGTGCCCCAGCCGAGCACCACGGGCACGGTCCACCAGCCGTTGCCCACGCTCACCCAGGCGTAGTCGTTGTCGGGGAAGGACGAGCCCTGGAACGCGCCGACGGCGGAGTGGTCCCAGCCGCTGACGGCGGCCCCCGCCTGGCCGCAGTGCCCGGCGGTGACGAACCCGCCCTGGACCGAGAAGCCGATGGAGCAGCGGACGTTGCCCGTGTAGAACGGGTCGCCGCCGACGGTGCCGGCGGCAAACGTCCGGGGCGCCGCGTTCACTTCGCGGATCTGGACGGGGCCGGCCCGCAGCGCCTTGGCGACGAAGGACTCGACATCGTTGTCCGATCGGCGGGAGGCGACGACGTCCACGATCACGCGGTTGGCCTTGGGGTCCACACGCCAGGCGGCGACGCCCTTGGGCGCCGCGGCCGCGTCGAGCCGCTTCTTCACGGCGTCCAGCCGAGCGGCGGAGTAGGTGGCCGGACGCACGTCGGCGCCGGTCGCGCGCAGTTCGTCCGCGAGGGACGGATCGGTCGAGGCGACGGTCAGTCTCCCGGTGCGCGCGTCGAACCAACTGCCCGCGTACGCACGGCCGGCGAGGCTCCGGGCCCGCCGGTCCACGTCGGCCGCGTGCCGCTCGGCCTGCAGCCGGTGCTCGGCCTCGGACTTCGTCAGGTGCAGGTCCCGCTGCATCGCCTGGACGAGACCCGGAGACATCTCGGGGACGCCGGACCCGTCGGCGGGAGCGGCCTGGGCGGTGGGGGCGAGGGCCGCGATGCCCGCTCCGAGCGCGAGCAGCAGCGCGGTGGCGCGGCGCGGTCGTATGTGAAGCATGGGGGGTGCTTCCTTCCGGTCAGCTGTGGGGGAGCACGCCGGGTGACGCACGCATCCCGGACGTGCTGGGCACTGAGAGCGCTCTCAGTGCAGCGACAGGGTAGTCGCGTGAACCCAACTGGTCCATACCAAGGATGAGTTGACTTGCCGTCGGTGCGGCGTCCGTCGCCAGTCCGGCCACTTGCGGGCACCGGTGCCCGCGGCCCCAAGCCTTCGCGCCGTTCGTGCAGCGGGCCGGACGGTGCCGGTCCCGCGACCAAGGAAGCCCGGTGCCGGGCGAGTTGTGCCGAGGCCACCGCCGACGCCACCGTCCTGCCGCGGACTTCCCGGCGGACTCGGCCCCGTTCCCGCGCCCGGCGCGGACGAGCGCTGCTTGGCGCCGTCACGGCAGCCCCGGACCACCACCCGTGTGCCGTCGGAGGACGCCGTCCACCTTCGCGCGTCGGCGCCGTCGCCGGACCGGATCTGCACCGCGCTTCCCTTCGGGTCGGCCGGCAGGCGCCGCAGCCCACAACCGGCCCGGTCCGAACGGAAGGGCCTACCGCACCGGGCCGGTCGTGACGGTCACGGGTGGCTTGATCCAGCCCGCGGCGTCGGCGGCCTGGACGCCGGCGCCGAAGGCATCGGCCATCTTCTTGAAGCCGCTGTCGTTGGGGTGCAGGGCATCCGACAGGTCCGCGGTGGTCAGAGCGCCCATGTCGACCAGGCGGACGTGCTTGCCCGCGGCCTGCTTGGCCCGCACGATGCCGGGCAGCGTGGCATTGAAGGCCGGCCGGACCGGTTCCTCGGTGCTGCTGGTGGAGACGATCACCGTGCCGACCAGGACGGTGGCGTCGGGGGCGGCTGCGGTGATCCGGTCGATGAGCGCGCTCAGCCGGTCGGGCGCGGTCGAGACCTGGTAGAGGCCGTTGAGGTCGTTGGTGCCTATCTCCAGGGTGACGACGTTGGGCCGGTAGCGGCTGAGCGTGGCGTCCGCGATGCCGGCGATCTGGTCGATCCGCCAGCCGGAGTGACCCTCGTTGTCGGGATCGGACATCGACCCGTTCCGCCCCGAGCCGACGAAGTCCTCGGTGTAGCCCTTGGCTGCCAGCCGGTCCCAGAGGAAGCCCCGGTAGCCGTTGCCCGACGGACTCCCGACGCCCCAGGTGATCGAGTCACCCAGCGGCATCAACCGCAAGGGCGCGGACGCCGCTGCGGGGTGGGGCCCGGCGCCCGTCGTGCCGGCCGTTGCGGGCAGGGCCGTGCCGAGGCCGAGGGCTGCCGTCATCACCGCGACCAGCCCGATTCCGAGACGCCTCATGTGTCTTCCTCCTCCGTGTCGGGGTGAGGGCATGGCCGGCTCGGGCCATGCCCCGGGATGCTGCGCGGGTGTGCCTCCTCCACAACGGGCCGGTCAACGCTTCCAGTCGGACCGCGCTCCGCCCCGGTCGTCGACGGCCGGGCTCAGCCGGCCGCGTCGAGGAGGTCCAGGGCGCTCTGCTGGCAGCCGTAGTCCGGGGCGCCGGGGCCGCCGCCCCAGTGCGGGCCGTACTGGTCGAGGGCGTTGCGGTCCCGGCTGTAGGCGGTGTTCGCCCAGTTGCCGAGGGTCCGGGTGTACGGGTGGTCGCCGAGCTGGGTGTTGAGCCGTCCCAGGCCGCGGACGTACGCGCCCTTGAAGCTGGGGCCGTCGCCGGTGCAGGAGTCGCCCTCGTTCGGCTCGCGCAGCACCCCGTCGGTCTGCAGCCGGACGGTCGAGGCGTCGGCCAGCGTGCGGGCGGTGGTCAGCAGCGCGGAGTCACCGGTGGCCCGGTACAGCTCGGTCAGACCGCCCAGCACCACGCCCTGGTTGTACGTCCACGTCGGCTGGCCGTTGTTGACGCAGGCGTCGCTGAGACCGTCGTTGATCATGTTGTTGCCGTTGATCATGCCGCTGTTCCGGAACCAGGACCACTCGCTCCTCGCCCGGTTCAGATACGTGGTGTCGCCGGGGATGCGGTTGTGCAGGGCGGCGGTGAGCTGGAGGTACAACTCGTTGGTGATCGCGTTCTTGTAGTTGCCGCTGGTGTTCCACCGCACTCCGCCGCCGCAGGTGCCGTTCCAGTTGGCGTACATGTGGTCGGCGTCGGCGCGGGCGGTGTTCAGGTAGCGGCTGTCGCCGGTCATGTCGTACGCGGCCACCCAGGCCAGGCCCCACCAGCCGGTGTCGTCCAGGTATCCGTTCCTGAACTGCCCGCCCTGCGCGCCGATGTTCCTGTCGTAGGTCTGGGCGACGGTGTACGTGTAGCTGCCCATGCCGGTGATCCGGGCGTTGTCGATGATCGCGGTCAGCGCGTTGGCCGCGGTCCACCACCCGTTGCCGCCGAACAGCTTGGTGGTGCGGTCGTACGACATCATCAGCGCGGTCGCCGCGGCGGTCCGCCGGTCACCGGCGTTCCACGTGGTGCGCGCCCACGGTGTGCACGCGATGGCACCGGCCGCCTGCCCGCAGGCCCGCAGCGCCCCGACCCCTTGGGTGCTCCAGTCGTCCACGTTGTACATCAGCGTCCGCCATCCGCGCCCGCCGGACGGGACCGCCGTGTCACCGAGCTTGCTGCCGGCGGCCCAGCTGCGGCCGCCGTCGAAACTGCGGTCGAGCCACACCTCGTCGCCGGCGGCGCCGTTGTCGATGGACGCCCAGCCCATCGCGTCGGCGTCGTCGAAGTGGAGCACGAGGGAGCGTCCCGACAGCGCGGCCGTCACCGGCTGCCGGTCCTGGGGGCTCAGGGCGGGGTCGCGGGCGTCGCAGTACTTGTTGCACACCGCGGCGGCGGTGGCCGAGGCCGGCGACTGCGCGGCCGTCCCGAGGAACAACGTTGTCAGAGCGGTGAGGGAAAGGCCGAGGACAAGCCTGTGGGGCTTCATGGGGGGCTCCGGGACCGATCGACGTGGGGGGGATCAGAGGGCGGAGGGAGAGGGGTGCACGCCGCGGTGGGGACGGGCGCGCTCGGGGAAACTAGTGACAGCCTCACCACCCGTCAATGCTCCGGACGGGCTCTCCCGCCCGACGAGTCCGATCCGGCCGCTCGCACCACCACGCTCGGCAGGCCACCTGGTTCCCGGGACGCAACCGTGACCTCCCGGCGGCTGCCGGCGCAGCGGCCGTCGAGCATCGTCTCGGCCGCCGGCGCGTGCGCCGGGCCGACGCGGAGGGGAGCGGGCACGGCGTGGTCGTGCAGCGCGGGGCGCGGACGCGCCGGAGCCGGGGGAGCGCGCGGGCGCGGCGTTCGGCGCGGACCAGGCGGTCGTTCCGGAGGGCGGGCACCGGCCGTGCCCCGGGGGGCCTCCTACCGATCCGCGCGGGCGCGGGCGCCGGCGCCGCTGTCGTCGCCCGCACCGGCGTCGTCGCCCGCGCCGCCGTCGAGGAGGCCGACGAACATGGTCCGGTGCAGCACCTCGACATGCCGCCGCGCGACCTCGCCCGCCGCGGCCGCGTCCCTGCGCTCCAGGGCGTCCAGCAGCATGCGGTGCTCGTCGTTGGAGGCGCGCAGGGCATCCAGGGGGTAGGGCAGGTAGTAGCGGTACAGCTCGCGCAGGACGGCGCCGTACTGGCCGGTGACCGACGGGACGCCGGTCGCGCGGGCGAGACGCAGGTGGAACCGCTCGTCGCTGCCGTGGAACTCCGCCCAGCTCGGCGCCCGCTCCATCTCCTCGACCAGTGAGCGCAGCTCGGCGAGATCCTCCTCGCCGACGCGGACCGAGGCGAGGTGCGCGATGCCGCACTCCAGGACGAGCCGGTGGTCGATCAGCTGGTGCACCGCCGCGGTGTCCGAGCGGTACGCGTCGGTGGCGACCACCGTGCCGCGCGGCGGCCGTTCGGCGACCAGGGTGCCGCCGCCCCGGCCGCGCCGCCGTTCCAGGACGCCGTCCGCGCACAGGCGGACCAGGGCGCGGCGCGCGGTGATCTCCGCGACCCCCAGTGCCTCGGCGATCCGCGCGGTCGCCGGCAGGCGCTCGCCCGGGGAGAGCAGGCCGAGGTCGACGGCGAGCGCGATCCTGGCGCGTACCGCCTCCAGAGCCGACAGCCTGCGTACGCCGCTCAGTGCGGGGGCGGTGAGCCTGGTTGTCGTGGCGTCGTCAGTGCCGGGCATGGTGACACCCTAACGGCCCGTCCGCGGGCGCCGGGCGGGGCCGGAGCGAAAAGTGTTCATCCTGAACACTCTTGTTTGAGTGCTCATTCTGAACTAGTTTCCCTTCATGTCCCGCGCACTTCCCCTGGCTGTCGCCCAGCTCCCCCAGCGGCCCGCCGACGCCCCCCTCAGCGGCTTCGCCGACGAGGCGCAGAACATCCGCGTCCGCTTCCCGCAGACCCGCCTGGCGGTCTTCCCCGAACTCCACCTCTGCGGCGTCGACGCCCTGGGCGAGGAAGCGGACCGGCGGCTGCGGGACATCGCCGAGCCGCTCGACGGCCCCCGGGTCAGGGAACTCGCCGAGATCGCCGGAGACCTGGGCATGTGGCTGGTGCCGGGCACGGTCTGCGAGCGCGGCCCGGACGGCCGGCTGTTCAACACCGCCGTGGTCCTCTCGCCCGAGGGGCGCCTGGCGGCCTCGTACCGCAAAGTCTTCCCGTGGCGGCCGAGCGAGCCGTACGACCCCGGCGACCGGTTCACGGTCGTCGACATCCCCGGCACCGGGCGGATCGGGCTCGCCATCTGCTACGACGCCTGGTTCCCGGAGGTCGCCCGGCACCTGGCGTGGAAGGGCGCGGAGGTCATCGTCAACCCCGTCATGACCACCACCGCCGACCGGGCCCAGGAGATCGTCCTCGCCCGCGCCAACGCCATCGTCAACCAGGTCCACGTGGTCAGCGTGAACACCGCGGGCCCCGTCGGCACCGGCCACAGCCTCACCGTCGACCCCGAAGGCCGGATCCGGACCGAGGCGACGGGCGCCGGGAGCACCGTCCTCACCGATGTGATCGACCTGGACGACGTCACCCGCGTCCGCACCTACGGCACTGCGGGCCTCAACCGCATGTGGGACCAGTTCACAGACGCCGACAGCCCCATCGAGCTGCCCCTGTACGGCGGCCGCATCGATCCCCGCACCTGGCGGCCGCAGGGACACACCCGGGCGACCTGACCCGCTCCCCTCGCGCCGCACGCCGGCGGCGTGCCCCGTCCCGGCCCCAACCGGCGCTGCCGCCCGCTCCCCGTCCCCACCCGTTCCCCGGAGTCCCCATGTCCCACGGCAATGACGGCGCCCCCGCTCTGGCGCGCACCCTCGGCCTGAGAGCCGTCGTCCTGTTCGGCCTCGCCTACATGACCCCGCTGATCGTCCTCGGCACCTTCGGCGTGGTCGCCGAGACCACCGGCGGCGCCGTCCCGACCGCATATCTCCTGGCGCTGCTCGCCATGCTGTTCACGGCGCACAGTTACGGGCGGATGGCCACCGCGTACCCGGTGGCGGGCTCCGCGTACACCTACGTGCGCAAGGCCGTCGACTCGCGCGTGGGCTTCCTCGTCGGCTGGGTGACCCTGCTCGACTACTTCTTCCTCCCGATGGTCATCTGGCTCATCGGCGGCGCCTACCTCCAGGCCCGGTTCCCCGGAGTGCCGTTCTGGGTGTGGATCATCGGTTTCGTGGCCGTCACCACGGCCCTCAACATCCGCGGCATCAAGACCGCCGAGCGCGTCAACGACCTGCTGATGGTGCTGCAGACGCTCGTCATCGTGTTCTTCGTCCTGCTGTCCCTGCGCCACGTCGTGGACACCGGCGGCGCGGGCGCGCTGGTGAGCGCCGCGCCGTTCACCAACAGCGCCACCACCGCCGCGGGCATCTCGGCGGGCGCGGCCATCGCCGCGTACTCCTTCCTCGGCTTCGACGCGGTCACCACGCTCACCGAGGAGACCGTCGAACCGAAGCGCACCATGCCGCGCGCGATCCTGCTCATCGCGCTGATCGGCGGCGCCGTCTTCATCGCGGTCGCGTACGCCACCCAGCTCGCCCACCCGGGCGGCCGCTTCGACGACTCCGGCTCGGCCGCCTTCGAGATCGCCACGACCATCGGCGGCGACCTGTTCTCGTCGGTCTTCCTCGCCGGGCTGGTCGTCGCGCAGTTCGCCTCCGGCATCGCGGCGCAGGCCAGCACCTCCCGGCTGCTGTTCGCCATGGGCCGCGACGGCGCCCTGCCCCGCACGGTGTTCGCCCGCGTCCACCCGCGCTACCGCACCCCCGCGCTCAACATCGCGCTGACCGGAGCGGTCGGCCTGATCGCCCTGCGCCTGGACGTGGCCACGTCGACCTCGTTCATCAACTTCGGCGCGTTCGTCGCCTTCACCTTCGTCAACATCGCGGTGCTCGCCATGTACGCGCGGGCGCGCCGCGAGGGGCTGAGGCCCAACCCGTTCTCGAGCGCCGTCGCTCCCGCGATCGGCGCCGTCGTAGACGTCTACCTGCTCTGCAACCTCGACGGCAAGGCCCTCACCCTGGGCCTGATCTGGCTGGGGACGGGCGTGCTCTACCTGACGTACCTGACCCGCGGCTTCCGCACCCCGCCGCCCGAGATGTCGTTCGCCGAGCAGGAGGAGACCAGGGGCGACGCCCCGTCCACGACGGGCGGCTGAGACCCTACGGTCTGTGGGTCACCCAGAGCAGTTCCGCCGGCCAGCGGTGCGCCCAGTCGGGTGGGTCGGTTTCGTTGTAGCCGTTGGGCGTTCCGAGTGCGGGCCGCGGCTCGACGAGGTCGTCGATGACGAGACCCGCGCCCCGCAGGACCCTGACCCAGTCGCCGTAGGTGAGCTGATAGCTGGTCGCGCCGTCGCCTTCGGCGATGGCGCCCAGCCCGAAGTAGTCCCGCTGCAGCGTCGTGGTCACGCGGCTCGCGGCCTCGTCGTAGCAGACCTCGAACCACGGGCTGGCGACGTTGAACACCAGGCGCCCGCCTCGGCGCAAGACGCGTGCGGCCTGCGGGACGGCCAGGTGCGGGGGCGCCCAGCTGAGCCCGCCGAAGTCGCAGAACACCAGGTCGAAGCTGTCGGCGGCGAAGGGGAGCCGTTCGGCGGCGCCTTGCACCAGCGGGTAGCGGACCGCTCCCATCGCGCGGGCCGCTGCCGCGAGTTGGGCTTCGGACACGTCGAGTCCGACCACGGTGGCGCCCTCGGCGGCGAGCGCCCTGGACCACTGGCCGGCCCCGCAGCCCAGTTCGAGGACGCGCTTGCCCGCGACGTCGCCCAGGGCGTGCAGGTGCGCGTCGGGGATGGAGTACATGCCCCACAGCCGGGGTGTGGCGCCGATCCGCGGGTCGTGCTCGTGCTGGTAGGCGCTGCTGATCCGGTTCCAGAGCCGCCGGTTGGCGGGGATGCTGTCCACGTGCCGACTCCAGCACTGCCTGCCGGGGGCGGTCAACACGATCAGGGCCGTGGCGACCAGCTCCGCGGCTCGATCCAGGCATCCGCAGGGCGGTATGGCCCTTGGGCAGCCGACCCGGGGTGGCGCGTGGCCCGGCCCGCGGTCGACCGCCTTCGCCCCCGACTGCCGTCCGAACCGCCCGGGTGACGGTCATCACGGACGGCTGTGAGGGGGCGCTGCGTACGCTTGTGCCGTCGTCGCGGCGGGGGACGGGAGAGCCGGCGAAGCCCCCCTCAATCGCCTGACGACGCATCAGACGAGTCGGCAAGTGGTCAGCATGAATCCTGGAGAATACTGGGAGAGCTGCCCGGAGATGCGACTCGTTGTAGGGTGTCGAAGCAGCCCTTGACCTGCAAAAACGCAGGCAGGGAGCCTACCTTTGGGGGTGCCCCGATGTTGCGTACCATGTTCAAGTCCAAGATCCACCGTGCCACCGTCACCCAGGCCGACCTGCACTATGTGGGATCGGTGACGATCGACGCCGATCTGCTCGACGCCGCCGACCTGCTGCCCGGCGAGCTGGTGCACATCGTGGACATCACCAACGGCGCCCGTCTGGAGACGTACGTCATCGAGGGTGAACGCGGGTCCGGGGTCATCGGGATCAACGGGGCGGCCGCCCACCTCGTGCACCCGGGGGACCTGGTGATCATCATCAGCTACGCCCAGGTCACCGACGCCGAGGCGCGCGAGCTGCGGCCCCGGATCGTGCACGTCGACGCGGACAACCGGATCGTGTCCCTGGGGTCCGACCCGTCCGAGCCGGCGCCCGGATCCGACCAGCAGCGCAGCCCGCAGGCCGTCCCGGCGTCGGCCTGACCGGCCGGGCAGGACCAGAACCAGGACCAGGAGCGTGCGCCCATGAGCCAGATCGAGATCCGCGACGACCGGGCGGCGGGCCGCCTGGAGGCCGTCGGCGACGGTGAAGTCGTCGGCCGCATCGAGTACTTCCTCCTCGAGGCCCCCGGGCGCGCGCTCGTCCCGGTCCACACCGTCGTCGAGCCCGCCCACGAGGGGAAGGGCATCGCCGGGTCGCTCGCCCGCGAGCTGTACGCCCTCGCCGGGCGCGAGGGCGTCCCGGTGGCCCCGCTGTGCCCGTACGTCGTCACGTGGGCCGAGCGCCACCCCGAGGCCGCTCCGCCCGCCGACCCGGCGCTCCGCAGCGCCGCGAAGGAGTGGCTCGCTGCGCACCCCGGCCGCTTCTGAGGACGGGTTCTGCGGGACGGTTCGCCGACGGTTCGCCCTGCCGGGTGAGTGACCGGGGGCCGGCCGGGTAGGCGGGGGAGTACTCCAGAGGCGACGATCAGTGACTGCCGGAGGACCCCATGACGAACCCGCACCCCGACCCGGTCCCGCCGGGCCCGACCCCGGGCCCGACCCCGCCGGATCCGTACCCCAGCCCGGTCCCGCCCCCGGAACCGGGCCCGCAGCCCACTCCGCCCGCGCCGGGACCGGACCCGACGCCGCCTCCGGCGCCGCCGCACCCCGGCCCGCCGGGCCCCTCGCCGTCTCCGGTCCCGCCGGGGCCGGAGCCCGTACCGAACCCGGAGCCCGGCCCGCCCCTCACCTGAGGAGCGGGACCGAGCGGCCCCGCAGGGGGCGCGGGCAGCGGCGCCCCGCCACGGGCGACCCGCCCCCGTACCCCCACACACACCGCCAAGTCGATGCGCGGCCGCGCGGTGCTTCCAGCGAGGTTGGCCTTGAGGAGCGGCTCCGGGCCACCGACAAGGCCGATGCCAAGCCCGCCGCCGCCGGGCCCGGCGGCGGGATGCGCTACCTACGCGGGTTCGCGCACGGCATTCGCGCACCGGGTCACTCCGCTCCGGTCGAACCCGCGCGCCCCCGTCAACCGGCGCGCCGAAGCCAACCCCCGCGTCAGCCGCTTCCTCCGTGCCGGCCGCGACGCACGAGCCCCGCGCCCCCGGCCGCTCCGCTCAGGCCCCGCCGCACCAGCCACGCGTACGCGGTCCACGCGCACGCGGTGCACGCGCCACGCGTACGCGGTCCACGCGTCCCGCGCTCACTTCGCGCCCCGCTCCGGAGCAGCACCCGCCCGCGCGGCACCGGCCCGCGACCCGCGCCCCGTGCGACACCGGCCCCGTGACACCCGCGCCCCGCGCGGTACGGGCCCCGCGACAGCCGCGCCCCGCGCGGTACGGGCCCCGCGCCAGCCGCGCCCCGTGCGACACCGGTCCCGTGCGACACCGCCCCCGTGACACCCGCGCCCCGCGCGACACCGGCCCCCGTGCGACACCCGCGCCCCGAACCACGGCGCCCCCGTGCGACACCGGCCCCGTGATACCCGCGCCCCGACCACGGCGCCCCCGTGCGGCACCCGCGCCCCGCACCACCGCAGCCCCGGGCGGCACCCGCGCCCGGACCGCAGTCCGCTACGCGCTCACCTCGTCCCGCTCGCCGCCCCACAGCGTGTGGAACGACCCCTCCCGGTCGACCCGCCGGTAGGTGTGCGCGCCGAAGAAGTCCCGCTGGCCCTGGGTCAGCGCCGCCGGCAGGCGCTCCGCGCGCAGGGCGTCGTAATACGCCAGCGCCGCCGCGAACCCGGGCGTCGGCACCCCCTGCCGCGTCGCCGCGACCAGCACCTCGCGCCAGTCGTCCTGCGCGGCGGCGATCTCGCCGGCGAAGGTCTCGTCGGAGAGCAGGCTCGGCAGGTCGGCGCGGGCGTCGTACGCGGCGCGGATGCGGTCCAGGAAGGCCGCCCGGATGATGCAGCCGCCGCGCCAGATGGAGGCGACCCGGCCGAGGTCGATGTCCCAGCCGTACTCCTCGCTGCCCGCGGCGATCTCGTGGAACCCCTGCGTGTACGACACGATCTTGGAGGCGTACAGGGCCTGCTCCACCCGGTCGGCGAAGGCCGCCGCCTCCGCCTCGCCGAGCGCCGACGGCTTCGGCCCCGCCAGGCCCCGCGAGGCCTCCCGCAGCGCCGCGTGACCCGACAGCGACCGGGCGAACACGGCCTCCGCGATGCCCGACACGGGCACGCCCAGGTCGAGCGCGATCTGCACGGTCCAGCGGCCGGTGCCCTTCTGCTCGGCCTGGTCGACCACCACGTCCACGAACGGCTCGCCGGTGGCCGCGTCCACGTGGGACAGCACCTCGGCGGTGATCTCGATCAGGTAGGAGTCCAGCCGGCCGGTGTTCCAGGTGCGGAAGATGTCCGCGATCTGCGCGGGGGAGTACCCGGCGACATCGCGCAGCAGCTGGTACGCCTCGCCGATCAGCTGCATGTCGGCGTACTCGATGCCGTTGTGGACCATCTTCACGAAGTGCCCGGCCCCGTCGGGGCCGACATGGGTCACGCAGGGCGCGCCGTCGGCCGCCTTCGCGGAAATCTTCTCCAGCATGGGGCCGAGGGACTCGTACGACTCCGGCGAACCGCCCGGCATGATGCTCGGCCCGTTGAGCGCGCCCTCCTCGCCGCCGGAGATGCCGGTCCCGACGAAGTGGATGCCCCGCTCGCGCAGCTCCCGCTCCCGGCGCCGGGTGTCGGCGAAGTGCGCGTTGCCGCCGTCGATGATCATGTCGCCGGGTTCCAGGAGCGGGGCGAACTCGCGGATCACCGCGTCCGTCGGCTCACCCGCCTTCACCATGATCACCAGGCGGCGCGGGCGCTCCAGGGCCGCCACGAACTCCTCGGCGGTCTCGGCCGCGACGAAGCCGCCCTCGTGCCCGAACTCCTCCACCAGCGCCTTCGTGCGCGCCGACGTGCGGTTGTGGACGGCGACCGTGTAGCCGTTGCGCGCGAAGTTCCGGGCGAGGTTGCGGCCCATGACCGCGAGGCCCGTGACACCGATCTGCGCTGAAGTGCTCATACCGCCTGCTCCCTGGTTGCCTCGTGACTACGGCTCCGTCAGTACGGGCCCTCGCCCATCCTGACGTGCCGCTCCGGCGGGCGCACATCCGACCCGCCACGCATGTGTACGCAGCGGGGGCGCGTTCTGCCTCAGTCACCGTAGAGCGCGGACCGAAGAAGGGGACGTTCCCGGCCACTTGGCGCGGCCGGGAGGCCGAATCCGCGTCTTGTCATGGTCTCTTCGCGGCGCTTACTTTTGCCCCTCCTGACGCCCGCCGAGGGGATTTCGGACATGGCCGCACGCGGCCGGCACCGCCGGTACCAGCCGAACAGGATCAACCGCGCCTCACTCACCGTCACGGCGAGCGGCGCCGGCCTCGCGATCCCGCTGGTCGCCGCCGGCACCGCGGACGCAGCCGGCGCCGCGACCTGGAACAAGGTCGCCGCCTGCGAGTCCAGCGGCAACTGGAGCATCAACACCGGCAACGGCTACTACGGCGGGCTGCAGTTCACCCAGTCCACCTGGGAGGCGTACGGCGGCGCCCGGTACGCGCCGCGCGCCGACCTGGCCACCCGGGGCGAGCAGATCGCCGTCGCCGAGAAGGTCCTCGACGGGCAGGGGCCGGGCGCCTGGCCGGTGTGCTCGGTGCGGGCCGGGCTGAGCCGGGGCGGGCCCGCTCCCGACGTGCACACGGCGAGCAGCCCCGCGCACCCCGCCAAGACGCGCTCCGACCGGTCGCGTTCGGTGCGGGACGTGCAGCCGCAGAACACCCCGCAGTCCCGCGCGGGCCGGGCCGAGATGTACACGGTGGTGCACGGCGACACGCTGTCCGGCATCGCCGGCGACCAGCACGTGAAGGGCGGCTGGCACGCCCTGTACTCGGCCAACCGCACGACGATCGGCGCGGATCCCGACATGATCCTGCCCGGCCAGCGGCTCAGCCTGAGCGACACCGCGACGCCCGGCGCCCGGCACCGGACCACGCCCCACACGGCGCCGAAGAAGCCGTCGAAGACCCCGAAGGCGCCGAAGAAGAAGGCCCCGTCGGAGCACCGCACCACCCACCAGGCGCCCCCGGCCGGGCACGCGCGGGTCGCCCCGGTGACCGCGTCGGTCGGCACCGGCTACCACGTGGCGGGCCCCCACTGGTCGAAGGGCTACCACACCGGCGTCGACTTCGCCGTCCCGACCGGCACCTCCGTGAGGGCGGCGGCGACCGGGCACGTGGTGTCCGCGGGCTGGGGCGGCTCGTACGGCTACCAGGTGGTGCTCCGGCACGCCGACGGCCGCTACACCCAGTACGCCCACCTGTCGGCCATCTCGGTGCGGGCCGGCCAGAGCGTCGCCGCCGGCCAGCGCATCGGCCGCTCCGGCGCCACCGGGAACGTCACCGGCCCGCACCTGCACTTCGAGGTGCGGACGGGACCCGGCTTCGGCTCGGACGTCGACCCGCTCGCCTATCTGCGGGCCGGCGGCGTCAGGATCTGATCCGCGTGCGGCACCGGTCCGGGACCGGCAGCGGCACATGGACGCCCGCGGGCAGCGGGGCGTAGGACGCGGGGAGCAGCCCGTCGGCCGGTTCACCGCCGCCGGCCTCCGCCCCGCCCGGCCCCGGCGCGAGCAGCTCGCGCAGCGCCTCCCCGGCCGGGGAGGCGCCGGTCCCGGCGGCGCGCTGCTGCGGCACGGCGACGAGCGTCTCCGCCGCGTCCCGCGCCGGCGCGCCGTCCGCGGCCGGCGCCTGCGGGGGCGACATCCGCTCCGTCGTCAGCATGATCAGGCCGCCCGCCGCCACCGCTCCGCAGCCCAGGGCGAGCACGGAACCCGTGGTGCCGTGGCGGAACGTCTCACCGAACATCAGGATGCCGACCGCGGCGGCCAGCACCGGGTTGACCACCGTCAGCGTGGCCAGCGGGGCGGCGAGGCCGCCGTTCCGGTAGGAGGCCTGGGACAGCAGGACCCCGGCGGCCGAGAACACGCCGATCGCCGCGAGCGAGGACAGGTCGGCCGCGGTGACGCCCCCGGTCCAGTCGACGGCGACGGTCTTCGTGAACACCGACGCCATGCCGAACGCGATGCCGGCCGCGGTGGCGAGCAGCACGCTGCGCACCGCGGGATGCCGCTGCGCGGCCAGGCCCGCGCCCACCAGGGCCGCCACCGCCGCGCCGGTGACCAGCGCGACCGCCACCCGCTGGGCCGGGGCGAGGGAGTGCCCGTCGGCGGAGCCGACCAGGGCCAGCAGACCCGCGAGGCCCACCGTGGACATCAGGGCGCCGCGCCAGGCGGTGGCGCCGGCCCTGCGGCCGACGCACAGCGCCGCCAGGGGCAGCGCGAAGACGATGGTCAGCGCGCCGAGCGGCTGCACGAGACTGAGCGGGCCGCAGGCCAGCGCCACGACGTGCAGCAACCCGCCGAGACCGTTCAGCGCCAGCGCTCCCCACCAGCCCGGGCGGCGCAGCGGCAGGTACGCGGCGCCGTGCGGGGACGACACCGCGACCTGCTCCTGGACGATCGCTCCGCCCGCGTAGGCGAGGGCGGAGACGAACGACAGGAGCACGGACAACGCCAGGGCGCTCATCGGTGTCTCCTCTGCCTGCGGCGTGGGTCCTGGGCCCGGCGCGACGGACGATCGGCTTCCATGGCAACACTCTGCCCGTCCGAGCCCTTCCCGTCGTCGTACCTGAGGCCGCCATGCGTCCTACTGCCGATGGAGTACGCCGGCGGGGCGATCATCCCCAGGACGGGCGCGGCGAGGCGGAGACCCGCGGCGCCGGCTCGGGAACGGGCCTGATATCAGTGCCGGTCGTGGACCTCGACCCCGATCTGGCCGCCCTCCGCCCCCTAGGGGGCTTCTTCGTCCTGCGCACCCTCCGGGACCCTGCGCACCCGGCAGCCCCAGCAAACCCCGCCGCCCCCGCAGACCCCGCGCACCCGGCAGCCCCCGCCGCCCCCGCAGACCCCGCGCACCCGGCAGCCCCCGCCGCCCCCGCAGACCCCGCGCACCCGGCAGCCCCCGCGAACCCCGCAGACCCCGCGCACCCGGCAGCCCCCGCGCACCCGGCAGCCGCCGCGGCCCCTGCGGACCCGACGGCTCCGGCGGACCCCGCGCACCCGGCGGCCCCGGACGGCGCGGACGGCGCGGGCGGAGCCGACGGCGGCGCCGGTCCGCTCCGGCTCCCGACCCTCGCGGAGACGTACGAGGACGGCGACGCGGTGACCGTGCGTGTCGCCACCGTGGCGGACCGGCTGGGGACCGCCGAGCCGCGGGTCGCCGCGTCCCTCGCCCACCAGGGTCTGGCCGCCCGGCTGTGGTCGGCGGCACTGGGCTGTGCCGTGCTGTACGGAGGGCTGCCCGACCTGGACCCGCGCCTGCTGCGCTGGGACCCCCGCGCCCCGGCCCCCGACGACCTGTGGCTCACCGCACTGCGCCCGCTGCCCGGCACCGCCGGCGCCGTCGCCGGCACGGTGCTGCACGGCCATCTCGTGCCCCTGGGCGCGGTCCTGCGGGCCCGTTACGGCGTGGCCGAGGGCCTGCTGTGGGGCAACGCGGGCTCCGCGCTCGCCGCGACCGCCCGGGAACTGGGCCGCTGGGCCCGCGCCCGGGGCCGTGCCGACGTCGCGGCGCGGACCCGCGCCCTCACCGGCGAGCTGTTCGAGCACGCCCTGCTGCGCACTACCGGCACCCGCACCGGCACGGCCTTCCGCCGCCGCAGCTGCTGCCTGTACTACCGCGTCCCCGGCGGCGGGCTCTGCGGCGACTGCTGCCTCACCCGCCCGCCGCGCTCTTCCCCGCGCGCCGGATCTGGGTGACCATGAAGGGGAAGATGCCGCGGAGACCAGGGGGTTGTCGGGTGCGAGTGGGACTGCTGACCCGGGAGTACCCCCCGGACGTGTACGGCGGCGCCGGTGTCCATGTGGAGTTCCTGGCGCGCGAGTTGACCCCGCTGGTGGACCTGGAGGTGCACTCCTGGGGCGAGGGGCGCGCCGCCGGCGTCGTCCGCCACCGCCCCTGGTCCGCCCTCGACGGGGCCAACGACGCGCTGCGGACCTTCTCCGTGGACCTCTCCGTCGCCGCCGCCCTCGAAGGCCGCGAACTCGTCCACTCCCACACCTGGTACGCCAACCTCGCCGGCCACTTCGCCAAGCTGCTGTACGGCGTCCCGCACGTGGTGACGGCCCACTCGCTGGAGCCGCTGCGCCCCTGGAAGGCCGAGCAGCTCGGCGGCGGATACGCCCTGTCGGCCTGGGCCGAACGCACCGCGATGGAGGCCGCCGACGCGGTGATCGCGGTCTCGGGCGCCATGCGCGAGGACGTCCTCGCCTGCTACCCGGCACTGGACCCGGCCCGCGTGCACGTCGTGCACAACGGCATCGACACCCGGCTCTACCGGCCCGACCACGGCACCGACGCGCTCACCCGGCACGGCATCGACCCCGCCCGCCCCTACGTGCTGTTCGTCGGCCGGATCACCCGGCAGAAGGGCGTGCCCCATCTGCTGCGCGCGGTGCGGGACATCGACCCCGGAGCCCAGGTGGTGCTGTGCGCGGGGGCGCCGGACACCCCGGAGATCGACCGGGAGTTCCGCGAGCTCTTCGACGAGCTGCGCCGCGTCCGCGCGGGCGTGTTCTGGATCCCGCAGATGCTGCCGCGCCCGGAGGTGATCCAACTGCTCACGCACGCCGCCGTGTTCGCGTGCCCCTCGGTGTACGAGCCGCTCGGCATCGTCAACCTGGAGGCGATGGCCTGCGGCACGCCGGTCGTCGCCTCCCGGGTGGGCGGCATCCCCGAGGTCGTGGACGACGGCCGCACCGGCCTGCTGGTGGACGCGGACGACGACTTCGCGTCCGCACTCGCCCGGGCACTGGACACCGTCCTCGGCGACCGGGACGCGGCCCGGCGGATGGGGGAGGCCGGACGGCGGCGCGCGGTGGCCGAGTTCGGCTGGGACGCGGTGGCCCGCCGTACGGCCGGGCTGTACGAGGAGATCCTGAAACAGGCTTAGTCCGGCCCGCGCGGGGCAGCCATGCTTTCAACCAGGGTGAGGGGAGCAGCCATGCGTCGCGGAGGGCCTTCCGTACTCGGAATCGTGCTGGCGGGGGGCGAGGGCAAGCGCCTGATGCCGCTCACCGCTGACCGCGCCAAACCCGCGGTCACCTTCGGCGGCACGTACCGTCTCGTCGACTTCGTCCTGTCCAACCTCGTCAACGCCGACGTGCTGCGCATCTGCGTGCTGACCCAGTACAAGTCGCACTCGCTGGACCGGCACATCACCACCACCTGGCGGATGTCCAGTCTGCTCGGCAACTACGTCACCCCGGTTCCCGCCCAGCAGCGGCTCGGCCCGCGGTGGTACCTGGGCAGCGCCGACGCGATCCTGCAGTCCCTGAACCTCGTGCACGACGAACAGCCCGAGTACGTGGCGGTATTCGGCGCCGACCACGTGTACCGCATGGACCCGCGGCAGATGCTGGCGCAGCACATCGAGGGCGGCGCGGGGGTGACGGTTGCCGGCGTCCGGGTGCCGCGCACGGAGTCGTCGTCCTTCGGGGTGATCACGACGGGCTCGGACGGCCGCACGGTCGAGCGGTTCCTGGAGAAGCCCGCGGACCCGCCGGGCCTGCCGGACGCCCCCGACTGCGTGTTCGCCTCGATGGGCAACTACGTCTTCACCACCAAGGCCCTGATCGAGGCGCTGCAACGGGACGCCGAGGACACCGAGTCCGTGCACGACATGGGCGGTTCGATCCTGCCCCAGCTCACCGCGCGCGGCGAGGCCCAGCTGTACGACTTCGGCGACAACCACGTGCCCGGCGAGACCACCCGGGACCAGGGCTACTGGCGGGACGTGGGCACCCTGGACGCCTACTACGAGGCGCACATGGACCTCATCGCCGAGCGCCCCGCCTTCAACCTGTACAACCGCCAGTGGCCCATCTACACGCACTCCTACCAGCTCTCGCCGGCCCGCTTCAACGCCGGCGGCATCGCGAGCGAGTCAATCGTCAGCGCGGGCTGCCTGATCCGCGGGCAGGTCACGCGCTCGGTGCTCTCGCCGGGCGTGCGGGTCGACCCGGGCGCGGTCGTGCAGGGTTCGGTGCTGCACGACAACGTGCACATCGGCCGGGGCGCGGTGGTCCGCGGCGCGGTCCTGGACAAGAACGTGGAGGTCCCGCCGGGGGCGACGATCGGCGTCAACCCGGAGCGGGACGCCGAGCTGTACACCGTCTCCCGCAACGGGGTGATCGCCCTGGGCAAGGGGCAGCGGGTGCCGTGAGGGCCGGGCCCGGCGTGCGCCGCCGCATCCGCCCCGCCCCCGCGCTCGTGTTCCGTTCCGCGCCCCCGTGCCGGGAACCCGACCCCGCCCGCCCCCCGCCCGACCCCTGCGGCCGACGGGGGACCGGGCGGCGGCTCCCGTGGCCCGGCCCCTGGAGCGCGCCGGCCGCCCGCCCGCTCCCGCCCCCCTGACGGTCCGTCCGGCACTTCGGTCCGCTCGCGCGCTCGCGCGCGACGCGATCCGCCCAACGCGCCGGGATGCCCGGGTTTGCGTCGTCCGCCCTTCAGGATGCAGGCAACGATGTCGAACCTGCGGAGGTCATCCGACATGAGAGGGACCCGGCGCACGCGGCTGTGCCTGGCCGGGGTGATGGCAGCGTCCGCGCTGATCGCCACCCCCGCCGCACGGGCCGCCGAGCGGACCGACGGCCACCTCGCCGACCTGGTCAACCCCTTCATCGGGACCCAGAACGAGGGCAACACCTTCCCTGGCGCCGCCGTGCCCTTCGGCATGGTGCAGTTCTCCCCGGACACCGGGCACAGCACCGGCTACGACTACACGCACGACCGCATCCGCGGCTTCTCGCTGGTCCACCTCTCGGGCGTCGGCTGCCGCATCGGAGGCGACCTGCCCGTGCTGCCCACCACCGGCGACGTCACCCGCACGGACTACGCGCAGTACGCGGCCGCCTTCTCGCACGAGGACGAGACGGCGAGCCCCGGCTACTACCGCGTCGGCCTCTCCTCCGGCATCCGCGCCGAACTGACCGCGACCGAGCGCACCGGCGTGCAGCGCTACACCTTCCCGGCCACCGGCAAGGCCAACGTGCTGCTGAACGCGGCCCAGTCGCTGCACAAGTCCGCCGGCAGCGCGGTGGAGATCCTCGACGACCGCACCGTGCGCACCGAGATCACCGGCCACGGCTTCTGCCGGGACACCGGCCCGTACACCGTCTACACCGTCACCCGCTTCAGCCGGCCCTTCACCGCCTACGGCACCTGGGACGGCGGGACCGTCGCCCCGGGCGCCCGCAGCGGACGCGGCGGCGCCTACGTCCGCTTCGACACCACGCACGACCGTACGGTGGAGGCGACCACGGCCCTGTCGTACGTCGACGCGCGCGGCGCCGCGGTCAACCTGCGCGCCGAGGGCGGCCGGTCCTTCGACGCCGTGCGCCGGCGGGCGCGCGAGCAGTGGGAGCGCCGGCTCCGGGGCGTCCGGGTGCGCGGCGGCACGCCCACGCTGCGCCGGACCTTCTACTCCTCGCTGTACCGCTCGTACCTCGCGCCCAACGTCGGCAGCGACGCCGACGGCCGCTACTTCGGCTGGGACCGCCGCGTCCACCGCGCCCGCGGCTTCACGTACTACCAGAACTGGTCGCTGTGGGACACCTACCGCACCCAGGCCCAGCTGCTCGCCCTGCTCGCGCCGCGCGAGGCACGGGACATGGCCCGGTCGGTGGTCGCGGTCGACGAGGACGGCGGCTGGCTGCCCAAATGGGGCTACGGCCCGGTCGAGACGAACGTGATGAGCGGCGACCCGGTCACCCCGTTCCTCACCACCGCCTACCACATGGGGCTGCTCAGGGGCTTCGAGGAACGGGCCTACCGGGCGCTGCGGAAGAACGCCGACGGCGTGCCGCCCGCCGCGTACCCGGGCATCGGCCGGGAGGCCAACGCCGAGTACATCGCGCAGGGCTTCGCCCCGTACATCAAGGGCCGCCCGCTCGCCAAGATGGGCGACTCCGACTACCACCACGGCGCCTCCGTCACCCTGGAGTACGCGCTCGCCGACGCCATGCTCGCCCAGATGGCCCGCGAACTGGGCCATGCGGACGACGCCGCCCGCTACGCGGCCCGCTCGCGCAACTACCGCAACATCTTCGACCCGTCCACCGGCTTCTTCCGCGCCCGCGACGCCGCCGGCGCCTTCACCGGCTCCCCCGACCCCGCCCGCGGCACCGGTTTCCACGAGGGCACCGCCTGGCAGTACCAGTGGCTCGTGCCGCAGGACCTGCCCGGCATGATCGACCTGATCGGCGGCACCCGCGCGGCCAACGACCGCCTGGACGCCTTCTTCGCCTACGACCGGCTGCTCGCGGATCCGGAGAGGACCGCCCGCGAGGTGTGGGTGCACGGCGACCCGTACGCCTACTACAACGCCGCCACGTACAACCCGATGAACGAGCCGGATCTCGTCGCGCCGTACACCTATCTGACCACCGGCCAGCCCTGGAAGACGACCGACGTGGTGCACGCGGCGCTGACCCTCTTCACGGACAGCCCCACCGGCATGACCGGCAACGACGACCTCGGCACCATGTCCGCCTGGAACGTGCTGTCGTCCATCGGCCTCTTCCCGGTCCAGCCGGGCTACGACACCTGGGGCCTGACCACCCCGGTCTTCGACCGCGTCGACCTGGTGCTGGACCGCCGCTACTGGCCGGCCGGCCGGCTGACCGTGACCGCGCCCGGCACCTCGGCCGGCGACCGCTACGTGCAGGAGGTGCGCACGGACGGGACGGTCCACCGCCGGACCTACCTGACGACCGGCGCGCTGCGCTCCCTGCGCTCCCTCGCGTTCACGGTCGGCCCGCGCCCGTCGGAGTGGGGTACGTCACCCGAAGCGGCGCCGCCCGTTCTGAGGTGACCTCAGGCGGCTCCCGCGTCCCGCCCCTTTCGGAGGGGCGGGATGTCACCTGATCTTAACTGTACGTAACGCGATCGTACTTGACTGTAATCGATCGACGGGGATTGACTGCTGTTCACCCGTCACCGACGCGTGAGGCACACCCTTGACTTCCGATCTGCTCGCCCCCCTCGACCTGGCCTTCTGGAACATGGAGTCCGGCCGGCACCCGATGCACCTCGGCGCGCTCGGGGTCTTCGCCGCGCACTCGCCCACGGCCGGCGCCCACGCCGCCGATCTGCTCGCCGCCCGCGCCGCCGCCGTGCCCGGCCTGCGCATGCGCATCCGCGACGTGTGGCAGCCGCCGGCCTTCGGCGGCGCCGCCCGCGAGACCGCCCCGGACTTCGACCCGCTCGACCACGTACGGCTGCACGCCCCGGCCGCCGACTTCCACGCCGCCGCCGGCCGGCTGATGCAGCGTCCGCTGGAGCGGGGCCGGCCGCCGTGGGAGGCGCATGTGCTGCCCGGCGAGGACGGGGAGTCGTTCGCGGTGCTGTTCAAGTTCCACCACGCCCTCGCCGACGGGCTGCGCGCGCTGAAGCTCGCCGCCGGCGTCCTGGACCCCGTGGACCTGCCCGCACGCGCGCCACGCCCCGTCGAGCCGCCGCGCGGCCTGCTGTCCGACGTGCGCAGCCTGCCCGGCCGGGTCCCCGGGCTGGTCCGGGGCGCGCTGTCCGACGTGGGCCGGGCCCTGGACATCGGCGCCTCGCTCGCCCTGTCCACCCTCGGCATGCGCCCGTCCTCCGCGCTGGCCTCCGCGCCCAGCGGCACCCGCCGCACCGCCGGGGTCGTCGTCGACATCGACGACGTCCACCGGGTGCGCAAGAGCGCCGGCGGCACCGTGAACGACGTCCTCATCGCCGTCGTCGCCGGCGCCCTGCGCCGCTGGCTGGACGAGCGCGGCGACGGCAGCGAGGGGGTCGCCCCGCGGGCCCTCGTCCCGGTGTCCCGGCGCCGCCCGCACACCGCGCAGCCGCAGGGCAACCGGCTCTCCGGGTACCTGATACCGCTTCCGGTCGGCGATCCGGACCCGCTCGGCCGGCTGGGCGCGGTGCGCACAGCGATGCTCCGCAACAAGGACGCGGGCTGCGACCGGGGCGCCGGCGCGGTCGCCCTGCTCGCCGACCACGTCCCGGCCCTCGGCCACCGGCTCGGCGGCCCGCTGCTCGGGCAGGCGGCCCGGCTGTGGTTCGACATCCTGGTCACCAGCGTGCCGCTGCCCGGGGTGGGGCTGCGGCTCGGCGGCCACGAGCTGACCGAGGTCTATCCGCTGGCCCCGCTCGCACCCGGCCAGGCCCTGGCGGTCGCGATCTCCACCTACCGGGGGCGCGTGCACTACGGGCTCGTCGCCGACGCCCAGGCCGTGCCGGACCTGGACCGGTTCGCACACGCGGTGTCGGCCGAGGTGGAGACGCTGCTGAGGGTCTGCGACCCCTGAGCGCCGGCCGCCGGACGGACGGGGTCCGGGGCGCGCGGTTTGGCCCCCGGGCCCGGCGCTCCGTAAAATGCCCCGTTCGAAAGCGGGCGCGAGACGGAGCGCTGCGCGGGTGACCAGGGAACGGCAGCGCGATGACGGTGACAGAGGACGGCTCGGCGTCCATGGACGAGATGGTCTACGGGCCCGGTATCGACCCCGAGCGGCTCGCCGTCTGCCTGAGCGTGCTGGAGGAACTCGACCGGCTCGACGTGGACCACCCCGACGCGATCGCGGTGCGGCGGGCCACCTCGCACATCTACCGCACGGTCAAGCAGCGCCGCCGCCAGGAGCGCCGGGCCGCCAAGACCGCCCACGACCGCGCGGTCACCGAGGCCACCGCCACCGGCTCCGCCCAGCGCATCGACGACGAGACCGAGGGCGTCCTGCCCTCCTCCAAGGTCGAGCCCGGCCGGATCGCGGGCATACTCCAGCGCCCGCGCTCCTGCTACATCTGCAAGACCCGCTACGTCGAGGTCGACTACTTCTACCACCAGCTGTGCCAGAAGTGCGCCGCCGAGAACCGCGCCAAGCGGGACGCCCGCGCCGACCTCACCGGCAAGCGCGCCCTGCTCACCGGCGGCCGCGCCAAGATCGGCATGTACATCGCGCTGCGCCTGCTGCGCGACGGCGCCCACACCACGATCACGACCCGGTTCCCGAACGACGCCATCCGCCGCTTCAAGGCCCAGCCCGACAGCGACGAGTGGATCCACCGGCTGAAGATCGTCGGCATCGACCTGCGCGACCCCGCCCAGGTCGTCGCCCTCGCCGACTCCGTGTCCGCCGAGGGCCCGCTGGACATCCTGATCAACAACGCCGCCCAGACGGTACGCCGCTCCCCGCAGGCCTACAGCGAGCTGCTCGCCGCGGAGTCCGCCCCGCTGCCCGCCGGCGAACTGCCCGCAGCGGAGGTGATCGGCACCTTCGGCTCGGGCGCGGTCGCCGAGCTGCCGGTCGTCGGCGGCGGCGCGCTGAGCGCGCAGGACGTCACCGACCTCGCCCTGGTCTCCGGCTCGGCGTCCCTGGAGCGGATCGCCGCCGGCACGGCGATCGACGCGGGCGGGCTGGTGCCCGACCTGCACGACACCAACAGCTGGGTGCAGACGGTGGAGGAGGTGACCCCGGTCGAGCTGCTGGAGGTTCAGCTCTGCAACTCCACCGCGCCGTTCATCCTGATCAGCCGGCTGCGCCCGGCGATGGCCGCCGCCGCGGCGCGCCGCACCTACATCGTCAACGTCTCCGCCATGGAAGGCGTCTTCGACCGCGGCTACAAGGGCGCCGGCCACCCGCACACCAACATGGCCAAGGCCGCCCTGAACATGCTCACGCGCACCAGCGCCCAGGAGATGTTCGAGAAGGACGGCATCCTGATGACGGCCGTGGACACCGGCTGGATCACCGACGAGCGCCCGCACCCGGACAAGGTGCGCCTCGCCGAGGCCGGCTTCCACGCCCCCCTCGACCTGGTCGACGGCGCCGCCCGCGTCTACGACCCCATCGTCCGCGGCGAGGCGGGCGAGGACCTGTACGGCGTCTTCCTGAAGGACTACGCACCCGGCAGGTGGTGAGGGGGCGGGTTCGCCGTAGGCCGAGCGGGTGATTCACCGCGCCACGCGGGTGATCCGCTTCGAGCCAAAACGCCCCGGAACGAGCGGTATTGAGGGACTGGCTGAAACGTGTCGGTCACCTCATGACTGTTCTCCCTATCGAGCGGGCGCCCGCTCATTTGGCTAACCTGGAGCGGACGGACAGCAGTACGGAGTCCACCGACACCCACCGTCCGTCCCGGGGCGAGCCGGCCGACAACGGCCCGCTCCGCCACGAGGTACCGGCGCCACCGCGTCCGAACCGGCTTTCCCTTCAGACCTGAGCGGGCGTCGAGCACCGGAGTGCAGGCTGCCGGAACGCCCCGAGGGTGACCGACACATAAGGAGTGCGCGGTGACACCGGAGAAGACGAATCGCGAACAGCGCCCCGAGGAACGCACGGAGGGCGCGGGCCGCCGGCCCGGCGAACTCGGCAGCCTGGACGTGTGGGCCCGGTCCGCCCCGATCCGCCTGGCGGGTTACGAGGACGACCTCGCCGAGCCCCACATCCTGCCCAGCGTCGACTGATCCCCGGACGGGCCCGCAGGACCGGAACGCATGGGCGTGACAGACTCACGCCCATGCCGATCAGAGAAGCCACGCCGGACGACTGGCCGCGGATCTGGCCCTTCTGGCACCGCATCGTCGCCGCCGCCGACACCTACACCTGGGACCCGGACACCCCCGAGGAAGCGGCCCGCGCCCTGTGGATGGCTCCGGACAAGCGGGTCTACGTCGCCGAGGACCCGCCCGGGCAGGTGGTCGGCTCCGCCTACCTCACCCCCAACTACGGCGGGCCCGCCTCCCGGGTGGCCAACGCCGGCTTCATGGTCGACCCCGACCACGGCGGCCGCGGCATCGGACGCGCCCTCGCCGAACACGTGCTGGCCGAGGCCACGGCCCACGGCTACCGCGCGATGGTCTTCAACGCGGTCGTCGAGACCAACCCCGCCGTCGGCCTCTGGACATCCCTCGGCTTCACCGTGCTGGGCACGGTCCCGGAGGCGTTCGAGCACCCCCGGCACGGCTGGGTGGGGCTGCACATCATGTACCGGGCCCTGGGCCGGCCGGGGGACTGACGCCGCCGGTCCGCGCGTGAGCGGCCGGCCGGACGGCGGCGCCTCGGACGCGGTCCGCTACCGCCCGCCGGCAGCCGGAGCCGTCCGCCGCCACGGCGCGAGCCTCTCCAGCTCCTCCGCCAGGTCCAGCAGCACGGGCTCCGTGCCCGGGCGGCCCACGAGCTGGACGGCGCAGGGAGCGCCGGAGCGCAGGACGCCGAACGGGACGGACATCGCGGGCCAGCCCGTCAGGTTCCACGGCGGGGTGAACGGCGAACAAGCCGTGTTCACCAGGACGTTGCGCAGCCAGCCCCGCTCGTGCCACGGACCGGCCTGCGGGGAGCGGCGGGCCAGCGCCGGGGTCAGCAGGACGTCGTGCTCGGTGAAGAACGGGGCCAGCCGGGCGCGCAGCCGCTCGCGCGCGGCACCGGTGCGGACGGCGCCGGCGAAACGCCGTCCCACGGCCGCGTGCACCCGGGTCCTCCGGGCGAGCCGCCCCCGGTCCAGGCCCTCGGCGTCCACGGCCGTCCCCGCCGTCCAGTGCCGCAGGGCCGTCACGCCCAGGGAGGGCGGATACGGCGGCTCGGCCCGCCGCACCTGATGGCCGGCCCGGGCCAGCAGCCCGGCCGCCTGCCGGACCGCGGTCGTGTACGGCCGGCTCACGGGCACCCCGGCGAGCGGGCTGCGCAGGGCGACGGCGACCTTCCGGGGCGCCCGCTCCGGCCGGTCCGCCGGCCCGGCCCCCGCGAGGACCGCCAGCGTCAGCCGGAGGTCCTCGACCGTCGTGGCCAGCGGGCCGTTCTCCGACATGCCGAACCAGTCGCCGTCGCCGATGCCCGCCGGCACCACCCCGTGCCCGGGCTTCAGCGTGACCAGCCCGCAGTTCGCCGCCGGGATGCGCAACGAGCCCATCCCGTCGTTGCCGAGCGCCAGCGGCACCAGGCCGGCGGCCACCGCCGCCGCGCTCCCGCCGGAGGAGCCGCCCGCCGTTCGGGTGAGGTCCCACGGATTGCGGGCGATGCCGTACGGCCCCTCCGTGGTGCCGAAGACGCACAGCTCGGGCACGTTCGTCAGGCCGACGACCACCGCCCCGGCCGCCCGCAGCCGGGCCACCGTGGCATGGTCCCCGGCGGCCGGGCCGTCCGGGGTGGCGGTGGAGCCGTTGC
This sequence comes from Streptomyces sp. NPDC006193, assembly GCF_040613915.1. Classification (NCBI taxonomy): domain Bacteria; kingdom Bacillati; phylum Actinomycetota; class Actinomycetes; order Kitasatosporales; family Streptomycetaceae; genus Streptomyces; species Streptomyces sp. NPDC006193. The sequence goes on from NZ_JBEXTB010000032.1 coordinate 31,652, forward strand.
GGCACGACTCACCGCGTACCGGCAGGTTGTCCTTGACCGCCAACGGCACACCCGCCAGGGGGAGTCGATCGAGACCGGGACGGGCCGCCAGGGCGTCGGCCTCGGCGAGCGCGGCTTCCGCCCGGACCTTCCGGAACGCCCCGATCCGCCCGTCGAGCCGCTCGATCCGCGCGAGGTGCTCCGCCACCACCTCCCGCGGCGTCACCCGCTTGTCGCGGACGGCGGCGGCGATCCCCGCGGCACTCCGGCCGGTCCAGCTGCTCACGGGCGCTCCTCGTCACTCGTCGGTACGGGCGGCACGCAGGGAGAACTGTGCCCGCCCGGGCGCCGTCCGTCGAGTGGCGCGGGCCGGAAACCGCTGCCGCCCCGCGCGGCGGCCGGGCCCCGCGGTTCGGCGTGCGCGCCGCGGGGGAGCTGTCCCCCCGTCGGCTTCCGCCGTCACCGCACCCCTGGCGCCGGCCCGTGCGGTCCCCGCCCCGCCGCAGCAACGGAGGATCCCGCATGCACGACGACCGCACCCTGGTGGAGGCCCGTCTCCGGCGCGTTCTCGACGAACGCGTACGCCCCGCCGTGTACCCCGAGTCCGTGCCGCTGCGGACAGCGGTGTGGCACGCGCCCGGCGAACCCGTCCCGGTGGCGGAGGGTCTCGCGGCCGACCCCGAGCCGATCGCGGTGGGCGACCGGTGGGGCGCGCCGTGGGGGACCAGCTGGTTCCGGGTGACCGGCACCGTGCCCGAGGAGTGGGCCGGGAGGACCGTCGAGGCCCTGCTCGACCTGGGCTTCGACGAGAACATGCCCGGATTCCAGTGCGAGGGGCTGGTCTACCGGCCCGACGGCAGCCCGGTGAAGGGCCTCCACCCGCGCAGCCAGTGGGTGCGGATCGGCGCTCCCGTCGCGGGCGGCGAGGAGGTGCGCCTGCACGTCGAGGCCGCCGCCAATCCCGTCGTCCTCGGCCGTCCGCCCTTCCGGCCCACCCCGCTCGGCGACCCGGACACGGCCGGGCGCGAGCCGCAGTACACGCTCACCCGCATGGACCTCGCCGTCTTCGACGAGACCGTGTGGCAGCTCGTGATGGACCTGGAGGTGCTGGGCGAGCTGATGGCCGAGCTGCCCGTGGACTCCGCGCGCCGCTGGGACGTGCTGCGGGCGGTCGAACGCGCCCTGGACGCCGTGGACCTGCAGGACGTGAACGGCACCGCCGGCCGGGCCCGGGCGCTGCTGACCGGGGTGCTGTCCGCTCCCGCCGCGCCGTCCGCGCACCGGATCAGCGCCGTCGGGCACGCGCACATCGACTCGGCGTGGCTGTGGCCGCTGCGGGAGACCGTGCGCAAGGTCGCCCGTACGGCGGCCGGCATGACCGCGCTCATCGACGACGAGCCGGAGTTCGTGTTCGCCATGTCCCAGGCGCAGCAGTGGGCGTGGGTGAAGGAGCACCGGCCCGAGGTGTGGGCGCGGGTGAGGAGGGCCGTGGCGGAGGGCCGGTTCGTGCCGGCCGGCGGCATGTGGGTGGAGTCGGACGCCAACATGCCCGGATCGGAGGCGATGGCCCGCCAGTTCGTGCACGGCAAGCGGTTCTTCCTCGACGAGTTCGGCATCGAGAACGAGGAGGTCTGGCTCCCGGACACGTTCGGCTTCGCCGCGGGCCTGCCGCAGATCATCAGGGCGGCCGGTTCCAGGTGGCTGCTGACCCAGAAGATCTCGTGGTCGCGGACGAACAGCTTCCCGCACCACACCTTCCACTGGGAGGGCATCGACGGCACCCGCATCTTCACGCACTTCCCGCCCGTCGACACCTACAACTGCTCCATGAGCGGCGCCGAGATCGCCCATGCGGCACGGAACTTCAGGGACAAGGGGCGGGCCCGGCACTCCCTCGCGCCCACCGGGTGGGGCGACGGCGGCGGCGGCGCGACCCGCGAGACGGTCGCCAAGGCGGCCCGGCTGCGCGATCTCGAAGGGTCCGCGACCGTCGTGTGGGAGACCCCCCGCGCGTTCTTCCGCAGAGCCGAGGCCGAGTACGGCGAGCCGCCCGTCTGGGTGGGCGAGCTGTACCTCGAACTGCACCGCGCCACCCTCACCAGCCAGGCGAGAACCAAGCAGGGCAACCGGCGCAGCGAACACCTGCTGCGCGAGGCCGAGTTGTGGTCGGCCACGGCGGCGGTGCGCACCGGGTTCCGCTACCCCCTGGAGGAGCTGGACCGCATCTGGAAGACGGTGCTGCTGCACCAGTTCCACGACATCCTGCCCGGCTCGTCCATCGCCTGGGTGCACCGGGAGGCCCGGGCGACGTACGAGCGCCTGGCCGCCGAGCTGACCGGGCTCGTCGAGGCCGCCCAGCGTGCGCTGGCCGGCGAGGGCACCGTCCCGCTGCTGTTCAACGCCGCCCCGCACGCCCGCCACGGCGTCCCGGCGGGCGGCGCCGCCACCCCGGCCGCCGCCGGCGGCGCCACCGTGCTGACACCCCTCGGGGACGGGGGCCACACGCTGGACAACGGCCTGCTCCGGGTCACCGTGGACGCCCGCGGGCTGATCGTCTCCGTGTACGACCGCGCGGCGGACCGCGAGACGATCGCCCCCGGCCGGGCCGCGAACCTGCTCCAGCTCCACCCCGACCTCCCCAACATGTGGGACGCCTGGGACGTCGACTCCTTCTACCGCAACACCGTCACCGACCTCACCGGGGCCGAATCCGTCACGGCCGGCGAGGACGGCGCGTCGGTACGGGTCGTACGGGCCTTCGGCGCCTCCCGCGTCACCCAGGTCCTGTCGCTGCCCGCGGGGGAGCGGCGGCTGCTCATCGACACCGAGGTCGACTGGCACGAGACGGAGAAGATCCTGAAGCTGGCCTTCCCGCTCGACCTGCACGCGCAGCGATACGCCTCCGAGACCCAGTTCGGGCACGTCCACCGCCCCACCCACACCAACACCTCCTGGGAGGCGGCCAAGTTCGAGGCCTGCAACCACCGCTTCGTCCACCTGGCGGAACCCGGCTGGGGGGTGGCGGTCGTCAACGACTCGACGTACGGCCATGACGTGACCCGGACGGTGCGCGGCGCCGGCGACCGCGGCACGACGACGACGGTCCGGATGTCGCTGCTGCGCGCCCCGCGCTTCCCCGACCCGGAGACCGACCAGGGCGTCCACCGCTTCCGGCACGCCCTGGTGCCCGGCGCCCGCGTCGCCGACGCGGTCCGCGAGGGGTGGCGGATCAATCTGCCGGAGCGGCGCACGACCGGCGCCCGCGCGGTCGCCCCGCTGGTCACGGTGGACGACGACGCGGTGGTGCTCACGGCGGTCAAGCTCGCGGACGACGGCAGCGGGGACGTCGTCGTCCGCTTCCACGAGGCCCACGGCGGTCGGGCCCGGGCCGTCCTCACCGCCGGTTTCGAGGTCGCGGACGTCACGGTGACGGACCTGCTGGAGCGGCCGTGCGGCGAGGGCGAGCCGCCGGGGCGCGACGGCGGGCGGATCAGCGTGCGGCTGCGGCCGTTCGAGCTGATGACGCTGCGGCTGCGCAGGAGCTGACCGGCTCCCGGCCGGGCGGGCGGCCGGTCCGCGGTCACGGCCCGTGGACCGGTCCCGCCGGCCGGGTGGGCGGCAGGTACTCCCGTACGAACGTCCGCTCCCAGCAGGCCCCCGTCTCCCGCAGCTCACGCCAGGTGGTGAAGCGGTACCGGAACAGGCGGGCCCGGACGTAGCGGGGCGGGGTGTCCGGCGGGAACGGGGAGCGCCTGAGCAGCCGCAGCGTGTCGGGGTCGTTCGCCAGGAGGCGTTCGACCAGAGCGCCGAACCACTCCCCGGCGTAGGCGGGCGACAGCGCCGCGAACCACATCAGCCAGTCCAGGCGCAGGTGGTAGGGGGCGAACTGGCGGGGCCAGCGCCGGGGATCGCCGGGCTTGCCCCGGAACGCGTACTCCCGCCAGTCGGCGTCCTCGCCCGGGGTGTCGTCCAGCGTGCCCTCGACCACCACCTCGTAGCGGACCCGGCTGACGCTGCCGAACGCGCCGTAGGTGTTCACCAGGTGCAGCGGGTCGAAGGAGCGGTTCATGACCTGGCGGCGGGAGATCAGGTTCACCACCGGGCGGTGGCTCAGGAAGACCAGCAGTGCGGCGACCGCGAGCACCACCGCCTCGTACCACAGCGGCGCCGACGGCGCGGACCGCGCCGGCGCCGGCAGCCGCAGCGCGGACAGGGCCAGCACGACGGTGATCCAGTTCAGCCACGAGAAGTTGCCGGACAGCACCAGCCACAGCTGGGTGACGATCATCAGGGCCGCGGCGGCCGACGCGACCGGCTGGGGGGTGAACAGCAGCACCGGCACGACCAGCTGGGTGACATGGTTGGCGGCCGCCTCCACCCGGTGCAGGGGCTTGGGCAGACGGTGGAAGAACCAGCTCAGCGGGCCCGGCATCGGCTGGGTCTCGTGGTGGTGGTACAGGCAGGTCAGCTTCCGCCAGCACTCGTCGCCCCGCCACTTGATCAGCCCGGCCCCGAACTCCACCCGGAACAGGATCCAGCGCAGCAGGAACAGCACGGCGACGGGCGGCGCCACCTCGTCGTTGCCGAGGAAAGCGGCCAGAAAACCCGTCTCCAGCAGCAGCGACTCCCAGCCGAACGCGTACCACGTCTGGCCCACGTTCACGATCGACAGGTACAGCGCCCACGGCGCCAGCCACAGCAGGACGCCCGCCCACAGCGGCAGCAGCGAGTCCGCCCCGGCGAGCAGGGCCGCCGACACCGCGCAGCCCGCCCACGCGCACCCCGCGAAGAAGCGGTCCGAGTAGTGCAGGTGGAACAGGCTCGGGGAACGCCGGAACGGCACCCGGGCCGTGTAGCGGGGGATCGGCAGCATGCCGCGCTCGCCCAGCAGCGCCCGGAACTGAAGGGCCGCCGTCAGGAACGCGACCAGGTACACGGCGGCCAGGGCCCGCTGGAAGACCAGCCGGCTCAGCCAGTAGTCGGGTGCGGTGAACCAGTCCACGGCCGTGCCGCCCTCCCTCGTGCGGCTGCGCCGGCGCCTCGTCGTCGCCTTCCCCTCCGGGTTGCCGGGCGGACCCGGGTCATGCCCACCACGGCGAGGAATCGTCCCCGGCGATACGGAGTCCGCGCCCGGCCTCGGTCCGGCTGCCGCGGTCGAAGAATCGGGCGAATGCTGGCAAGGTGGCTCCATGGCCGATCGGGGAGCGCGTGCCCCGTCACTCCCGCAGGACTGGCCCGTCCATGCGGACCCGATCCTCGCGCTCAACCGCATGGGCAGCTTCGACTGGGACCTGGACGCCGGAGCGTTCCACATGGACGCCCAGGCCTTCGAGGTGTTCGACCTGCTGCCCGAGGAGTTCGACGGGCGCCCGGAGTCACTGGCCGTCCGGGTGCCGCCCTCGGAGGCCGCCCGGCTCGACGCGGTGGTCGCCCGGGCGATCAAGGACGGCAGCGAGAACTACCGCGCCTACTTCCGCATCCGCTGCCGCGACGGCACTCCCCGCTGGACGCACACCCAGGGCTACATCCGGCGCGACGACTCGGGCCGCCCGCGCCGGGTCGTCGGCATCGTCCGCGACGCCACCGAGGAACTCGCCGACAGCGCCTCCCGCAGCCTGCGGGCCGCCCAGGTCCAGGCCTTCCGGCAGCAGACCGGCGTCGTCCAGGTGATCTCCGCCGCCCTGGCCCACGCCCGCAGCGTCCAGGACGTCATCGACGTCCTCAAGGACACCCACGGCCTCCGGCACCTCGGCGCGGCCGGCGTGGTGATGGGCCTGGTGGAGGCGGGCCGCATCCGGCTGGTCGCCGAGGGCCCCGCCGACAGCTTCGTGCCCGGCACCCGCGTCACCCGGCTCGACGAGCCGTACCCGATGAGCGAGGTCGTCCGCACGCTCACCCCCCGGTTCATCGAGTCCCCCGAGGAGTTCGCCCACGGCTACCCGGTCCTGTGGCCGCACCTCACCGGCCTGCACGTCACCTCGGCCGCCTACCTGCCGCTGATCGCCCAGGCCCGCCCGATCGGCGCGATGGGCCTGCTCTACGACGACCGGCGCGGCTTCTCCGCCGAGGAGCGCGCCGTCCTCGTCGCGCTCGGCAGCAGCATCGCGCAGAGCCTGATGCGGGCCATGCTCTACGAGGAGGAGAAGGACCTCGCCCAGGGACTGCAGCAGGCCATGCTGCCCCGCACCATCCCCAGCGTCCCCGGCGCCGACATCGCGGTGCGCTACCGCTCGGCCGCCCTGGGCCGGGACATCGGCGGCGACTGGTACGACCTCATCCCGCTGCCCGGCGGCATCTCCTCCGGGGGAGGCCGGGTCGGCGCGGTCATCGGCGACGTCCAGGGCCACGACACGCACGCCGCGGCCGTCATGGGGCAGCTGCGGATCGTGCTGCGCGCCTACGCCGCCGAGGGCCACACCCCGGCCGCCGTGATGGCGCGCGCCTCCGTCTTCCTGCACGAACTCGACACCGACCGCTTCGCCACCTGCCTGTACGCGGAGGCCGACCTGTCGACCGGGCTGGTCCAGATGGTCCGCGCCGGGCACATCGACCCGCTGATCCGGCACGCCGACGGCGCCTGCACCCGGGTCAGGGCCGAGGGCGGGCTGCCGCTCGGCCTGTCCGCCGAGTTCGGGCGGCTGGAGTACCCCGTCGCCACGCTGGAACTCGACCCCGGGGACACCCTGGTGCTGTGCACCGACGGGCTCGTCGAGCGGCCCGGCGCCGACCTCGACGACGGCATGCGCAGCCTCGCCGCGCTGGTCGGGGACGGCCCGGACGACGTGCGCGACCTCGCCGGCCGGCTGATCCGGCTGGCCGAGGAACAGGGCGGCGACGACGACGTGGCCCTGCTCCTGCTGCGCCGCCGCGTCCTGCGGACCCCGCGCGCAGGCGGCCGGCTGCAGCAGCACGTGGCGCCCGGTGACCCGGAGGCCCTCGCCCGGGCCCGGCACATGATCCGGGCCGCCGTGCACGCCTGGGGCGCCCGTGACCGCGCCGACGAGATCGAGCTGGTCGCCGACGAGCTCATCACCAACGCCCTGCTGCACACCGAGGGCTCCGCGATCGTCACCCTGCGGGAGCTGGAGGGCGGCGAGCGCAGGCTGCGCATCGAGGTCGAGGACTCCTCCAGCGCCCTGCCGCGCCGCCGGGAGGCGGGGGTGAGCGGCGTCTCCGGCCGCGGCCTGCTCCTCGTCGAACGGCTGGCCGACGTGTGGGGCGTGGAGGCGCGGGGCGGCGGCAAGGCGGTGTGGTGCGAGTTCCGTGCGCCGTAGGACCGGGCCGGGCCCGCGCCGTGTGGCGTCGTCGGCGCCGGGTGGCACCCTGGACGTATGCCGGAACTGCCCGAGGTGGAAGCGCTGGCCGACTTCCTCACCGAGCACCTCGCCGGACGCCGGGTGGTGCGGGTGCTGCCGCTCGCCATCAGCGTCCTGAAGACGTACGACCCCCCGGTCACGGCCCTGGAGGGCGCCGCGGTGACGGCCGTGCGCCGGTACGGCAAGTTCCTGGACGTCGAGACGGACGGCGGGGACGGCGGGCTGCACCTGGTGACCCATCTGGCCCGCGCGGGCTGGCTGCACTGGAGGGACCGGCTGCCGGACGGCCCGCCCCGGCCCGGCAAGGGGCCGCTGGCGCTGCGCGTGGCGCTGGAGACCGGTGAGGGCTTCGATCTCACCGAGGCCGGCACTCAGAAGCGCCTCGCCGTGTACGTCGTCCGCGACCCGCAGGAGGTGGAGGGCATCGCCCGCCTCGGCCCGGACCCGCTCGCCGACGACTTCGACGAGGCCCGCCTCGCCGCCCTGCTGAAGGACGAACGGCGCCGGCTGAAGGGCGCGCTGCGCGACCAGGCGCTGATCGCGGGCGTCGGCAACGCCTACAGCGACGAGATCCTGCACGCCGCGAGGATGTCCCCGTTCAAGATCGCGGCATCGCTGGACGCGGAGGAGACCCACCGCCTGTACCAGGCGCTGCGGCAGACGCTCACCGAGGCGGTCGAGCGCTCCCGCGGCCTCGCCGCCGGGCGTCTGAAGACGGAGAAGAAGAGCGGCCTGCGCGTCCACGGCCGCACCGGCGAACCCTGCCCGGTGTGCGGCGACACGATCCGCGAGGTCTCCTTCAGCGATTCCTCGCTCCAGTACTGCCCCACCTGCCAGACCGGCGGCAAGCCGCTGGCCGACCGCCGGCTGTCCCGGCTGCTGAAGTGAGGACCCCGGTCGCGGCCGCACAAGTGAGACCCCCGGCACGTCCGTGGGCGGTCACCGCGCCCGGACGGTGACCAGCAGCTTCCCGTCGGCGGTGCGGATCTCGTACCGGTCGATCTGGTCCGGATGCAGCGCGGCGGCTCCCATCGTGCTGGTGGGCCGGGCGCCGTCGCCGGAGGCGGTCCACCCGGCGACGACCTGCCGGCTGCCGTCGTGGCCGACCGCCACCAGCCGGCAGGCGTGCGGCCCGGAGCCGTCCCTGACCTCCAGGCGCAGGTCACTGCCCCAGTCGTGGTCCGCCGAGGTGACGCGCGCCCACACCCCGGTCTCCGGATCGGTGGCCGCGGTGACGTGCGGGCCCGCGGCCGGTTCCGCGTGGCCGGAGAAGGCCACGATCCCCGGCCCGGCCACCGCCAGCACCACCGAGGCGGCCAGGCCGTACAGCAGCCGGCGGCGCCGCGCCCGGTGCCGCCGGGCGAGTTCGCCGAACAGCCGGTCCAGCAGCCGGGGGCCGGGCTGCGCCATGGGGTGCACGAAGCGCGGCGTGGCCCGGCGGTACAGCATCAGCTGCCGGGTCGTGGCCCCGAACTCGGTCACGTGTGCCGCGCACTGAGGGCACTCCATGAGGTGGTCCTCGAAGCGGAAGGCCTCCGCCTCGTCCAGCACGCCGAGCGCGTACGCGCCGACGTCGCGATGCCTTTCCAGGGACCTCATGCCGAATCCTCGTGCCGATGGGTGCGGGTGGGGTTACTCCTTGCTCCCACCCGTACGCAGCAGGCCGCCGAATCACTCAAGCCGCGCGCAGAATCGCGGACAGGGGATTCGGAGCGGACCGGCCCGCGGATTGGTGCGGATTCCGAAAACCTTCGCGGTCCCAGAGACCCGGCAGGTCAGAGCGGGTCAGAACAGGTGGATGGCGAGGTGTCCGAGCGGCAGCCCGAGCCGCCAGGCCGGGGTCCACACCTTCGGCCCGTCCTCCTCGCCGAGGAAGGCGCCGCCGCCGGGCACCGCGTCGAGGTCGGGCGCCAGCAGCTCGGTCTCCTCCAGCCAGCGCCAGGCCTCGGCCGCCAGCGCCAGGTCGGGACCGGGCGCGCCGGACGCGGCCGCCCGCTCGGTGAGCTCGGCCATGCGCGTCCGCACCCAGTCGCGCCAGGGCTGGTCGCAGGCGGTCAGCGACAGCCAGTTCTCCAGCTGGGAGATCACCCGGAGGCCGGACAGCTCCCCGTCGGCGTCGGACAGGAAGACGGTCAGCGCCAGCGCGTCCCGGCCGGCCCGGAACTCGAAGGACGTCGGCGGCATCAGATCGCCGGTGCGCAGCAGCTCGTCGGCGATGTACTCGGCGTAGAACCAGGCCATCGGGACGGCCGGTGCGCCGCCGTCCCTGCCGTCCGCCCTCTCGTGACCTCTGTGCGGCATCCCTTCCCGCCCTTCCTCCGGTGTGCGCGCGTCGCCCCGTCCCCGGCCCCGAGCCCGGAACGCGGATGGGGACAGCCCATTGCCCCGGCGGTGTCCACGGCAAGGCGCTTTGCCGAGCCTTGACCCGGCTTCCGGTTTCACCGCAGGTCGGGCGCGTAACCGGGGAGGACCCGGCGCAGGGCGCGCAGCGCGTAGTACGCGCGGCTTTTCACGGTACCGGGTGGAATACCCAGGGTTTTCGCCGCCTCGGCCACACTGGCCCCGCGGAAGTACACGAGTACGAGCACGTCACGGTGGTCCGGCGTGAGTGTCTTCACAGCCTCCCGGACGTCGAGCACCGCGGCGGCCCGCTCGGCGGGGTCGGCGGTCACCCGGGCGTCCTCGGGGACCGCCTCGGGGACCTCGGGCGGGCGGGCCCGCCGGGCCCGCCGCGCGTCGATGGCGAGCCGCCGGGCGACGGTCAGCAGCCAGGGGCGTACGGAGTCGAAGCCGTCGGCGTGCAGCGCCTCGGGGTGGCGCCAGGCGCGCAGCAGGGTCTCCTGGACCAGGTCCTCGGCCCGCTGGCGGTCGCCGTCGCAGAGCCGGAACAGCAGGGCGAACAGAGGGCCGCCGTGCTCGCGCTGGAGCGCGGCCAGCTCGTGCTCGGCGGTCGTCCGGTGGGTGAGTGAGGTCGCGGCCGTCATGGCCGTATGGCAGCGCGGGGCGCGCCCGGAGGACAGGGCGCGGACCCGGCCGTGCGGCGGACGGTCGATCGCGTCGGCGAACGGTCGGACGAGCGGTGCCTCAGGACGCCGGACGGGCTAATCACCGGACCCGGACTGTTTATTCAGCTCATCGGATTCATACCCATATGCCCGTCACGGTCTTTGTCTGTATGTACGACAACCCTGGGGTGAGTTGATGATCGGACGCAGACAGCAGGTGGCCCTGGCCCTGACCGCCCTCCTGGCGTCGGCGGCGGCCTGCCAGAACCACCACCGGCAGCAGGCCCAGGGGCGCCCGGCCCCCGCCGCGTCCCGCGGCTTCACGCTCGTCGCCTCCGGAGACGTCCTGCCGCACACCTCCGTCATCGACCGGGCGTCCTTCGACGCCGGCGGCAGCGGCCACGACTTCCGGCCCATGCTCGCCGGCGTCCAGCCGGTGGTCTCGCGGGCCGACCTGGCACTGTGCCACATGGAGACCGTCTACGGCGGCGACGGCGCCTACACCGGCTACCCCGTCTTCAAGTCCCCGCCGCAGATCGCCGACGCCCTCGCCGCGACCGGCTACGACGGCTGCTCCACCGCCTCCGAGCACGCCCTGGACGACGGCGCCGCCGGCATCCGGCGCACCCTGGACGCCCTGGACGAGGCCGGCCTCCGGCACGCCGGGACCGCCCGCGACGAGGCCGAGGCCCGCTCGGTCACCCTCCACCGGGCGGGCACCGCGAAGGTCGCCCACCTGGCGTACACGTTCGGCACCCGCGGCATCCCGCTGCCGCCCGGGAGACCCTGGGCGGTCGACCTGATCGACGCGGACCGGATGATCGCCGACGCCCGCGCCGCGCGGCGGGCCGGCGCCGACGTCGTGGTGGTCTCCGTGCACTGGGGCACCGAGTGGCAGGAGGCCCCCGACCGGCTCCAGCTCGGCCTCGCCCGGCGGCTGACCGCCTCCAGGACGAACGGCCGCCCGGACATCGACCTGATCCTCGGCACCCACGCCCACGTCCCGCAGGCGTACGAGAAGGTCAACGGCACCTGGGTGGTCTACGGCATGGGCGACCAGATCGCCGGCGAGATGTACGACGCCCACGGCGTCCGGGACCCGCGCGGCAACGAGTCCACGATCGGCCGGTTCACCTTCGCCCCGTCGGCCCGCCCGGGCGAGCGCTGGCAGGTCGTCCGGGCCGAGTTCGTCCCGCAGTGGTACGACCTCGACGCCGGCCGCGTCGTCGACCTCGACCGGGCCGTCGACCGGGGCGCCGACCTCCAGGGCGTGCGCGACCGGATCAGGAACGTGGTGCTCAGCCGCGGGGCCGCCGCGGACGGCCTGGTCATGGCGGACTGATCAGTCCACGGGCCGCCGGGCGGCCAGCACCGAGTGCCGGTAGGAGTAGGCGAAGTAGATCACGCAGCCGAGCGCGAACCACAGCGCGAACCGGACCCAGGTCTGCCACTGCAGGAACGTGATCAGCCAGACGGAGAAGACCACGCCCAGCGCCGGCACGAACGGCATCCACGGGGTGCGGAAGCCGCGCGGCAGTTCCGGCCGCCGGTAGCGCAGCACGATCACCGCCGTGCACACCACCACGAACGCCAGCAGGATGCCGATGTTGGTCAGCTCCGCCGCCTGGCCGATCGGCACGAACCCGGCGATGAGGGCCGAACCCACGCCGACGATCCAGGTCACCCGGGTCGGCACGTGCCGCGTCGGGTGCGTCTTGGCGAACCAGATCGGCAGCAGCCCGTCACGGCTCATGCTGAACCAGACCCGGGTCACGCCCAGCATGAACGTGAACATCACCGTCAGGATGCCGATGATCGCGCCGACCGCGATCACGTCCGCGAGCGCGCCCAGCCCCACCGACTTGAACGCCGTCGAGAAACCGGACTCCTTGTCGATGTCCTTGTAGTTCTGCATGCCGGTCAGGACCAGGCAGGCCGCCACGTACAGCACCATCGAGATCGCCAGCGAGTACAGGATCGCCTTCGGCATGTGCCGCTGCGCGTCCTTCGACTCCTCGGCCGCCGTCGACATGGCGTCGTAGCCGAACACCGCGAAGAACACGGTCGCCGCCCCGGTGAACGCGCCGCCGAGGCCGTACGGGAAGAACGGGCTGTAGTTGCCGGTGTCGATGTGGAACACGCCCACGCCGATCACCAGCAGGACCACCAGCACCTTCAGCGCGACCACGATCGTCTCGAAGCGGGCCGCACTGCGGATGCCGAGGTTGAGCAGCCAGGCGATCAGCAGGCAGAGCACGGCCGCGAACAGGTCGACGCGGTGCCCCGCCCCGGTGCCGGGCGCGCCCAGCATCCACTGCGGCAGGTCGGCGCCCATCGCGTCGACCAGGAAGCTGAAGTAGCCGGAGATGCCGATGGCCACCACCGCCACGATCGCGGTGTACTCCAGCAGCAGGTCCCAGCCGATGAACCAGCCCGCGAACTCGCCGAGCACCGCGTAGCCGTAGGTGTACGCCGACCCCGCCTTCGGGATCATCCCGGCGAACTCGGCGTACGACAGCGCCGCGCAGGCGCTCGCGACGCCGGCGACGAGGAACGACACCAGCACCGCGGGCCCGGCCGTGCCGTTGGCCACCGTGCCGGCCAGCGTGAAGATGCCCGCGCCGATGATGCCGCCCACGCCGATCGCGGTGAGCTGCCAGAGCCCCAGCGACTTGTCCAGCCGGGTGCCCTCGGCTACTTCCGTCTCCTCGATGTGCTCGATGGGTTTGCGGCGGAAAATGCCCTCACCCGCGCGGGAACTGTCCATGCGCCTCACCTCTTCGCCGAAGGCAAACGGCTGACGGCCGATCGTTCGGGCTCGCGGAGCCCAGCGGGGAAGCCCCCCGCACGGCCCATGCCGGCGTCCATGTGCGCGACGCCCGCCGCTCCGGCCGGCGGGCGGCCAGATGGGCGCGCAGGGCGGCGAGCCCCGGGTGCACGTTCGCGGCGTCCCACAGCAGCGAGTGCGGGTACACCGGTGTGGGGTCGGTCAGCGGGATGCGCCGCAGATCGTGCCCGGCGGGCCACACCAGCCTCGTCCGCTCGCCGACGATCGTCGCGAGCGAGGCAGAGCGCGCGACCGCCTCCAGCAGCGCCTCGATACCGAAGTCCGGGCCCACGGAGTCGATGACCAGCCCGAACCCGGAGGCGAAGTCCGCGTAGTAGGCCGCCCACTCGGTGCCGTCCACGATACCCGGCATCCAGATCCGGTGCCCGGCGAGCTCGGCGGGGGCCACCGTACGCTCCCCGGCGAGCGCGTGCCCCGGACCGGTGAGCAGGTGCAGCGGCTCGTCCAGCACCCGGGCGGCCCGCACACCCCCGGGCAGCCGCCCGGTGACCGCGCGGAACGTCGCGTCGACCGTGCCCGCGCGCACCGCGGCGACGGCCGTGTCCGCGTCGAAGAGGGTCACGACGTCCAGGTCCGTCGTCGGAGCGTCCTCGTGGAAGGCGCGGAGCAGGGCCGCGGGGGCGAGCTGGGGCCCGATCACGTCGACGCGCAGCGCGCGCCGTCCCGGACGTACCGAGGCCGCGGCCCGCTCGGCGGCGAGCAGCAGCTCACGGGCGTGCGGCAGGAACGCCTGCCCGTCGACCGTCTGCTCCGCCCCGCGCGCGGTCCGGGCGAACAGCCGCACCGCGAGGTCCTTCTCCAGGGCCGCGATCCGCTTGGAGACGGCCTGCTGGGTGATGCCGAGGACGGCCGCCGCGTCCTGGAACCGCCCGCTGTCCGCCACCGCGACGAAGGTGCGCACCGCCCGCAGATCCACCCCGTCAGCCTAGCCCCACAACCAGCGGTTCTACCCGGCGCGGTTCCGGTTGTTTGCCTCGCGGGCCTCCCGCTCGTTTTCATGTCCTCCGGTCCACGGAAGGGTGAGGCATGCGTCTGGGGCGGCGGTTCGGGTGGCTGTGGGCGGCGTACACCGTCAGCACGTTCGGCACCTGGCTGGCCTTCGACGCCTTCGCGATGATCGCGGTCCTCGTGCTGCACGCCGGGTCCGCCCAGGTGTCGCTGCTCGCCTCCGCCGGCGCCGCCGTCGGCGCGGTCGCCGCCGTACCGCTCGGACCCTGGGTGGAGTTCCGCCGCAAACGGCCCGTGATGATCGGCGCCGACCTCGTGCGCTGCGCCGCGCTGCTCACCGTGCCGGCCGCCTGGGCCCTCGGCGCGCTCGGCTTCCCGCAGCTGCTGCTCGTCTCGATGGTCGTCGCGGCGGCCGACATCACCTTCACGGCCGCCTCCGGCGCGCACCTCAAGGCCCTCGTCCCGCCGTCCGGGCTGCTCACCGCCACCAGCAGGTTCGAGTCCACGACCTGGACCGCCACCGTGCTCGGACCGCCGCTGGGCGGCGCCGCGGCCGGCCTGCTCGGCCCGGTGGCGACGGTGGCGGCCGACGCCGTCAGCTACCTGCTGTCGGCCCTCGGCATCCGCGCGATCGGCGGCGACGAACCCCGCCCCGGCCCCCGTGCCGCCGCACCCCGCGCCGGCGACCTCCTGGAAGGCTGGCGCCACCTGCTCACCAGCCCCCGGCTGCGCCCGCTGTTCCTCAACACCATCCTGGTCAACGGCCTGATCATGGCCGGCGCCCCGCTGCTCGCGGTCCTCATGCTCGGCCCGCTGGGCTTCGCCCCGTGGCAGTACGGCCTCGCCTTCGCGCTGCCCTGCCTGGGCGGCCTGCTCGGCTCCCGGCTGGCCCGCCCGCTCGTCGCCCGGTACGGCAGCGGCCGGGTGCTGCTCACCACCGGTGTGCTGCGCGCCTGCTGGCCGCTCGGCCTGGCCTTCGTCCGCCCGGGCCCGCCCGGCCTGCTGCTGGTGATGGCGGTCGAGTTCGGGCTGATCACCTGCATCGGCGTGTTCGCCCCGGTGCTCGCCACCACCCGCCTGGAGCTGACCCCGGCCGACCGGGTGGCCCGTACGCTCGCCGCCTGGTCGGTCACCGGCAAGGCCACGACCGCCGCGTTCACCGCCCTGGGGGGCCTGCTGGCCGCGCTCACCGGCCCGCGCACCGCGCTCGCCCTGGCCGGAGCACTGCTCCTCGCCACCCCGCTGCTGCTGCGGCCCCGCCCCACGGTCACGGAACGACCGTCACCGGCCAGCGTCCCGCCTTCACCAGCCGGACCGCGACCGAGCCGATGATCCGGTGCCCGGCCTGTTCCGAGGCGCCCACCACCACCGCGTCCGCCTTCAGTTCGTCGGCCGCCTTCACCAGGCCGTTGTAGGGATCGCCGCGGAAGGTGTGGAACTCCCACCGCACCTCGAATATCCCCTTCAGCCGCTCGGCCGAGTCCCGGATCTGCGCCACCAGGTCCTCGGCGATCTCGTCGGTGGCCTCCGCCACCGGCGCCCCGAGCGCCGCCCCGGCCGCGAGCACCGGCTGGACGTACACCACGGCCAGCAGGGCGTGCTGCCGCCGGGCCAGACCCGCCGCATAGGCGGCGGCACGCATCGAGGAGTCGGAGCCGTCGACCCCGACCAGGACGACCTTAGGCCCGTCCGTGCCCCGCTCGAACCGGTGCGCGTGCTGCTCGTGCTGTTCCGTCACGGCCAGAGGCTATCCGACCCGGCGATCGCCGTGGACCGCGGACCGCGCGCACCTCTGCGAGGACGCGGCTCCCGGGCCGGCCGGCTCCCCGGCTCCTCCGCACCCCGAGGTGCCGCGACGCGTGCCCGTCGGCACGTGACACACCGTCAGCGCTTCTCACCTGGGCACGGGTGCACGGGCGCCCAACTGCGCGCCGCCGCACCGGAATCACGCGTCCGCGCAAACCCCGGGGGAACAGGGGCACCCGAACAGCGGGCAGCGGCCCGCCGCCGCGCTGGGGCCGCCGCCCCGGACGGCGCCCGGCCTCGACGGAGGGGACCAGGCCGGGCCCGCCGCCCCGGACGCGGACCTGCCCGGCCAGGTCCGCGTCCGGCACCAGGGGCCCGGCCGGCCGCGCGCCGCGGGTGCGCACCGAGACGCGGTCCGCCCCGCCACGGGCCCCGCCCCCCTCCGCAGCTGACCCGGCACCGCCTGCCCGCAGCCGGCCGCCCCGCCGCACAGCGGCGCCGGCCCACCGGGCGGCTGCCCGCCGGTGCGCAGCCGCCGGACCCCGCGCCCCGCTCCGCCGTCCGGGTGCTTTCGCGCCGCCGCACCGGTGCCGTTGCCGTGCGGCGGCGGCCCGCCGGGCGACTGATGAGTCATGCAGAAGGATCAGTTCTTCACCCGGCGCCGGATGCTGCTCGCCGGCGCCGCACTGGGCGCCGCGGGCACGGCCGGAGCCGTCCTGGCGAGCGGCGGCACGGAGCCGGCCGGGCCCGCCGCGGTCCCCGTCGCGGGTCCGCAGGCCCGCCAGGCGCTCGCGCCCTCCGCCTTCCGGCTCCAGCCGCTCACCGGACACGGCCCGCCGCGCGCCGCGCCCCGCAGGCTGAAGGTGCGCAGGGAACCCATCCTGCGGCTCTCCGGGCGCGGCAGGCGCATGGTGCTGACCTTCGACGACGGCCCCCACCCGGAGTACACCCCGCACATCCTGGACACGCTGGCCAAGTACGACGTCCGGGCGATGTTCTTCGTGTGCGGCGAGATGGCCGTCGCCAACCGGGAACTGCTCGCCCGGATGGCCGACGAAGGCCATGTCGTCGGCAACCACACCTGGACGCATCCGCTCCTGACCACGCTCGGCCGCCGGGCGATCCGCTCCGAGATGGAACGCACCAGCGACATCATCGAGGACGCCTACGGCGAGCGCCCGCAGTGGTTCCGCGCCCCCTACGGCGCCTGGAACCGGGCCGCCTTCCAACTGGGCGCCGAGATGGGCATGGAGCCGATGGCCTGGACCGTGGACACCACCGACTGGACGGAACCGGGCACCGCCGCCATCGTCGACCGGGTGGAGAGCGGCGCCGCCCCCGGCGTCGTGGTCCTCTCCCACGACGCCGGGGGCGACCGATCGCAGAGCGTCCGCGCGATCCGCGAGTACCTGCCCTATCTGATCGACTCCGGGTACCACCTCACCGTGCCGCGCCGGCGTCTGTGACGCGTTCCGTCCCCCCCCTCGCCCGCCGGGCCGTCGGACTCAGCCGACCGCGACCAGGCGGGCGAAGACGACGACGTTCCCGTCGTAGCCGTTCTGCTTCGAGAAGCCGCCGCCGCAGGTGATGACCCGCAGTTCCGGAGCCCCCTTCGAGCCGTACACCCGGTCGCCGGGGAAGTTGTCCTTCTCGAAGAGCTCGACGCCGTAGATCTCGAACACCGCGGTCCTGCCGTCCTGGCGCAGCACCTCGACGCGGTTCCCCTTCTTCAGGGCGCCGAGGCCGTAGAACACGGCGGGGCCCTGCTTGTTGTCGACATGGCCGACGACGACGGCGGTGCCCTTCTCACCGGGCGAGACCGCTCCGGTGAACCAGCCGGCCAGGTTGGGGTCCTCCGGCGGCGGCGCGCCGACCCAGCCGTTCGCGTCCAGTCCGACCGGCACGACCGGCGCGTCCACCCGGATCGCGGGGATCCGGACCCGCTCGACGGCGGAGAACGGCAGCGGGGCGGGCGCGGGGGAGGTGAAGGCGCCCGGCGTGGCGCGGCTGTCCGGGGCCGCCGCGGAGGCGGGCTGCGGCGGGCCCGCGTCGAACTCGCCGGAGCCGTTGCGCATCAGCGCCAGCCCGGTCAGCAGGACGAGCGCTATCACCCCCCAGGGGGCGCGCCTCCTCCGTCGCTCCTCCTCCTCGGCCAGCTCGGACAGCATGGACGCAGACATTCGCCAACCCCTCTCGACGCGGGCTCACCACGTCCCTCGCGCATGGGGAAACGCTAAGTCCCGCGCGCGCGGAGGGCGACGGGGCGAACGGCGAACGGGTGGCCTGCGGACGGTTCCGTGCGCCATCCGAGTTGCCGTTTCCAGGGAATTTCTGACGGTCCGTGACCTGCAGCAATATCGGATTGTGTGGTTTACCGGCGGCGTGTTGGCTCACCAGGACGGACCATTCTCGACATGCGGGCGTGTTCCGCACGTCAGAGGGTCTTTCCGGGAGGTGCTTTCTCGCCGATCCACCGGGAACGGGACCCGGGGCGCCTTCCGCGGAGGATCACATGCGAAACCAGCGTGCACTCGCGGCGGCGTGCGCCGCGGTCGCCGTGCTCGGGCTCGCCGCCCCCGTGGCCGTCGCGGACGGCATGGGCAACGGGGGCGGCCCGAGCAGCACCGACACCACGGTCATCGTCCCGGGCACCGGCGCCGGCGCCGTCCCCGGCAACGGGAACGGGAGCGGGAACGGCCGTGGGGGCGATGGGTTCGGCAACGGCAACGGCCGTGGCGGCGAGGGCTTCGGGAACGGCAATGGGAACGGGAACGGCCGCGGGGGCGACGGCTTCGGGAATGGGAACGGCAACGGCCGTGGCGGCGACGGCTTCGGAAACGGGAACGGCAATGGGAACGGCCGCGGAGGTGACGGTTTCGGTAACGGCAACGGGAACGGGAACGGCCGTGGGGGTGACGGCTTCGGGAACGGGAACGGCAATGGGAACGGCCGTGGGGGTGACGGTTTCGGTAACGGCAACGGGAACGGCCGTGGCGGCGACGGCTTTGGAAACGGGAACGGCAATGGCCGTGGGGGCGACGGCTTCGGAAATGGGAACGGCAACGGCAATGGCCGTGGCGGCGACGGCTTCGGGAACGGCCGCGGGGGGGACTTCGGCGGACGGGGCGGAGACGGCTTCGGCGGGCGGGGTGGGGACGGCGACGCGGGGACCATCGTCGTCAGGCCCGGCGTCGTCGCCGCCGGGGCCCGCATCACCGTCACCGTGAACGGCTGCCGAGGCGGGGGCACCATGACCTCCCGCGCCTTCGGCACCGCCCCGCTGCTGCCGTTCCGCGACGACGTCTCGCGCGGTGTCGCCACCGTCGACCGAGGAGCCCGCGCCGGCCGGTACGACATCACCGTCCGCTGCGACGGCCGCACGCTCACCCGACCGGACGCCTTCACCGTGCTCGGCGCCGTCCAGGGCGGTGTCGGCGGCAGCAGGTCCGGCGGAGCGACGCCGACGGACATGGTCATCGGCGGCAGCCTGGTGGGGGCGGCTCTGATCGGCGGCGGCGCCTTCTGGCTGCGCCGCCGCCACCACAGGCGCGTCTGAGCCCCGGCCGGCGAAGGCTGCCGGTGACCGGACCGCGGCCCGGTCCCCGGCAGCCGGGCGCTACCCGGTGACGGCCGGGAAGAGGGTCCGGAACGGCTCGGCGGTCACCGCGATGCCCCGACCGTAGGGGGCGTCGAGGTCCCAGATGAGGAACAGCATGAAGGCGATGGTCGCGGAGAACAGCCCGGCCAGGACCAGTTCCCGCCCGGTGCGGCGGATCTGCAGGGCGAACACCATGCCGATGGTGATCAGCCCTCCGGTGATCAGCCCCCACCACACGACCGACGGCATGGTCGCCCCGGTGGAGTCGGCACGCGCGTTGCGCGCCTGGTCGGCCGCCGCGAGCTGGTCCAGCAGCGGCTGGTAGGTCTGCGCCTCGAAGTCGTTCCTCGGCCGGTAGTCGGTGACGTCCTCACGCACCCGGTGCAGCAGCGCGGTTCCCCGGTCCGTGACCCGCTCGCCGTGCGCCATCGCCGTCCACTCGGTGCGCACGACGTGCGCGACATAGCTGTCGACGTCGTCGCGGACGCGGTCGCGGACGTCCGGCGGGTAGACCCGCACCCGCTCGGAGATCTCGTGCAGCGCCTGCGCCTCGGACTGCACGTAGTCCTGGGCGGCGCTGCGCGCCTCCCACACGCCCGCGATGGCCAGGCCCAGCACGATGGCGTAGATGACACCGATCCACATCGTCATGTACTCGATGACGTCGGGGGTTTCGCTGGGATCCTCGTCCTCGGCCGCCGTCCGGTGCCGCAGCAGCGTGATGACGACCACCACGGCACAGGCCCCCAGCATCGCGAGGACGAGAACAAGCCAATCCGACAACGGGTGCCTCCAGTAATGAGCGGGCCGGCGCGTCAGCGCGGGCGCAGCGCCGCCACGGCGACGATCGCGGGAACGGTGATGAGCAGGACGTAGGTGACGGGGGAGGTGCGGCCCCGCGTCGGACGGCCGACGGGGTGCGGGTGGTACGCCGGGTAGGTCACCGGGGTCGCCGAGGGGCGCGGGGTGGGTGTCGGCGTCGGTGCCGGCCTCGGTGCCGGTGCCGGAGCGGGAGCGGGCGGGGGCGTGCGGGCCGGCCGGGGCGCCTCCGGCGCGGGGGGAGCCGGAGCGGGCCGGGCCGGCGGCTCGGGGGCGGGCGGCTCGGGCGGAGGCGCGGGCGCCCGAGTCGGCGGCGGACTCGGCGCCGGGGGTGTACTCGGCGCCGGCTCGGGCGGAGGCGTCGGCTCGGGCGGGGGCGTCGGCTCGGGCGGCGGGGTGGGCTGCGGCGGTGGGGACGGGGTCGGGGTGGGCGGGCACGGGGGCGGGGGCACAGGCGGCTGGGGACAGGGCGGGGGAGGGGGCCACTCGTGGCCGCCTGCCCGGGCCACCGCCACCGCCACCGTGCCGTCCGGGCCGGCCGAGGCGTACGCGCAGGCGTCGGCCGACGCACTGCCGGCCGGACAGCCCACCAGGGTCCAGGTGAGCGTCAACAGGGCCACCACTCGGGTGGCGGGCGCGCATCGGGTCGCTTCGGGTCCACGCACGACGACGATCATGAGGTGCGCGACGGCGTCGTACGCCGTAGTGCGCCGGGATTGCCCCGAAGGAGGGACACGGAGCGACGGGCTTGACGGTGGGAGGGGCCGGGCGCGCGCGCCTTCCGGCGGCGCCCGTGCGGCCGGGTCGTCCGGGGCCCGGGAAAAGAAATTCCGGCCGCCGTTGAACGCCGCCACCCCCCTGATCCGTACCCATGACCGTGCGGCGGCGCAGCAAGGCGCTGCAATATCCAGGCGATAATGGGGAGTTGACGATGAAGACCTCCTGGCGGGCCGCCTCACTGGCGGTCACAGCCGCTTCGGTGCTGGCGCTGACGACGGCATGCGGTCAGGACAAGGCCGGCACTCCCGCGTCGGGGGCCCAGAACGTCGGGGCCACGGCCGCGGCCGGCGACTACGGCAACCCGGGCGCCGGGACCGCGACCGGCGCGGGCAACGGATACGGCGCCGACGGCAGCAAGACCTCCGCCTCCCCGAGCCCGGCCGCCCCCGCGGGCAAGCTGTCCGTGGCCAGCAACCCCGACCTGGGCAATGTGCTGACCGACGGCTCCGGGCTCACCCTCTACCGGTTCGACAAGGACACCGCCGAACCGCCCAAGTCGAACTGCGACGGCGACTGCGCCACCACCTGGCCGCCGGTGCCCGCCGACGACGCCGACGCAGGCGCCGGCATCGACAAGGCGCTGCTGGGCGAGGTCACCCGGGCCGACGGCTCCAAGCAGCTCACCGTCGGCGGCTGGCCCGCCTACCGCTACGCCAAGGACGTCAACGCCGGTGACGTCAACGGCCAAGGTGTGGGCGGCAAGTGGTTCGCGCTCGCCCCCGACGGCAAGAAGGCCAAGGTGTCCGACCTGCCCGGCCTGTCCGTCCGCAAGGACCCCGAGCTCGGTGAGATCGTCGTGGACCGGAAGGGCATGACGGTCTACCGCTTCCTGAAGGACAAGGCCTGGCCGAAGTCCGTCTCCAACTGCGTCGGCGCCTGCCTGGAGAAGTGGCCGGCGGTCGCCCCGGTCGACGCGGACGACACGAAGGGCGTGAAGAAGAAGGGCCTGATGCCCTTCACCCGCCCCGACGGCGTGAAGCAGATGAGCGTCAACTGCTGGCCGATCTACACCTTCTCCGGGGACAAGGCCCCCGGTGACACCAACGGTCAGGGCGTGGGCGGCACCTGGTACGCCGTCTCGCCCGACGGCAAGCCGGTCGGTGCGCCGGGCAACTGATCACCTCCCCAGGGTCGATCGCCCGCCCGGCCCGGCGCACGGCCGAAGGTCCGCCCCCTCCGTTCCGCACGGAGGGGGCGGACCGCTGTCCGCGCCCGGACGGGGGCGCGGCGCAGGCGTCACACAGCGGGGTCGCGCGGGTACTTGCCGCAGGCTGTGACCGGGAACGGATGGTCAATTTCCGTTTTTGGTCGCTCTGTTGGCGGACGATCAGTAGCCTCAGCTCGAACACCGGATCGCCTACACCTGTCCACGCCTTGGAGAGATACATGGAGCGTCCCGCCTGGGCCCCACGCAGCATCGACATCTCGGTGCCGAGCGTCTCGCGGATCTACGACTACTACCTGGGCGGTTCGCACAACTTCGAGGTCGACCGGGAAGCGGCCCGCAGGGCCATGGAGTTCCTGCCGGGCCTGCCCGCGATCATGCGGGCCAACCGGGCGTTCCTGCGCCGGGCCGTGCAATTCGCCGCCGGCGAGGGCATCACCCAGTTCCTCGACATCGGCTCCGGCATCCCGACGTTCGGCAACGTCCACGAGGTGGCCCGGGCCGCCGCACCGGACGCCCGCGTGCTCTACGTCGACCACGACCCGGTGGCCGTCGCCCACAGCCAGGCCGTCCTGGCGGGCGACGACGACGTCGACGTGGTCGCCGCCGACCTGCGCAAGCCGCAGGAGATCCTCTCGAGTCCCCAGCGGGAGCGGCTGATCGACCTGAACCGGCCAGTGGCGCTCCTCCTCGTTGCCATACTGCACTTCGTGGAAGACGCGGACGACCCCTACGCCGCGGTGGCCGAGCTCCGCGAAGCGCTCGCGCCCGGCAGCCTGCTGATCCTCACCCATGCCTCGTACGAGGGAATCCCGGTTCCCGCCGACCGGGCCGAGGGCGCGGTGGACGTATACAGGGACATTCGCAACCCGCTGGTCATGCGGTCGCGCGACGAGATCGCGCGGTTCTTCGAGGGGTACGACATGGTGGAACCCGGACTGGTGCCGATGCCGCTCTGGCGCCCGGACCCGGCGCCGCAGGACGAGGATCCGTACGCCTTCTCCGGATTCGCCGGCGTGGGGCGTACGGCGTGATCGCGGAGCCGGACGGGCCGGAGGACAGACTGCGGCGCCTGACCACGATCTGGAGCCGGGCGGTCTTCCCGGTGACCTCCACGGCGCTGACCCGGTCCGAATTCGAACAGCAACTGCTGCCGCTGGCACGCCGGTTGAGCGAGCTGCTGCGGGCGCGCAGCTTCGACGCGGAGGCGGCGAAGGCCGTCGGCGCCGCCCTGGTCGCGGCACACTGCACCGACCCCGAGGCGCTCGCCCGCACCCTCGACTGCATCGACGCCTACCTGGTGCTGTACTGCGGGGAGGACGGCCCCCAGGACGAACTGCGCATGCGCTCCTCTCGGTTGCAGCACGCGATGGCCGCCGGCTACGCCCAGGCGCTGCGCGAGCGCACCCTCGCCGAGCAGGAGGCCATCGCCCAGGCCGCGTTGCGGGCGCAGGGCGTGGTCGCCCAGGCGCTGCACGCCAGCGAGGCCCGCTTCCGCGCGGTCTTCGAAGGCGCCGCCATAGGGATCGGCATCGCCGACCTCGACGGCAACGTCCTGCAGGTGAACGAGGCGCTGCTGCGCATGTTCGGCCTGACCGAGCAGTCCCTGCGCGGCCGGCGCGTCCAGGACTGGGTGCACCCCGAGGACGCCCCGCAGACCTGGAAGCTCTACGACGAACTCGTGCGCGGCGCACGCGAGCACTACCACCTGGAGAAGGCGTTCAACCGGCCCGACGGCACCGCCCTGTGGACCAACCTCACCGTCTCCCTGCTGCGCGACCCGGACGGCAACCCGCAGTACCAGCTCGCCCTCATGGAGGACACCACCGAGCGCCGGCTGCTCAATCTGCGGCTGCGGTACGAGGCGACGCACGACGCCCTCACCGGACTGCCCAACCGCACCCTGTTCTTCGAGCGGCTGGAGAAGGCCCTGAGCGCGGGCGAGGGCCAGCGCTTCGGCCTGTGCTACCTCGACCTGGACGGTTTCAAGACCGTCAACGACAGCCTCGGCCACGCGGCCGGCGACCGGCTGCTGGTGGAGGTGGCCGACCGGCTCCAGTCCTGCGCCACCGCGCCCGGCGAGATGGTCGCCCGGCTCGGCGGCGACGAGTTCGTCGCCCTGACCACCGGCCCCGGCACCGAGCGCAAGGTCGACGAGCTCGCCGAACGCATCATGAACGCGCTGGTCACCCCGATCAGCATCGACGGCCGCGACCTCCTGGTGCGCGGCAGTCTCGGCATCGTGGAGGGCCCGGCCGGCGAGCGCACCGCGGCCGAGGTGCTGCGCAGCGCCGACATCACCATGTACCGGGCCAAGTCGGCGGGCGGCAACCGCTTCGAACTGGCCGACCCCGAGGCCGACGCCCGCGCCATCACCCGCCACGGTCTGACCACGGCCCTGCCGACCGCCCTGGAACGCGGCGAGTTCTTCATCGAGTACCAGCCCCTGGTGCACCTCGGCGACGGCAGCGTGCGCGGAGCCGAGGCGCTGGTGCGCTGGCTGCACCCGCAGCACGGCGTCCTCGGCCCCGACCGTTTCATCCCGCTCGCCGAGCACACCGGCCTGATCGTGCCGCTCGGCCGCTGGGTCCTGGAGGAGTCGATCCGCCAGGCCCGCGCCTGGCGGGAGCGGCACGGCGAGGAGACCGCCGCCGGTCCGCTGCGCATCAACGTCAACCTCTCGCCGTGCCAGCTCAGCCACCCCGGGCTGGTCCAGGACACCGTGGACATCCTCGAACGCGCGGGCGTCACCCCGGACGCCCTGTGCCTGGAGGTCACCGAGTCCGCGCTGATCGGCGCCGACGACGACCTGCTCAAGCCGCTGCACCGGCTCGCCGAGATGGGCGTGGACATCGCCCTGGACGACTTCGGCACCGGCTACTCCAACCTCGCCAACCTGCGCCGCCTGCCGGTGAGCGTCCTCAAGCTCGACCGCTCGTTCACCCAGGGCATGCAGCAGTTCCCCGCCGACCCGGTCGACCTGAAGATCGTGGAGGGCATCGTCTCCCTCGCCCACAGCCTCGACCTCGCGGTCACCGTCGAGGGCGTGGAGACCGGCGCCCAGGCCGAGCAGCTGCGGGTGCTGGGCTGCGACACCGCGCAGGGCTGGTACTACGCCCGCCCGGGCCCCCCGGAGCGACTCCACGACCTTGCCATGGCGGACGCCACGGGCTGATCGCGGACGGCTGCCCGCGAACGCCGCCCACGCGGCGACGGGGGCGCCCGGACGGGTCCTCGGGGATCCCTACGGCTGCCCGGCCGCTGCCGCTGCCACGGCGGCGGCCGTCCGGACGAGGGCGGCGGTCGCCGTGGAGCGGGACTGCTGCGGCCAGGCGATCGCCAGCACCGCCGGCGGCGCGTCCGGGACGGGCCGGTAGACGATGCCCGGGCGCGGATAGCGGCGGGCGACGGACGCGGGCAGCAGGGTGACCAGGTCGCCCAGCGCGACATGGGTGAGCAGTTGGGCGAGGTCCCGGCCCTCGCTGCGCACCTCGTCCAGGAACCGGTGCAGGTCACCGGCGCTGAGGCCGAGGTCGGCCAGCTCGACCCGGTCGCGGCCGGCCAGCGGGTGGGCGGCGGAGAGGACGGCGACGCGCGGCTCGGCGGCCAGGACCTCGCTGTCCAGGCCGGTGCGGTCGAAGGGTTCGTGGACGAGCGCCGCGTCGGCCTCCCCGATCCGCAGCAGCCGGGTCTGCTCCTGCCATCCGCACAGCCGGACCGTCACCGGGACGGCGGCCGGTTCGGTGGCGTAGCGCTCCAGGACGGGCTCCAGCAGCCCGCCGTCGCCGTCGGCCTTGAGCGCGAGCACCAGCTTCGTCCCCGGGCCCGCCGCGCGCCGCGCCCGGCGTCCGGCCGCCTCCAGCGCCTCCAGCGCGAACCGGGCCTGGTCCAGCAGCACCTCGCCCGCCGGCGTGAGAGCCACCCGGTGCGTGGTCCGTTCGAACAGGGCGACGCCGAGGTCGGCCTCCAGCCGCCGGATCGCGCGCGACAGCGGCGGCGGGGAGATGCCCAGCCGCTCGGCGGCGCGCGTGAAGTTCAGCTCCTCGGCCACGGCGACGAAGTAACGCAACGGTCGGGATTCCACGGCTCTCCCCCTCCGCAGGGCATCGCCCTCAGGGTAGTCCCACCGGTGTTGCCCTCAGGGCAACACTCCTGATCCGGCCGGTCCTTCAGTTCCGGGACGCCGCGCAGCAGGCTGATCACGTCCTGCCCCGCGATCCCCCCCGGAGTCCCCATGATCCTCGTCACCACCCCGACCGGCCAGATCGGCAGCCGCGTCCTCGACGCCCTCCTCGACGCCGGGGACGCGGCGGGACCGCTCCGCGTGGTCGCCCGCGACCCCGAGCGGCTGCCCCCGCGGGTGCGCGAGCGGGCCGAGGTCGTCCCCGGCTCGCACGCCGACCCCGACGTGGCTGCCAAGGCGTGCGCCGGCGCCGACCGGGTTTTCTGGCTGGTTCCGCCGAATCCCGCCGCGGACAGCGTCGAGGGCCACTTCCGGGCCTTCACCCGGCCGCTCGTCGACGCGATCGCGACGCAGGGAGTGCAGCGGGTGGTCGCCGTCTCCACCCTGGGCCGCGCGGTCGCCGAGAACGCCGGCCAGATCTCGGCCTCGCTGGCCATGGACGACGCCGTCCGGGCCACCGGCGTCCACCACCGGGCGCTGTGCCCGCCGTTCCTGATGGAGAACCTCCTCCACCAGGCCGCGGCGATCCGGGACCGGGGTGAGATCTCCCTGGCGGCGTACGGCGACCGGGTGCTGCGCACCTGCACCACGCGCGACGTCGGCGCCGTCGCGGCCCGGCTGCTGCTCGACGGCACCTGGACCGGCCAGGACGACGTGCCGCTGGTCGGCCCCGACGCGCTGACCCCGCAGGGCATGGCGCGGGTCGTGTCCGAGGTGCTGGGCAGGCCGGTCGGCTTCCGACGGCTCGGCAGCGCCGAGTACCGGGCGGAGCTGCTGCGGCACGGGGCGAGCGAGAGCTGGGCGCGGGGCCTGGTGGACCTCGCCTCCGCGACCGCCGAGCAGGGCTTCTACGGCATCGCGGCGCCCGAGACGCCCGGCGCCGCGCCGACCTCCTTCCGCCGCTGGTGCGAGGAGGTGCTCAGGCCGGTCGTGCTCGGCTGAGCCGGGGTGCCCCGGCCGGCGGCACCCGGCCGAGACGCGCCCCGCTCACCGCTCCAGCAGCATCCGCTGCAGCTCCCGCGCCGCCCGCGGCGGCGCCACGTCGCTGCGGTGGGCGAGCGCGATCGTACGGTGCAGCCCGGGCCGGGCCAGCGGGGTGACCCGCAGTCCGCGCCCGGCGCGCGCCGCGACCATCCGCGGGACCACGGCGACGCCCAGCCCGGCCCGCACGAACCCCAGCACCGCGTCCATCTCGCCGCCCTCCACCGCGAGGTCCGGCTCGAAGCCCTCGGCCCGGCACGCGGCCACGGTCAGCTCCCGCAGGTCGTACCCGTGCCGGAACATCACCAGCCGCTCTCCTTCCAGGTCGGCGACGCGGACGGCCCGCCCGCCCCGGCCGGGCGCCGCCGCCTCCGGTGAGGACACCACCACCAGGTCCTCCCGCAGCAGCTCCACGGTCGTCAGCGCGGGCGCAGGCGCCGGCAGCGGCAGCACGATCAGCGCCAGGTCGAGCGCGCCCCGCGCCAGCTCCCGCACCAGGTCCCGCGATCCGCCCTCCTCGACGAGCAGCCGGATCCCCGGGTAGCGGTCGTGGAAGGCCCGCAGCACGTCCGGCAGCAGGCCCGTGCACAGGCTCGGCGTCGCCCCGAGCCGTACCCGCCCGCGCCGCAGCTGCACCAGTTCCTGCACCTCCTGCCGGGCGGTGTCCGCGTCCGCGAGGATGCGCCGGGCCAGCGGCAGCAGCGCCTCACCGGCGTCGGTGAGCGTGATGTTGCCCCGGGCCCGCAGGAACAGGTCCGCGCCCAGCTCCCGCTCCAGCGCCTTGATCTGCTGGGACAGCGACGGCTGGGCGACGTGGACCAGCTCGGCGGCCCGGGTGAAGTGCCGGGTCTCCGCGACCGCCACGAAGTACTGGAGCTGCTGGAACTGCATCCCGCCACAATAGCCTCGGCCTATGGAATCGAGCCGTACCATGTCTTGGACCGATCGGGTGCCGCGGTCGTAGCGTCTTCGCCATGGCACTGGCAACGCGGACGGACCGGCGGCCGTCCCTGACGCGCACGTTGTGGGACTCCACCATCGGCAAGAAGACGGTCATGGCCGTCAGCGGTGCGATCATGCTGCTGTACCTGGTCGCCCACGTCATCGGGAACCTGAAGATCTTCTTCGGCCCGGGGGAGTTCAACCACTACGCGCACTGGCTGCGCACCGTCGGCGAGCCCTTCATGCACTATGAGTGGACGCTCTGGCTCGTCCGGGTCGTGCTGGTCGTCGCCGTCGCCGCCCACGTCACCGCCGCCTACCAGCTCAGCCGCCGCGGCCTCAAGGCGCGGCCCGGCACGTACGTGCACAGCAGGCCGCGGTCCTCCTACGCCACCCGCACCATGCGCTGGGGCGGCGTCATCCTCGCACTGTTCATCGTCTGGCACGTCCTCGACCTGACCACCGGCACGGTGCACTCCGGCGGCTTCCAGCAGGGCCACCCCTACCAGAACGTGGTGGACACCTTCTCCACCTGGTACGGCAACGTCGTCTACATCGTCGCGATGCTCGCGCTCGGCCTGCACATCCGGCACGGCCTGTGGAGCGCCGCCCAGACCCTCGGCGTCGGCAGCCGCACCCGCGACCGCGCCCTGAAGAGGGCCGCCGACGTCCTCGCGCTGCTGCTCACGGCCGGTTTCATCGCCGTCCCCGTGGGCGTCATGACCGGAGTGGTGAGCTGACCATGACCCCGTACACGAACTACACGGTCGGCGAACCCGTCGCCGACACCAAGGCCCCCTCCGGGCCGATCCACGAGCGCTGGGACAAGCGCCGTTTCGAGGCCAGGCTGGTCAACCCCGCCAACCGGCGCAAGCACACCGTCATCGTCGTCGGCACCGGCCTGGCCGGCGGTTCCGCGGGCGCGACCCTCGCGGAACAGGGCTACAAGGTCGTCCAGTTCTGCTACCAGGACTCCCCGCGCCGCGCCCACTCCATCGCCGCGCAAGGAGGCATCAACGCCGCGAAGAACTACCGCAACGACGGCGACTCCGTCCACCGGCTGTTCTACGACACCGTCAAGGGCGGCGACTTCCGGGCCCGCGAGTCCAACGTGCACCGGCTGGCGCAGATCTCCGTCGAGATCATCGACCAGTGCGTGGCGCAGGGCGTGCCGTTCGCGCGGGAGTACGGCGGGCTGCTCGACACCCGCTCCTTCGGCGGCGTCCAGGTGTCGCGTACGTTCTACGCCCGCGGCCAGACGGGCCAGCAGCTCCTCCTCGGCGCCTACCAGGCGCTCAGCAGGCAGATCGCCGCCGGGAACGTGGAGATGCACCCGCGGACCGAGATGCTCGACCTGATCGTCGTCGACGGGCGGGCCCGAGGCATCGTCGCCCGGGACCTGATCACCGGCCGTATCGACACGTACTTCGCCGACGCCGTCGTCCTCGCCTCCGGCGGCTACGGCAACGTCTTCTACCTGTCGACCAACGCCATGAACTCCAACGCGACCGCCGTCTGGCGGGCGCACCGGCGCGGCGCCTACTTCGCCAACCCCTGCTTCACGCAGATCCACCCCACCTGCATCCCCCGCACCGGCGACCACCAGTCGAAGCTGACGCTGATGAGCGAGTCGCTGCGCAACGACGGCCGGATCTGGGTGCCGAAGGCGAAGGGCGACACCCGCCCGCCGAACGAGATCCCCGAGGACGAGCGCGACTACTACCTGGAGCGCATCTACCCGTCCTTCGGCAACCTGGTGCCCCGCGACATCGCCTCCCGCGCCGCGAAGAACGTCTGCGACGAGGGCAGGGGAGTGGGCCCCGGCGGCCAGGGCGTGTACCTGGACTTCGCCGACGCGATCCAGCGCATGGGCCGCGAGGCCGTCGAGGCGAGGTACGGCAACCTCTTCGAGATGTACCGGCGGATCACCGACGAGGATCCGTACGAGGTGCCGATGCGGATCTACCCGGCCGTGCACTACACGATGGGCGGCCTGTGGGTGGACTACGACCTGCAGACCACCGTCCCCGGCCTCTTCGCGATCGGCGAGGCCAACTTCTCCGACCACGGCGCCAACCGGCTCGGCGCGTCCGCGCTGATGCAGGGCCTCGCCGACGGCTACTTCGTGCTGCCGGCCACCATCAGCGACTACCTCGCCCGCAACCCCGCGCGGGACCAGGTCACCGCCGAGCACCCGGTCGTGCAGGAGGCGCTGGCCGAGACCGAGGACCGGCTCAACCTGCTGCTGGCCGTCGACGGCGACCGCACCCCCGACTCCTTCCACCGGGAACTCGGCGAGCTGATGTGGGAGTTCTGCGGCATGGCCCGCACCGACGCGGGGCTGCGCAAGGCGCTGGAGCGCATCCCGCGGATCCGCGAGGAGTTCTGGCGGCGCATCAAGGTGCCCGGCACCGGCCGGGAGCTCAACCAGTCGCTGGAGAAGGCCAACCGCGTCGTCGACTACCTGGAGCTCGCCGAGCTGATGTGCCTCGACGCCCTGCACCGCACCGAGTCCTGCGGCGGCCACTTCCGCGAGGAGTCCCAGACCCCCGACGGCGAGGCCGCCCGCAAGGACGACACGTTCGCCTACGCCGCCGCCTGGGAGTTCACCGGCACCGGCGAGGCGCCCGTGCTGCACAGGGAAGACCTGGTCTTCGAGTACGTCCACCCCACCCAGCGGAGCTACGCATGAAGCTCACCCTGCGCGTCTGGCGGCAGAAGAACGCCGACGCCGAAGGAGCGATGTCCACCTACGAGGTGGACGGCATCTCGCCCGACATGTCCTTCCTGGAGATGCTGGACGTCCTCAACGAACAGCTCATCCTCGCCGGTCAGGAGCCGATCGCCTTCGACCACGACTGCCGCGAGGGCATCTGCGGCGCGTGCTCCCTCGTCATCGACGGCGACGCGCACGGACCGGAGCGCACCACGACCTGCCAGCTGCACATGCGGTCCTTCCGGGACGGCGACACCATCGACGTCGAGCCGTGGCGGGCCGCCGCGTTCCCGGTGATCAAGGACCTGGTGGTGGACCGGTCGGCCTTCGACCGGATCATCCAGGCCGGCGGGTACATCACCGCGCCCACCGGCTCCGCGCCGGAGGCCCACGCCACGCCGGTGCCCAAGGCCGACGCCGACTTCGCCTTCGAGCACGCCGAGTGCATCGGATGCGGCGCGTGCGTGGCCGCGTGCCCCAACGGGGCGGCCATGCTGTTCACCTCCGCCAAGGTCAACCACCTCAACGTCCTGCCCCAGGGCGCCCCCGAGCGGGAGACGCGGGTGCTGGACATGGTGGCGCAGATGGACGCGGAGGGGTTCGGCGGGTGCACGCTGACCGGCGAGTGCGCGACCGCCTGCCCGAAGGGGATCCCGCTCGTCTCGATCACGAGCATGAACAAGGAGTGGCTGCGGGCTGTCCGCAAGGGCAAGCGGCAGCGGTAGCGCCCGCGGGGGCGGCGCTGCGGCCGCCGCGGGCGGCCCGTGCCCGGCCGCGCCCCCGCGAGGCGCTCCGGTGGACGTTCGCCCGGCAAGGGGCGAGCGGGCGGGGCCGGGAGGGTGCTCACCCGGCCCCGTCTGGTACGGGGACCTCACACGCCCCCGCTCACGCTCCTCGGGTGCGGGCGGCCCTGGCCGCGGTGCGGCGCCACCGGTCAGGGCAGGAGCCGGGCCAGACAAGGCGCCGTCGCGCTGCCCTCCGACCGGGCCACCCGCTCCGGCGGGCCCGCCGCCACGATCCGGCCGCCCCGGTCGCCGCCGCCCGGGCCCAGGTCGATCACCCAGTCGGCGCCCGCGGCCACCGTCATGTCGTGCTCCACCACCACGACCGTGTGCCCGGCGTCGACCAGCCCGTGCAGCCGGTCCATCAGCACCTCCACGTCGGCGGGGTGCAGCCCGGTCGTCGGCTCGTCCAGCACGTACAGGGTGCGGCCCCGGCGCCCGCGCTGGAGTTCGCTCGCCAGCTTGATCCGCTGGGCCTCCCCGCCGGACAGCTCGGTCGCCGGCTGGCCGAGCCGCAGATAGCCGAGGCCCACGTCGAGCAGGGTGCCGAGGCTGCGGGCGACGGCCGGGGTGTCCGCGAAGAACCGAGCCGCCGACTCCACCGTCAGGCCGAGGACCCCGGCGATGCTCCGCCCCCGGTACGTCACCTCGAGGGTCGCGGGGTTGTAGCGGGCGCCGCCGCAGTCCCGGCACGGCGCGTACGTGCTCGGCAGGAACAGCAGCTCCACGCTGACGAAGCCCTCGCCCTGGCAGGTCTCGCAGCGCCCTCCCGGCACGTTGAAGGAGAACCGCCCGACCCCGTACCCGCGCGCCCGCGCCTCCTCGGTGCCGGCGAACACCTTCCGCACGACGTCGAACAGGCCCGTGTAGGTCGCCAGGTTGGACCGCGGGGTGCGCCCGATGGGCTTCTGGTCGACCCGGACCAGCCGGTCCACCCCCGCCAGGTCCTCCGTCAACTCGCCGACCAGCGTGGACTTCCCCGAACCGGAGACGCCCGTGACGGCGGTGAACGCCCCGAGCGGGAACCGTGCCGTCACCCCGCGCAGGTTGTGCCGGGTGACCGGACCGACCTTCGCCCAGCCGCGCGGCTCGCGCACGGCACGCGCCGGCCCGGGGGACTCGTCGAAGAGGAACGCGGCCGTCGCCGACTCCTCGACCGACGCCAGCTCGGCCGGCGGCCCGCTGTACAGCACGCGGCCGCCGTGCTCGCCCGCGCCGGGGCCCACGTCCACCAGCCAGTCGGCGCCGCGGACCACGTCCAGGTGGTGCTCCACCACGAACACCGAGTTGCCGGCCGCCTTCAGCCGGTCCAGCACGGTCAGCAGGGCCTCGGTGTCCGCCGGGTGCAGTCCGGCGGACGGCTCGTCCAGCACGTACACCACGCCGAACAGCCCGGAGCGCAGCTGGGTGGCGAGCCGCAGGCGCTGCAGCTCGCCCGCCGACAGGGTCGGGGCGGCCCGGTCCAGGCTGAGATAGCCGAGGCCCAGCTCCACCACCGGCGCGATCCGGGACTTCAGGTCCCGGGTGAGCACCCTCGCCGTCTGCGTGCCGCCGTCGAGCACTGCGGCGAGGTCGGTCAGGGGCAGCGCGGCCAGCTCGGCGATGGTCCGGCCGCCGTAGGTGACCGCGAGCGCCTCGGGCCGCAGCCGGCCGCCTTCGCAGGCGGGGCAGGGCGCGCTGGTCAGGAACCGCTCCGCCTTCGCCCGCAGCGTGGGCGACTTGGTGTCGGCGAACGTCTTCAGGACGTACCGCCGGGCGCTCATGTACGTGCCCCGGTACGGCCGCTGGATGCGGTCGGCGTCCCGGACGGGGTGGACGGTGACGACCGGCTGCTCGTCCGTGAACAGGATCCACTCGCGCTGTTCGGCGGGCAGCTCGCGCCAGGGCCGGTCCACGTCGTACCCGAGGGCGTCCAGGATGTCCCGCAGGTTCTTGCCCTGCCAGGCGCCCGGCCAGGCCGCGACGGCGCCCTCCCGGACGGACAGCGCGGGATCCGGGACCAGCAGCTCCTCCGTCGTGTCGTGCACCTGCCCGAGGCCGTGGCACTCGGGGCAGGCGCCGGCCGCCGTGTTCGGCGAGAACGCGTCCGAGTCGAGGCGCCGCGCGCCGGGCGGGTACTCCCCGGCGCGCGAGAACAGCATCCGCAGGGAGTCGGAGAGGTGGGTGACCGTGCCCACCGACGAGCGCGAGGTGGGCGCCGAGCGCCGCTGCTGCAGCGAGACCGCGGGCGGCAGCCCGGTGATCTCGGCGACCTCGGGCGCCCCGACCTGGTGGATCAGCCTGCGGGCGTACGGCGCCACCGACTCGAGGTAGCGCCGCTGGGCCTCGGCGTAGACGGTGCCGAAGGCCAGGGACGACTTGCCCGAGCCGGAGACACCGGTGAACACGGCCAGCGTGTCCCGGGGGATGTCCACGTCGACGCCCTTGAGGTTGTGCTCGCGGGCTCCGCGGACGCGGACGTACGGGTCGTGGGGGCTGTGCATCGGCGGGGTGGTCCAGCCGCCCCCTGGCCTACGACTGCGGAGGGTTGCCCCGGTCCCGCGGGTTGCCGAACTCGTCCCTCAGCTTGTCCTGGCCGGTGTCGACCTGCGACCGGTACTTGTCCCCGGTGCGCTGGTCGGCATAGTCGCCGCCCCGGTCGATGCCCTTGTCGGCCATGCCCTCATGACCCTTGAGCATGCCCTTGATCTTGTCCATGAAGGACATGGCGAGCCTCCTCGTCGCTCGACGCTTCCCTCCCAGGGTCACCGGCGCGCGCCGGGTCCGCATCTCGAGCGCCTCCGCGGCCCGGCGCGAAGAGCGCGGCGAGCCGCCGATGGGAGTCGAGCAGGGCCTCACGGTCGTAGGTGCTGGTGGTGACCAGCACCTCCGCGGCGGCCGTCTCCTTCAGGACCGTCTCCAGCTCGTGGGCGACCCGGTCCGCGGTGCCGGCGATGTGCCCGGCGAGAGCGGACTCGTACAGGGCGCGCTCCTTGGCGGTCATCTCCCGCGCCTCGATCGCCTCGGCGGGGGCGAGCGGCGGGAAGGTGCCGTGCGTGCGCGCGTACGCCATCGCCCAGGCCTCCGGGACGAGCAGCCGGCGCGCCTCCTCCTCGGTGCCCGCGACCGCGACCGTGCCGGAGATCACGACGTGCGGCTCCGACGCCCAGCGGGACGGGCGGAACAGGGAGCGGTAGCGGTCGATGCCGCGCAGCGTCTTCTCCCGGTCGCGCAGGTCCCCGATGACCATGGGCAGGCCCGCGCGGGCCGCGATCCGGGCGCCCTCGCCCGTCGCCAGCACGAACGGCGGCACCGTCAGGCCCTCCGCCGGGCGGGCGTGCACCCCGGTGGGCGAGCCGCCCGTGAACCAGTCCAGCAGTTCCCCGAGCTGCCCCGCGAAGTCCTCGGCGTCCCCCTTGTCCCGGCCGAGGGCCCGGCGCACCCCGTCGGTGAAGCCGACGGAACGGCCGAGCCCCATGTCGATCCGGCCGGGGAACAACGACTCCAGCACGCCGAACTGCTCGGCCACCACCAGGGGCCGGTGGTTGGGCAGCATGACCCCGCCGGTGCCGACCCGGATCGTGCGGGTCGCCGCGGCGACCGCGGCGGCGAGCACGGTCGGCGCCGCGCCGGCGACCCCGGGCACGCCGTGGTGCTCGGACACCCAGAAGCGGTGGTAGCCGAGCGTCTCGGCCTCCCGGGCCAGCGCCACCGTGTCCCGCAGCGCCTCGCCGGGCGGGCGTCCCTCGCGGGTGCGGGAGCGGTCGAGGACGGAGAACCGGGTCCGGGCGATCACTGAACTGCTCACGCAGGGTTCAACGCCCCGGCGGCCCGGTGATTCCCGCCGCCGCGCGAAGCCCGCGCCGGTGACCGCCTGCCGCTCCGGTCCGTCACCGGCCGGACCCGGTCCGGGCGCCGCGCGGGGGCTGGATCCGCTGCAGCTCCAGGGCGAGCGGGGGTTCGGCCAGGCCCGGGCCGCCCGCCCGCGCCCACTGCGCGATCTCGGCCGTGGAGTCGTCGTCCAGGGCGAAGCCGAGCCACACCGGCCGGCCCCCGGCGCCCCGGCCGGCCGCCGAGGGCCGTACGACGATCACGTTGGCCTGGTCGCAGGGGCCGAGGCAGTCGCTGACCCGCACCTCGAAACCGCCCTCCGCCCCGGCAGCCCGCAGCCGCTCCAGCTGCCCGGCGTGGTCGGCGCCGGGATGCCTGCCGGGATCGCCGCAGCAGCACCCGCGGCAGACGACGAGCGTGCAGGGGCGGGCGGCGGCGCGGAAGACGGGGGAAGAAGGCATGGGAGAAGCATGACGCCACCGGCCGGCGCGAGCGGCACGCGGGGTCGGGCGCCGCGCTCCCGACCGGTGCGTCCGGCCCGCGGACCGCCACGCCGCGGGCGCGCGGGGCCGCGCCGGGGGGATGTCCCCGGGCGCCCGCCGCCGGCCGCGGCTCCTTCTCCTCGTGCTCCGGCGGTGTCCCCGCGGGTGTGGGGCTGCGCCGGCCCGGCCCGTGCTCCGGCGGGTCCAGGGGCCGCCGTCGGGGACCGGGGCCGGCCGGGCCCCGTCGTCCGGACCGCCCCGGCGTCGCCCGGGCCGGCGGTCGGGCGCCGCAGCCCGCGGCCGGTCCGATCCGGACGCGAGCGCCTAGGGTGGCCGGTGTGAAAGACAGCAGCAGGCGGCCGCTCGCCGTGTTCGACCTGGACAACACCCTCGCCGACACCGCCCACCGGCAGCACTTCCTGGAAGGCCGGCCGCGTGACTGGGACGCCTTCTTCGCCGCCGCGCCCGAGGACCCGCCGATCGCCGAGGGCGTGGCGCTCGTCCTGGACCGGGCCCGCGAGTGCGAGGTCGTCTATCTGACGGGGCGTCCCGAGCGGTGCCGGCGGGACACCCTGGAGTGGCTCGCGGCCCAGGGGCTGCCCGAGGGGCGCGTGTACATGCGCGGCGACGCCGACCGCAGGCCCGCCCGGTCCACCAAGCTGCAGATCCTGCGCCGGCTCGCCCGGGACCGGGAGATCCGGGTGCTGGTGGACGACGACGAGCTGGTGTGCCAGGACGCCGAGCGTGCCGGGTTCACCGTGGTACGGGCCCGCTGGGCCGCGAAGTCCGAGGCGCTGGAGAAGGCGCAGGAGCGGGGGGGCCGGACCTGAGGGCGGGGCGGCTCAGTCGCCGTCCTCGATGCGGAAGCCGACCTTCAGGCCCACTTGGTAGTGCTCGATCCGGCCGTCCTCGATCTGGCCGCGGATCTGGGTCACCTCGAACCAGTCCAGGTTGCGCAGGGTCCGGTCCGCGCGCGCGATGCCGTTGCGGATGGCCTGGTCGACGCCCTCGGGCGAGGTGCCGACGATCTCGGTGACGCGGTAGGTGTGGTTCGACATGCGGGTGCTCCTCTCGTGTCACGCCGTACTCCACCGTGCCGCATCACCGCCCGGCCCGCACGGCGTCACAGGCGTGTCGCCGCCGCCCCCGGCGACCGCATCGGCCGCGGAAGGAGCACACGCCCCGGGTGCCGAGGGCGGCCGGCCCCGCGGCGGGAGGCCCGCACGGCCTCCCGCCGGATCACCGGGGGGGAGCTCCGCCCCGGACGCCGGCCGGGTCAGCGCGCCACGCTGAGCGACAGCGCGAACCGGTCCTGCGCGTCCGTCCACCAGTGGGTCAGGTCCAGTCCCGCGGCGGACAGTTCGGCGGCGACCGTCTCCTTGCGGAACTTCGCGGACACCTCGGTGCGCAGGTCCTCGCCGGCCGCGAAGTCCACGGCGAGGCCCAGCGCGGGCACCTTCACGGTCTGGGCGGTACGGGAGCGCAGCCGCATCTCGATCCACTCCCGCTCGGCGTCCCACAGGGCCACGTGGTCGAAGGCCTCCGGATCGAAGTCGGCGCCCAGTTCCCGGTCGAGGACGGTCAGCACGTTCTTGTTGAACGCGGCCGTCACCCCGGCCGCGTCGTCGTAGGCGCGGACCAGCACCCCCGCGTCCTTGACCAGGTCCGTGCCGAGCAGCAGCCCGTCGCCCGGGTCGAGCAGGGCGCGCACGGAGGCCAGGAACCCGGCGCGCTCGGCGGGCAGCAGGTTGCCGATGGTGCCGCCGAGGAAGGCCACCAGCCGGGGCCCGGGCGTCGCGGGCAGGGCGAGCGCCGCGGTGAAGTCGGCGATCAGCGCGTGGACGTCGAGGTCCGGGCGGTCCGCGACGAGGGCCTGTCCGGCCCGGGTGAGGGCGCTCTCGCTGACGTCGACCGGGACGTA
Organism: Streptomyces sp. NPDC006193; assembly: GCF_040613915.1. NCBI lineage: Bacteria > Bacillati > Actinomycetota > Actinomycetes > Kitasatosporales > Streptomycetaceae > Streptomyces > Streptomyces sp. NPDC006193. The sequence goes on from NZ_JBEXTB010000032.1 coordinate 69,673, forward strand.
CGCGGCAAGGGGGAGCGCGCGGAGCAGGTAGCGGGTCTTCTCCGAGGATCCGGAGCCCAGTTCGATCAGCGTGCGGGCGCCGCTCGCGGCGGCGATCTCGCCGGACCGCGCGGCGAGGATCTCCCGCTCGGCGCGTGTGGGGTAGTACTCGGGCAGTTCGGTGATCCGCTCGAACAGCTCGCTGCCGCGGGCGTCGTAGAACCACTTGGGCGGCAGCCACTTGTGCGTCGCGGTGAGACCGCGCAGGACGTCGGCGCGCAGCGCGGCGTCCGTGGCGTCCTCGGGGAGGGTGCGGGTGACGTGCAGGGGACTCAACGGCAGGGCTCCTTCTCGGTTGCGGACGCCGGATCCTCGAGCGGGGCGAGCAGGACGCCGGCGCGGCTCGCGGTGAGCACGGTGCGGTCGGGGACCTCCTGCCACAGCGGGTCGTCGTCGTACGGCTCGGAGGCGACGACCGTGCTGCGGCCGGGTTCCGTCCGGTACCAGAGGGTGTCGCCCCAGGCGGTCGCGGCGATCGTGGCGCCGTCCGTCAGCAGCAGGTTGAGACGGGAGGCGGGGGCCGCCCGGGCGAACCGGCGAACCGTTTCGCCCAGGGCCCGGTCCGGTTCGTCGCCCGACGCCAGCCGGTGCAGCACCAGCGCCCAGACGAACGCCGAGTCGTTGCGGGCCTGCAGGGAGAGCAGGTCGACCGGGGGCAGCTCGGACACCAGGGCCGCCGCCGAGGCCGGCCAGCCCGCGACCGCGCCGTTGTGGCTGAACAGCCACCGCCCGGCCGCGAACGGCGCCGCCGCGGCCTCGGCGTCCGCGCCCGCGAGGGTCGCGTCCCGGACGGCGGCGAGCACGGCGCCGGAGCGCACCACCCGGGCCAGATCGGCGAAGGACAGGTCCGCCCAGACCGGCCCGGCCCGCCGGTAGCGGGCCGGGAGCGGATCGTCGGGCGCGTACCAGCCCACGCCGAAGCCGTCGGCGTTGACGGTCCCGTACCGCTGCCGCCGCGGCGCCCACGACTGGCGGACCAGGCTGTGCGGGGGCTCCACGAGGACCCGGCCCAGCGGCTCCTCCGGTCCCAGATAGGCGAGGTGACGGCACATCAGCCGCGCTCCGAGCGTGCGGTGCGGAACCCGGCGAAGATCTGCCGCCGGATCGGGTAGTCCCAGTTGCGGAACGTGCCCCGGCAGGCCACCGGGTCCACCGCGAACGAACCGCCGCGCAGCACCTTGTGGCCGGAGCCGAAGAACACTTCCGAGTACTCCCGGTACGGGAAGGCCCGGAAGCCGGGGTAGGGCAGGAAGTCGCTCGCCGTCCACTCCCAGACGTCACCGATCAACTGCCGCACCCCGAGCGGGGACGCACCGGCCGGATAGCTGCCCGCGGGAGCGGGCCGCAGGTGCCGCTGCCCGAGGTTGGCGTGCTCCGGTCCCGGGTCGGCGTCGCCCCACGGGTAGCGCGTCGAACGGCCCGTGGCCGGGTCGAAGCGGGCCGCCTTCTCCCACTCCGCCTCGGTGGGCAGCCGCCGCCCCGCCCACCGGGCGTAGGCGTCGGCCTCGTACCAGCACACGTGCAGCACCGGCTCGTCCGGCGGGACCGCCTCCGTGATCCCGAACCGGCGCCGCAGCCACCGGCCGCCGTCCCGCCGCCAGAACAGCGGGGCCGAGAGGGAGTGCCGCCTGATGTGCGCCCAGCCCTCCGGCGCCCACCAGCGCTCGGTGTCGTAGCCGCCGTCCTCGATGAACGCCTGGTACGCCGCGTTCGTCACCGGAGTGGTGTCGATCCAGAAGGGCGCGACCTCCCGCCGGTGCGCCGGGCGTTCGTTGTCCAGCGCCCATGGCTCGCCGACGGCGCCCATCGTGAACGGACCGCCGGGGACGAGGACTTCGGAGGGTCCGGTGAACAGCGGGGCCGGGTCCGGGTCCACCGCGGTCAGGGCGGGCGGCCCCGTCCGCAGCTGATGGGTGATCAGCATCGTCTCGTCGTGCTGCTGTTCGTGCTGGGCGATCATGCCGAACGCGAACCCGGCCTCGGTCAGCCGGGTGCCGTGGAAGTCCGCCGCCTCCAGCACGTCCAGGGCCCGCCCGCGCACCTCGGCCGCGTACCGCCGGGCCTCCTCGGGCGGCAGCAGCGGCAGCGAGGGACGCTCCGCGCGCGGGTGCTCGAAGGCGTCGTACAGGCCGTCGATCTCCGGCCGCATCGCCTCCCGGCCGCCGACCGCCCGCAGCAGCCACAGCTCCTCCTGGTTGCCGATGTGCGCGAGGTCCCACACCAGCGGGGACATCAGCGGCGAGTGCTGGGCGGTCAGGTCCGGTTCGTCGACGCACGTGGTGAGCAGCGTGGTGCGGTCGCGGGCGGCGGTCAGGGAGGCCAGCGCGCGCTCGCGCAGCGCCTCGGTGTCCGTCCCGGCGGTCGTGGCGCCGGTCTCCGGAGCGGTCATGGGTGCATGTCCTTCCTCCCGTGGGCGGTGCGGGCGCCCCCGGCCCGGGCGGGCCGCAGCCGGGCCGGGTCCGCGGCGTGCGGCCGGTCCAGCAGGTCGTCGGCCGGGCAGCGGCCCCGGGCCACATGGCGGTCCCGGTAGGCGGCCACGGCGTCGGTCACCCGGGGGGTGGCGCCGAGCCGGGGCAGCGCCTCCAGGGCGGCGGCGAAACAGGCGGCGGCGGCCTCGCGCAGCTGCGGATCGGCGAGGCCCCGCCGGGCCGCGTCGGCCCACAGCGGGTTGTGCGGCGCGGGCAGGCCCAGCGCCCGGCCGGCCAGCGGTCCGACCGCCCGGTACGCGGCCTCGGCGGCCCGCGGGTCGTCGAACAGCGCCGCCGTCACCGCCAGCGGCACGATCCAGCCGTCCTCGCCGGGCTGCGCGTCGATCATCCGCAGCTCCAGGTGGCCACGCGGCCGCACGGGCGGGAACAGGGTGGTCAGGTGGTAGTCGAGGTCCGCCCGGGTGGGCGGCCGGGGCGACCCGGAGCGGGTCCACTCCCGGAAGGTGAGCCCGTCGGGCACCTCCCAGGGCCCGCCGTCCCGGCGGACGCACATCACCGGCGAGTCCAGCACGTGCCGGGCCCAGACGGCCCGCGGGTCCCCGTCCAGCGGGGGAGCGCCGGCGCGGCCGGCGCCGATCTGCATCCACAGCAGCTGCCGGGTGGACCGCCAGCCGGTGGGCCGGCGGTCCATCAGCGGCGAGTTGGCGAACGCGGCCACCAGCACGGCGCCCAGGTGGTGCGCCAGCCACCAGCGCCGGGTGTGTCCCAGCGGGCCGTCCTCCTCGTGCCCGGCGTCCAGGCAGACCTGGACGGAGGCCGAGGTGCACATCATGCGGCGGCCGGCGGGGCCGGTGCGGTCCAGGCAGGCCTCCATGGCGTCGTAGCGCGGCTCGTGGAGGAACCTGCGGGGGGCGTGCCACGGGTCGTGGCCGAGGCCGGCGAGGCCGAGACCGTCCTCGGCGAGCACGGCCCGGACGGCGTCCAGGTCGGCGGAGACGGTGTCGACGCACTCCATCAGGGAGGCGGCGGGCGGGGAACTGAGTTCGAGCTGGCCGCCGGGTTCGACGGTGAGCGCCGATCCCAGGGGCACGGCCCGCAGGGCGGCGTAGGCCGCTTCGAGCCGTTCGGGTGCGACGGGGAGCTGTGGCAGCTCCAGCGGGTGGACGAGCCACTCCAGCTCGACACCGAGCGTCCGCGGCGGTCCGGTCTTGAAGCAGATGCCCCGGACCAGGGCCTCCACCTCGGCTTCGGTGACGGCGGTGCGGTGCTCCGTACAATCGCCGCCTTCGCTTATGGATCGGGACATGTCGGGATCCTCCTGAGATTCCACCATGTCGCCGGGTCGGCCTTGCGGGGGCCGGACCGGCACTTCGTCCCACCCAAAACCCTCGGGCCGATTCGCACAAGAGTGCCGCCCCGAGGTTCCGGATGTGTCACCTCCGCTTCCTTGTGCGTTCCCGGACCGTTCCGTGGGCGGGAAATGCGTTGCACGGCATGACCAGCATCGCCCAGGATGCCTGCGCGAGCACGACGGGGGAGACCGCCCGGGCCGCGGCCGTGGCGCCCACGGGGGTGGCGCCGTGACCGCACGCCGGGGCGCCGGTCACGAAAGAGCCGCGGCCGCCGAGTCCGCCGGTGACGGCAGCCGCCGGCCGGGGCCCCTCGGCCGCGCCGGCGTCCCGGCCGCCGTCCCCGTCGCGGGCGTGGTCCGGCGCACGACGCGGGAGCCGGCCGCCGTACCGGGGGACGGGCCGGTCAGGTCCAGCCGTAGCGCTCGCACAGCCGCCGGCGGACCAGGTCGAAGCGCATCCGGTCCAGTGCGCACGCCTCCCGGCGCATGCCCCGCTCGTGCAGCCGCAGCACACGGCCCACGTCCACCCACGACGGGCGGCCCGACCGGTCCCACGGCCCGCTGCCGATCGCCACCCGCTCCCGGGCCCGTGCGTCCCCGCCGGCCCGCCCGGCCTCGTCGTGCCGCTTGCTGGTGAGCCGGACGGCGAGCAGCGTGCCCGCCGCCTCCCGGGCCACGACCAGCACCGGGCGGTCCTTGCCCCGGCCGTCGTTCTCCTCGAACGGCACCCACGTCCACACGATCTCCCCCGGATCCGGGTCGCCGTCGTGCGCCGGGGAGTACTCGGTGCGCACCCGGCCGACCTCGCGCGGGTCGGCCTCGACGGTGGCGTGGGGGCCGTGGCGGCCGGGCGTGTTCTCTGGGTACGGGTTCACGTTGGCACCCTAGCCGGGGTGATCCCGACGACAGGGCCCGGCCGTCCGCTCCCCGGCGGTGAACGCCGTCGGCCGGCGCCTCACCCGGGCTGGGCGCCGGCCTGCGGGGCGGGTGCGGCGCCGGGGCCGTGGCCGATGCGCATGCCGGGGCGCCTGCCGTGCACGGTCAGGTACGTCAGCCCGTCCTCCCCGGCGCGGATGCTGCGGGCGGCGCCGTGCGGCAGCCACACCAGGGCTCCCCGGGAGAGCGGCTCGGGCTCCTCCGACGGGCCCTTGCCGAGCACGCCGTCGCCGGCGACGACCAGGAACAGCACGTCCAGTTGGGTCTCGGTGTGGACCGTGACCCGCCCGCCCGGCGCCAGCCGGACCACGTTGGCGTCGAGCTGGCGTCCGCTCTCGGCCAGCTTCCACAGCACCCCGGCCGGTACCGGCGGGGCCTCGGCCAGGGCCCGGGTGTCGCACAGGACGCGCGGGTGCGCCGCCGGGCCGCCGGAGTCCCCGGTGTCCCTCGCGGACGGCGACGTCATGGTGATCCCTTCGGCTCTGCTGATGCCCGCCCCATGGCTGCGCCCACGGCGGCCTGCGCCCACCCTACAATTCCTCCACACAGCACTCGTGAGAAATCGGCGGGAGCGGGGAAGGGGCGTCGGACGTGACCACGCGGCAGAGCCCACGCCGCCGGGAGGTGCTCGACGCGCTGCGCTCCGCGGCCTCGCCGCTCGGTGTCGCGGAGGCGGCCGAGCGGATGCGTCAGCACCCCGACACCGTGCGGTTCCACCTGGACGCCCTCGCGGCCGACGGCCTGGCCGAACGCCGGAGGGAGGCGCCCTCGGGACGCGGCCGGCCCCGCACCCTCTGCATCGCGCGCCCCGGCATGGACCGCGGCGGCCCGCGTGACTACCGGCTCCTCGTCCGCATGCTGCTCGGCCGGTGGGGCCGCCGCCGACCCCGCCGAGGCGCGGGCGGAGGCGACGGAGGCCGGCCGGGCCCGGGGCCGCGTCCTGGTGGAACCGCTGCGGGGCGACGAGCCGCCGACCCCCGAGCGCTCCGTGGCCCGGCTGCTCGCCCTGCTGGACGGCCTCGGTTTCGCGCCGCGGTCCGAACGGGGCGGCGGAACCGGCACGCCGGACCGGCGGATCCGGCTGCGGCACTGCCCCTTCCCGGAACTTGCCGAGGAGTACGGCGGGTTGGTGTGCCCACTGCATCTGGAGCTGATGCAGGGCGCGTGGGACCGGCTGGGCGCGCCGCTGACGGCCGGCCGGCTGGAACCGTTCGCCGAACCGGAGTCGTGCCTGGCCCACTCGACCGGGACACCGGCCGCGTGAACGGGCCGCCCTCCACCGCGGCGGCCGCTCCGGCCCTGGCCCGCCGGTGCGGGCCGGCCGCCGTACCGGCTGCCGGCTCCGGTTCCCGAGGTCGGCTCGGGGGCCGCCGCCGGTGCGTACGCGCGTCGCCCGCACCGGCAGTGCGTTCCGGTGTCGTCGATGCCGCGGACACGAGCGGGGGCCGTGCGCCCCATCCCCTGCCCGCCGTCCGTCCGCCGGACCGGGCCGGTCCCGGTGCCGTCCGCCGGCCGGCATGTCCCGGCGCCGCCGAGCGCCGGCCCGGCCGCCCGGCGCGAACCCGTCTTTCCGGCGGAGAAAGGCTCACACCGATGAACGTCACGTCCGCCGCCGCCGCGAGCGCGGTCACCTTCGTGTGGCTCGGGATGGTGCTGGCGATCTCCTTCCTGGAGGCCCCGCTGAAGTTCCGCGCTCCGGGGGTGACGATCCCCCTCGGACTGGGCATCGGCCGGCTGGTGTTCCGCGCGCTGAACGCCGTCGAGACCGTCTGGGCGGTCGTCGTGGTGGCCGCGGTCGCCGCCGGCGGCGCCCCCGCCGCCGTCATGGCGCTGACCGCGTCCGCGGCGGCGCTGCTCCTCGTGCAGCTGGCCGTCGTCCGGCCCCGCCTCAACCGCCGGTCCGACCGGGTCCTCGCGGGGGAGGAACTGCCCCGTTCGCGCAGCCACCTGTGGTACGTGGCCCTCGAGGTCCTGAAAGCCGGCACCCTGGTGGCCCTGGGCGTCCGCCTGCTCGCGGTGTGAGGTCCGGCGTCCCGCCGCCGCCCCTGCCGGCGCACCGTTCCGGACGCCGTGCCCGCCGCACGGTGGCACCGTTGCCGCGGACGTACGTTTTCGGACTTCCGTTTCGGGCCCGTGGCGGGGATGCCTGCGGGTTACAGTCTTCCCTGTGGGGTACGTCACAGCAGCCGCCCAGGGCTCGTGACGGCTCACGCGTATGCGCAACTCGCAGCGATCCGGGGGGATTGAACGTGCGTGAGATGGTCAAGGGCTCGAACGAGACACTGTCGGCCCTCAGCGACAACACCGGTTCGGTGATCGTCAGCCTCCGCTGGGCCAGTCCCAGCGGCGAGGGCGACGCGGATGTGTCGGTCCTGCTGCTGGGCCCGGACGGCAAGGTGCGCAGCGACGCCGACTTCTACTTCTACAACAACCCGGTCGCCGCCGACGGAAGCGTGCAGCTGCTCGGCAAGGTGTCCGCGGAGCAGGGCGAGGAGGACCGGATCGGCTTCGACCTGACGGCGGTGCCGGACGGCGTCGACCGGATGGTGGTGGCCGCCAGCCGGTACGGCGGCGCCCGCTTCGGCGAACTGGAGGAGCTGACGGTCACCTTGTCCGACGCGACCGGTGAGCGGCTGCTCAGGTTCGCGGTCGACGATGCCGCGTCGATGAGCGCGGTCGTCTTCGGCGAACTGTACCGCCGCGCGGGGGAGTGGAAGTTCCGTGCCGTCGGGCAGGGGTACGCCGACGGTCTGGCCGGTCTGGCGACGGACTTCGGGGTGGACATCGACGACGACGCGGCGGCGGAGCCGTTGCTGGACGACGGGACGGCCGGCGAGGATTCCCCGGCCGTCGAGGCGGCGCCCGCGCGGCCGGACGGGGAGACGGCGGCCGCCGTGCCCCCGCCGCGCCGGTCCGGGGAAGCGGCCCGGCCCTCCGGGGCGACGGCGCGGCCCCGCACGGCCAAACGGAAGATCACCGTGCCCAGGGCGGCGAAGAAGTCCCTCGCCGAGAACGAGTCCTGGCGGGCGGCGAGGCTGTTCCCCGTCTCGGCGCTCAAGAGCGACCGCGACCGGGAGGTCCGCGCCACCTCGGTGCTGCTGTCGGTGATGGCGCAGGTGCCGGAGTTCGGCAGGAGGCTCATGGCGGCGTTCGGAGCGCCGGCGGGCCGCATGGAGACGTTCGTCGAGGTGTCCCTGCCGCACGGGGACACCCCGCGGCGCCCGGACGGTGTCGTCCGCGTGGAGCGCGCCGGCAAGCTGTGGACCGCCCTCGTCGAGACGAAGACCAACGGCAACGCGCTCAAGAGCGAGCAGGTGCAGGCGTACATGGACATCGCCGCGCGCCGCGGCTACGAAGCCGTGATCACCCTGTCCAACGACGTGGCCCTGGAAGGCAGTCCCCTCGTCGACGTCAGGACGGACGGCCGGCGCAAGCACAAGGTGACCCTGTGGCACCTGTCCTGGGCGGAGGTCGCGCACCAGGCGCAACTGCTGATCCGGCACGAGGGCGTCGGCAACGCCGCGCACGCCTGGCTGCTGCAGGAGCTGCTGTACTACCTGCAGCACGACAACTCCGGCTGCCACGGCTTCCAGAACATGGGTCCCGCCTGGGTGCCCGTGCGCAACGGCATCGAGGACGAGACCCTGTGCCAGGGGGACCGCCGGGCGCTCGACGTCGTGGAGAGCTGGGAGCGGCTCGTCCGCCAGGTGTGCCTCGGCCTCGGGGGCGAGCTCGGCCGCAAGGTGCTCCCGGTGCAGCGCGGCAAGCGCGGCAAGGACCCCCGGGTCAGGCGGCAGGCGGAGGCCGACCGGCTCTGCCGGGAGGGCCGGCTGCAGGCCGAGCTCCGCATCGACGGTGCGCCCTGGGTGCTGTCGGTGGGAGCGGACCTGCGCACCGGCCGGCTCCGGGTCTCCACGGACGTCCCCGCGCCGGCCCAGGGCTACCCCCTGACCTGGGTGAAGAAGCTGATCCGGCAGTTGGCGGACGCGCCCGCCGATCTGCACGTGGAGACGCTGCTCGACGGCGAGGCCGGTGGCCCGCGGGGCACGCTGGAGCGGCTGCGCCCCGAGCCGGGAGACCTCCTGCCCAGGACCGACGGCGCCCGGATCACCGGCTTCCGCCTCACCTTGCTCAAGAGCATGGGCAGCGGCCGCGGCAGTGCCGAGACCGGCTTCATCCGCAGCGTCGACGACGCCGTGCACCGCTTCCACGACACGGTGGTGGTGCACCTCGACCGCACCCCGGCGCGGCGGGCGGCCGACAGGGAGCCGGTGGCGTCCGGCTGAGGCGCCGCCCCCGCCCGTGGGCCGGGGGCGGCCGCCGGTTCACTCCGACAGCAGCCGTCGCAGCCACTCCACCCGTGCCGCCCGGGCCGCGCGGGACAGGGCCGCGTCGGGGGCGAGGGCGTCGAAGCCGTGGCAGCCGCCCGGCCACACATGGAGTTCGGCCGCGCCGCCGGCCTGCCAGATGCGGGAGGCGTAGGCGACCACCTCGTCGCGGAAGGTCTCCGCGGAGCCCACGTCCAGGTACGCCGGGGGGAGGCCGGAGAGGTCGGCGGCACGGGCCGGGGCGGCGTACGGGGAGACGTCGGGGCCGCCGCGGCGCTCGCCGAGCAGCGCCGTCCAGGCCGTCTCGTTGGCGGTGCGGTCCCACACGCCCCGGCCGGCCATCTGGCGGCTGGAGACGGTGTCGTCGCGGTCGTCCAGCATCGGGGCCATCAGCACCTGGCCGAGCGGGCGGGGGCCCTGCCGGTCCCGCGCGAGCAGGGCGAGCGCCGCGGTGAGGCCGCCGCCCGCGCTGGCGCCCGCGATCACGATCCGGTCCGGGTCGCCGCCGATCTCCTTCGCGTGCCCCGCCGTCCACAGCAGCCCGGCGTACACGTCCTCGACCGGCGCCGGGTGCGGGTGCTCGGGCGCCAGCCGGTACTCCACGGACACGACCACCGCGTCCAGTTCCCGCGCCCAGCCCAGGACTTCGGTCACCCCGGCCCGGTTGGTGCCGGCCATCAGACCGCCGCCGTGCACGTGGTAGATCACCGGCAGGGCGGCCGTGGCGGCGGCGGACGCGGGGCGGCACAGCAGCAGGGGGACGTCGGGGGCGCCGTCGGGGCCGGGCGCCGAGCGGTCCTCCGTCCCGAACGCGCCGTCCAGGGTGGGGTCGACCAGTTCGGCGGCCGCACTCCGCCGGGCGGCGTCGAGGTCGTCCAGTGTGAACCCCGGTGTGACCACCCCCCGGAACCGCTCGAGCACAGCGGCGACTTCGGGATCGAACGGCGGCGCATTCGAGGGCGGCGGATCCGAGGGCGGCGGATCCAACGGCATGGCGTCTCCTCCCGTGACCCGTCCCGTGACGGCCGGCCGGGACGTCGGAGGCCGGCGCGGCGGTCGTGCGCGACGGGTGCGACCGGACTCCGGGGCGTGCCGGAACCCGAGGGTGCGTACTGGTCGGCACCCGACTACCCCGCCTTGGCGGCGAGAGGCCCCCGGCCGCTCCTTTCCGTCCGCCGCGGGGCGGCACCGCCGGCGCCGGGCCGTCGGCCGACGGGGGAACGGGCACGGCGGTGACGGTGCCCGGTCCTCCCGGGGGGCTCCGCGGGCGCAGTGGACGGAGGGCACGGCGGCACCGTCGGCGTCATCGGGCGGATCGACGACCCCGCAGGGGCCTGCCCGCGCCGAGGGCGGCCTTGCCCGGGCGACCGCCCATTCGTGCGGCCTCCGCCCGGCGCGGCCGCCCGTCCGGCATGCGCGTGTTCCCGCCCCGTCCGGCCCTCGGCCGTTCCCGCCCCGTCCGGCATGCACGGGGCTCCCTGGGCGTCGGCGACCGCCAGGGCTCCCTGCGAGGTCCCTAACCGGGCGTGACCGCCAGGGCTCCCTGGACCCGCGTCTTCTTCGT
>NZ_JBEXTB010000033.1:0-78860 GCF_040613915.1 Streptomyces sp. NPDC006193
TCCTCGACCACGTACTGGATCGCCGGCTTGTCGACGACCGGCAGCATCTCCTTGGGAGTGGCCTTGGTCGCCGGCAGGAACCGGGTGCCGAGACCTGCCGCGGGAATGACAGCCTTGCTGATCCTGGGGTGGGACTGAGTCATGCCCGCAACCTTATCCGGTGCCTTTGCGCGGAATCTGTGGCTCCGGTTGGTTGCCCCTCTTGTACGACCAGCATGCAGAAGGGTGCGAGAACGACCGTGGAGAACGCCGGACCTACGGGCGAGACTGGCAAGCGCGCATTGCGGCGGGAGGTCCTCGCGGCGAGGAGAAGGTTGACGGCGGATGACGTCCGCGAGGCGGGCCGCGCCCTGGCGGAGCGCGCCCTGGAACTGCCCGAGCTGGCGCACGCCCGCACGGTGGCCGCGTACGTCTCCGTGGGCGGCGAGCCCGGCACGCCGGCGCTGCTGGACGCGCTGCGCGCGCGGGGCGTGCGCGTGCTGCTGCCCGCGCTGCTGCCCGACAACGACCTGGACTGGGGCGAGTACACCGGGCCGGACTCCCTCACGCGGGTCCGGCACGGCGGGAGGATGGCCCTGCTGGAGCCGTCCGGCCCCCGGCTCGGCCCGGACGCCGTGACGGGCGCGGACGCCGTCCTGCTGCCCGGTCTCGCGGTGGACGCGCACGGGATGCGCCTGGGCCGCGGCGGCGGCTCGTACGACCGCGTGCTGGCCCGTCTGGAGCGGGCGGGCGCCCGCCCCCGGCTCGTGGTGCTGCTGTACGACGCCGAGGTCGTCACCCGGGTCCCGGCAGAGCCGCACGACAGGCCCGTGCACGCGGTGGTGACCCCGTCGGGTGTGCGCCGCTTCACGGGCGCCTGACCCGCCCATGTCGTCGGGCGCGCGGGCGGACCGCGCCGACGCGCGGCCACGCCCCCGGGCGGCGGAAAGGCCCTCCACGCGGGCGTGGAGGGCCTTCTCCCGTGGTGCGTCAGCGGGTCAGGGCTTGAGGACGAGGGTGTCGCGCGTGCTCCTGCCGACCGCGTCGTCCGAGAACGACCAGGGCAGCAGCTCGCCCTTGGCCCACTTGCCCGTCTGGTCCGTGTAGTGCGCGCTGAACGCGTGCCCGGAGGCGCCGGTCAGGTTGATCCACTTGGACTTGTCCAGGTCGGCGAGGTTGACGACCATCCGCATGGACGGCACCCAGACGACGTTGTAGCCGCCGGCCGCGTTCCAGCCGGAGGCGTTCACCGTGGCCTCGCCGCCGCTGATCTTCCAGGGGCCGCGGTTGAGGATGTACCGCACCACCTCGGGGCCCTCGGTGCCGAGCGTCTGGTTCTTCAGGAACAGGCGGTGCAGCCGGCCCCAGTTCCAGCTGTCGATGTCCTTGCCGAGCTTGGCGGTCAGCTCCCAGCGGGCGTCGATCATGGCGCGGGCGAAGAGCTGGTCGCGGTTGTGCGCGGCGGGGCGGGTGCCCGACTTGGGCGTCCTCCACCAGTCGCTGTCCGGCTTGTCCATCAGGGTGCGCACGACCTCGAACCAGCGGTCGCCGCCGTCCGGCTGCGCCTGGTCGGCGTCCCGCTGACCGCACTCGCGCACCTTGGTGTCGTCGTCCACCGGGCCGGTGCTGTCGATCTTGTCGACCCACAGGCACTGTCCCTTGACGCGCAGCTCCTTGGGGAGCTTGTTGCCGAAGGCGAGCTTGAGGATGTTGCGCCAGACGGCGTTGAAGTACGCGGCCGCGGCCGAGTCGGCGTCCTGGGTGTAGTCCCAGCCCTCCAGCAGCTTCTGCGCCTCGCGGACGTCGGGGTCGTCGAGGTTGATCTTCAGCAGCCTGGGCACCAGCAGCTTGGCGATCTCGCTGCTGTTGTCCATCTGCATCTGGCGCATGTCGTCGGTGGAGATCCGGCCGCCGTCCTTGATCTTGGACTCGATCAGGTCGGTGATGCGCTGGCTGCGGGTGCCGTAGCCCCAGTCCCGGGTGAGCGTGTAGGGGTAGTCGTCCTTGCCGACGACGGCCTGGTTGGCGGTGACGATGTAGCCGCGCTCGGGGTCGAACTCGAAGGGCAGCTCGTCCTCGTCGAGGAAGCCGGTCCAGCGGTACTTCGGGTCCCAGCCCGGCACGGGGAGGGCGCCGCTGTCCGCGGAGGTGCGCGTGGGGATCCTGCCGGGCAGGGTGTAGCCGATGTGGCCGGCGGTGTCCGCGTAGACCAGGTTCTGCGAGGGCACGTCGAACAGGGCCGCCGCCGCCCGGAAGTCGCGCCAGTCCGCCGCCCTGTCGAGGGCGAACACGGCGTCCATGGTGGTGCCCGGGTCGAGCGCGGTCCACCTCAGGGCGATGCCGTAGCCGTCGCCGCGGTCGGGGGCGGCGGCGTCGACGGCGGCCTTCCTGCCGACCTTGACGAGTTCGCCGTCGCGGTCGGACAGCAGCGGCATGCCGTCCCGGGTCTGGCGGACGACGATCTTCTTGGCGGCGCCGCCGGCGACCTCGATGGTCTCCTCGCGGGTCCTGAAGGGCCGGACCTTGCCGTCGTACAGGTAGCCGTTCGCGGTCACCTTCTCCAGGTAGAGGTCGGTGACGTCGACCCCGGAGTTGGTCAGGCCCCAGGCGATCCTGGCGTTGTGGCCGATGATCACACCGGGCATGCCGGCGAACGTGTAGCCCGCGACGTCGTACCGGCACTTGCCGGAGACGGTCCGGCAGTGCAGGCCCATCTGGTACCAGACGGACGGCAGCGACGCCGACAGGTGCGGGTCGTTGGCGAGCAGCGGCTTCTTGGAGACGGTGTACTTCCCGGACACGACCCAGGAGTTGGAGCCGATGCCCTGGCCGTTCACGCCGACGGCCGCGGGGACGTCGTCCAGCACGCGGTACAGGCCCGCCAGCTGGCTCGTCAGGCCCGATCCGCTCGTGCCCGAGGTGGCGGAGCCGGTCGCGCCGCCCGTGCCCTGGGAGGCGCCCGCGGTGCCGCCGGCGCCGGTGCTGCCCGTGCCGGTGCCCGTGCCGCCCGTGCCGGTGCCCGTGCCGCCGGGGGTGCCCGTCGTGCCGGACGTGCCCGTGCCCGTGCCGGTCGAGGTGCCGGCCGAGCCGCCCTGCCGGAAGGTCCGGGTCAGCTCGTCGTACTGGCCCTCCTGCACGATCGGCTTGTTCCGGCCGTAGGGGTACTGCGGGTACAGGTCCTGGATCTGCTGCGGGCCGAGGCGGCTGGCCATGAGCGCGCGGTCGATCTCGTCCTGCATGTTGCCGCGCAGGTCCCAGGCCATCGCCTTCAGCCAGGAGACGGAGTCGACCGGGGTCCACTTCTGCGGCCGGTAGCCGTTGGCGAAGCCCAGGGCCGCGTACTCCAGCGAGATGTCCTCGCCGTCCTTGCCCCGCAGGTAGGCGTTGACGCCCGCGGCGTAGGCCCGGAGGTACTTCTTCGTGGCGGCCGACAGCTTGGTGTCGTACTCCTGCCGGGCGATCCGGTCCCAGCCGAGGGTGCGCAGGAACTCGTCGTTCTTCACCTGGCTCTTGCCGAACATCTCCGACAGGCGCCCGGAGGTCATGTGCCGGCGCACGTCCATCTCGTAGAACCGGTCCTGCGCCTGGACGTATCCCTGCGCCATGAACAGGTCCTCGTCGGAGGAGGCGTAGATCTGCGGGATGCCGTTGCCGTCCCGCTTCACGTCGACCGGCCCGGACAGGCCTTCGAGCCGGAGCGAACCCGTGGTCTGCGGGAAGGAGGCGCGGACGGTGCTGATCGACCAGTACGCCCCGAAGGCGATGCCTCCGATGACGGCCAGGACCAGCACCAGCACGAGCAGTCGGGCTCTGCGCCCCTTCTTCCTGCCGGACTTGACGGACGTGGCACCCGTTGTGGCGGTGTCACCCGTTGTGGCGGTGGTGTTGGGGGGCATCGCTGTCCTTGCTGTCCTAACGCGAGCGGCAGGTCGGGCTGTGACTTTGAATGAGCGCTGGAGCAACCATAGGCGCAGGGCCCTGTCCCGCTTGACGCGGAGTCGGGAACCAGCGCGTACGAGCGTTCGATCTTGCCCTGCCGAACGTCAAGAAAGCGTCAAGATTTAGGTAAGGTAACGAAGTAACCGGAATCTCGCCGGACCTCGCCGGACCTCGCCGGAGACCGCGGAGGAGGAACGCACGCTGACTGTCCACCACCTCAACCAGCTCCTGCTCGTCTGCTCCGTCGTCCTGCTCGTCGCCGTCGCGGCCGTCCGGATCTCCTCCCGCAGCGGGCTCCCCAGCCTGCTCGTCTACCTCGGCATCGGCGTCCTCATGGGCCAGGACGGCATCGGCGGCATCCATTTCGACAGCGCGGAAGTGACCCAGGTCATGGGATACGCCGCCCTGGTCGTGATCCTCGCCGAGGGCGGCCTGGGCACGAAGTGGAAGGAGATCCGGCCGGTCCTGCCGTCCGCCTCCGTCCTGGCGACGGCGGGAGTGGCGGTCAGCGTGGGCGTCACCGCCGCGGGCGCGCACCACCTGGTCGGGCTGGAGTGGCGGCAGGCGCTCATCATCGGGGCGGTGGTGTCGTCGACGGACGCGGCGGCGGTCTTCTCGGTGCTGCGGCGCATCCCCCTGCCCGCGCGCGTGACGGGCACGCTGGAGGCGGAGTCCGGCTTCAACGACGCCCCGGTGGTCATCCTGGTCGTCGCCTTCTCCACGGCCGGCCCCGTCGAGCACTGGTACCTGCTGCTGGGCGAGATAGCCCTGGAGCTGGCCATCGGCGCCGCCCTGGGCCTCGCGGTCGGCTGGATCGGCTCCTGGGGCCTCAAGCACGTGGCGCTGCCCGCCTCCGGCCTCTACCCGATCGCCGTGCTGGCGATCGCCGTCACGGCGTACGCCGCCGGCGCCCTGGCGCACGGCAGCGGCTTCCTGGCCGTCTACCTGGCCTCGATGGTCCTCGGCAACGCCAGGCTGCCGCACTGGCCCGCCACCCGCGGCTTCGCCGAGGGGCTCGGCTGGATCGCCCAGATCGGCATGTTCGTCGTCCTCGGCCTGCTGGTCACCCCGCACGAGCTGGGCGACGACGTCTGGCCCGCCCTGGTCATCGGGCTGGTCCTGACCGCGGTGGCCCGGCCGCTGAGCGTGGTGTGCAGCCTGGCGCCGTTCCGGACGCCCTGGCAGGAGCAGACCCTGATGTCGTGGGCCGGGCTGCGCGGCGCCGTGCCCATCATCCTGGCGACCATCCCCATGGTGAACGGGGTCGACGGCAGCCGCCGCATCTTCAACATCGTCTTCGTCCTGGTCGTCGTCTACACCCTCGTCCAGGGGCCGACCCTGCCCTGGCTGGCCCGCACCCTGCGGCTGGGCGAGGAGGGCGAGGCCTCCGACCTCGGCATCGAGTCCGCACCGCTGGAGCGGCTGCGCGGACACCTGCTGTCCGTCTCGGTGCCCGAGGGCTCCCGGATGCACGGCGTGGAGGTCAGCGAGCTGCGGCTGCCGCCCGGCGCGGCCGTCACCCTCGTGGTGCGCGAGGGGACGTCGTTCGTGCCGCTGCCCACGACCGTGCTGCGGCGGGGCGACGAACTGCTGGTCGTCGCCACCGACCCGGTCCGCGACGCGGCGGAGCGGCGGCTGCGCGCCGTCGCCCACGGCGGCAAGCTGGCGGGCTGGCTGGGCACCGACGACACCCCCGGCTGAGGGGCCGGCGGTGCGCGTTCTCACAGGGGCGCCCCGCCTCGATTTCTGTAGTATGAAGGCACCAGATCGAACCAACTCTGCCTGACGCAGAGCTGGCGCGACCGTATGGCGGCCGGAACGCCCACCGCAGTGGCACCGGTATCTACCGCAGTTCCGCGCAAGAGGACAGCTCTCGGCGCCCCGGCACGGGCCGCTACCAGGCGGAAGAAAGGCACGGGCCGTGGCGTCCACGGTCACCCACGAGCCGGCGGGGGGCACCCCGCCGCCCCGCCCCGGATACGGTCAGCTCCTGCGCACCCGAGGCGCCTGGACGTTCCTGCTCCCCGGATTCGCGGCGCGCCAGCCGTTCGCGATGCTCACCCTCTCCATCGTGCTGCTGGTCCAGCACACCACCGGCTCCTACGGCGCCGCGGGCGCCGTGGCGGCCGCCACCGGTGTCTCCATGGCGCTGTTCGCCCCCTACAGCGGCCGCCTCGCCGACCGCCACGGCCAGCGCGCGGTGCTGGTCCCCGGCGTCCTGCTGCACGCGGTCTCCGGGCTGACCCTGACGGCGCTCGCCCTGGCGCACGCCCCCCTGTGGGCGCTGTTCCTGGCGGCCGTCCCGACCGGAGCCTCGGTGCCGCAGGTCGGTCCGATGGTGCGGGCCCGCTGGGGGGTGAAGCTGCGGAACTCGCCCCTGATGACCACCGCGGCGGCCTTCGAGTCGGTCACCGACGAGCTGACCTTCGTCGTCGGGCCGCTGCTGGCGACGGCGCTGTGCACCGCCGTGACCCCGGCGGCGGGCCTGGTCGCGGAGGCGGCGCTGACCCTGGTCGGCGGCCTGCTGTTCGCCGCGCAGAAGAGCACCCAGCCGCCGGTGACCGGCGACGGCGGGCACGCGCGCGTGCGGCACGCCTCCGCCCTCGGCGTCCCGGGCGTGCGCGTGCTGGTCACGGCCTTCCTGGGCATCGGCTCGGTCTTCGGCGGCATGCAGGTGTCGCTCGCGGCGTTCACGGAGTCGATCGGCGAGCCCGGCCTGAACGGGGTCCTGTACGGCGTCTTCGCCGCCGGGAACATGCTCTCCGGCATCGCCTGCGGCGCGATCGCCTGGAAGGCCGCGCCCCACAGGCGCCTGGTGACCGGTTACACGGCGCTCGCGCTGGCCGCGTCCGCCCTGTGGACGGCGCACTCGGTGCCGCTGCTGGCCGCGCTCGGCCTGCTGGCCGGCATGTGCATCGCCCCGGCGCTGATCACCGGCTACACGCTGGTCGAGAGCCTGGTCCCGGCCGGCGCCCGCACCGAGGCCTTCACCTGGCTGACCGGCGCGGTCGCGCTGGGCCAGGCCGCCGCCGTCACCGTCGCCGGACAGCTGGAGGACCGGCTGTGGGACGGCGCGGGTTTCCTGGTGCCGATGGGCGGCACCGTGCTGGCGCTGGCGACCCTGGTGACACTGCGGGCGCTGCTGGTCCCGCAGCGCCGCGACCGCAAGGCGGGGCGTGGCGTGGGTCACCGCGAGCAGGTCGCGGTGGACTGATCCCCGGGAATGCGTCACTATGGACCGTCGTTAGCACTCATTGAGTGAGAGTGCCAGGAGGAAGACAGTGCCGACCTACCAGTACCAGTGCACCGAGTGCGGCGAGGGCCTCGAGGCGGTGCAGAAGTTCACCGACGACGCCCTGACCGAGTGCCCCAGCTGCAAGGGGCGCCTGAAGAAGGTCTTCTCCGCGGTCGGCATCGTCTTCAAGGGCTCCGGCTTCTACCGCAACGACTCCCGCGGCTCCTCGTCGAGCAGCTCCCCGGCGTCGAAGTCGTCCGGCTCGTCGTCCGACTCCACGGCGTCCTCGTCGTCGTCGACGGCCTCCTCCTCGTCGGGCTCCGCCAGCAGCTCCGCCGCCTGAGACCTCTCCCGCCGCCCTGCCGTCCCGCGACGGCAGGGCCGCCGGCGTTCCCGGGCACCGGCTCCCCGGCGGCCGCCGTGCCCGCTAGGGTGCGGACATGGCGAACGCAGAGATCGGCGTAATCGGCGGCTCGGGGTTCTACTCGTTCCTGGACGACGTGACCGAGGTCCAGGTCGACACCCCCTACGGGTCGCCCAGCGACTCCCTCTTCCTCGGCGAGATCGCCGGCCGGCGGGTCGCCTTCCTGCCCCGCCACGGCCGGGGCCACCACCTGCCGCCGCACCGCATCAACTACCGCGCCAACCTGTGGGCCCTGCGCTCGGTCGGCGTCCGGCAGGTCCTCGGACCGTGCGCGGTGGGCGGGCTGCGCCCCGAGTACGGTCCCGGCACCCTGCTCGTGCCGGACCAGCTGGTGGACCGCACGAAGGCCCGGACGCAGACGTACTTCGACGGGCTGCCGCTGCCCGACGGGACCGTGCCGAACGTCGTGCACGTGTCCCTGGCCGACCCCTACTGCCCCACCGGGCGGGCCGCGGCGCTGAAGGCCGCCCGCGGCCGGGACTGGGAGCCGGTGGACGGCGGCACGCTGGTCGTGGTCGAGGGCCCGCGCTTCTCGACGCGTGCCGAATCGTTGTGGCACCGGGCGCAGGGCTGGTCGGTGGTGGGCATGACCGGTCATCCCGAGGCGGCGCTCGCCCGGGAGCTGGAGCTCTGCTACACGTCGCTGGCCCTGGTCACCGACCTCGACGCGGGCGCCGAAACCGGCGAGGGCGTCTCGCACGACGAGGTGCTGCGGGTGTTCTCGGCCAACGTCGACCGGCTGCGCGGGGTGCTCTTCGACGCGGTGGCGGCGCTGCCGGACACCGGGGCGCGGGACTGCCTGTGCGCCAACGCGCTCGGCGGGATGGACCCGGGTTTCGCGCTGCCGTAGCGGGACCCGCGTTCGGGGGGGGCGTTCGGGGGCGGGGCGTTCAGGGGCGGGGCGTTCGGGGGCGGTACGTTCGGGGGCGGGGCGTTCGGGGGCGGGGCGTTCGGGGGCGCCCGGCTGCGGGCGGACGCCTTCGTTCGGGTGAGCGAGTTGTCCACAATCGGCCCGTGGTCCACCGGCTCCGGCGGGATACGGCGCGAGGCGGCATCGTGGCACCACAAGCCGAACTCCTCGTCGCAGGCGGTGACTCCCGTGCCTCCCTCCCCGTCGACCCCGTCCCCGTCCCATTCCTCTTCCCCTTCCCCTCACTCCCCGTCCTGGCCCCCGCTCCCTCCCCCTCCTCGGCCCTCCGCCGGCTCCTTCCCGTCTCCCCTGCGGCCCCCGCGTCCGCTGGGCACGGACGCCCCGGCGACCTGCGCGGTGCCCTCCTTCGACCCGGTGCGCGTGCGCGGCGGGCGGTACCGACTGCAACGGCTCGTGCGCAACCGCAGGCGGGCCGTCGCGGCCGGCCTGGCGGTGACCGCGGCCGCGCTGGTGGCCGCCGGGCCCCGCACCGGGCCGGAACCGCACCGCGCGGAGGCGTCCCGCGGGCAGCGGACCGCGGAACCCGTACGACGGCACGCGGCCGTGGACATGGTGACGGCGCCGGTGCGGATCGCCGACGCGGCCACGGTGCGGCTGCTGCGGCCCGGCGACCGGGTCGACGTCATCGCCGCCGAGGACCCCTCGGCCGGGGGCGGCGTCCGGGTGCTCGCCCGCGGGGTGCGGGTGACGAAGGTGCCGGAGCCCCTGGACGGCGCGGCCGAGAGCGGGGCGCTGGTCGTGCTCTCGGCGCCGCGTGCCGCGGCGGCGCGGCTGGTCGGCGCGAGCGCCACCGCACGCCTGGCGGTGACGCTGTGCTGAACCGCACGGTGTCCGCGGGCGGCCCGGCGGTGGTCCGGCGGCTCAGAGATGGTGGGGCGGCTTCTCGTCGAGGAAGCGCTTCAGGTCGGCGGCGCCGTCCCCGGCCGGGCGATCGCCCCACCCGCGATCGGTGTCGTCCGAGGACTGCTGGTCCAGCGGGTCGTCGAAGACCAGCGCCGGCTTCGGGGCGCGCGGCTCGGGTTCCGGGGCGGTGCTCATCCCTCAAGGGTAAGGCTCCCCCGCAGGCCCCGGCGGGGGCGCTGGATCCTCCTGGGAGCCTGCCGGTCTGGGCCAGACTGGCGGCCATGACAGCTGACGCACTGACCGACGTCGCCGGACTGCGGGTGGGCCACGCCACGCTCAGCGGCGGCGGCCGGCTCACCGGCACCACGGTCGTCCTCGCACCGGAAGGCGGCGCCGTCGCCGCCGTGGACGTACGCGGGGGCGGTCCCGGCACCAAGGAGACCGACGCGCTCGACCCGCGCAACGTGGTGCAGAAGGTCGACGCCGTCGTGCTGACCGGAGGCAGCGCGTACGGGCTGGACGCGGCCTCCGGGGTGATGGCCTGGCTGGAGGAGCAGCGGCGCGGGGTGCCGGTGGGGCCCGATCCGGCGCACGTGGTGCCGGTGGTGCCCGCCGCGTGCGTCTTCGATCTGGGCCGGGGCGGTGACTTCCGTGCGCGTCCGGACGCGGCGACGGGACGGGCCGCGGTGGAGGACGCGGCGGCGCGTGCTCCGGGTGCCAGAGTGCCGGAAGGGTGCGTGGGCGCCGGCACGGGCGCCGTCGCGGGCCGCTTGAAGGGCGGGGTCGGCACGGCGAGCACACTGCTCGGCTCGGGGATCACGGTGGCGGCGCTGGTGGTCGTGAACGCCGCGGGATCGGTGCTCGATCCGGAGACGGGGGTGCTGTACGGGGAGTTGTTCCAGGGGCGGGTGGCGTACCCGGAGGAGAGCGTGCACACGGCCGCGGTCCGGCGTCTCGGCGAGGCCGCCGGCGGGAACGCGCCGCCGCCGCTGAACACGACGCTGGCGGTGGTCGCGACCGACGCGGACCTGTCGAAGGCCCAGGCGCAGAAGCTGGCGGGCACCGCGCACGACGGGATCGCCCGCGCGGTCCGGCCGGTGCATCTGCTGCACGACGGGGACACGGTGTTCGCGCTGGCGACCGGTTCCCGCGCGCTGGGCGACCATCCCCTGGCGCTGAACGACGTCCTGGCCGCCGGCGCGGACGTGGTGACGCGCGCGATCGTACGGGCGGTGCGCGCCGCCGAGCCGGTCGAGGGACCGGGCGGGGCGTGGCCGTCGTACACGGAGCTGTACGGGAACGGGTAGGGCGGGGCGGGGAGGGGTGGGGGTGGGGGTGGGGGGGAGGCCCCCTCCCCCGTGAGCCGGGCGGCAGCGGCAGCAGGGTGGGCGCGCGGCCCGGCGAAGGGTGATTGTCGCGGGCGAAGGGTGATTGTCGCGGGCGAAGGGTGATTGTCGCGGTTCTGTCACGTCATGGCGTTCTGCGGGGGCCGGAGGGAACCCCGCCCGGCTCCGGCGCCCTCCTTCTTCACGCATCGCAACGGATCGCGCACATCACACGAACGGGGAGCATCCTGTGACAACGCCGGACATTGCCGCGCGGCGCGCACTCGGGGCCTGTGCCGCCCTGATGGTCGGCGCCCTCACCCTGACCGGTTGCGGCGGCAGCGCCAACGCGGACGACGACGGCAAGGGCGGCGCGCACTCCCCGAAGACGTCGGCGGCGAGGATAGTGATCTCGGCGAAGGACGGCTCGACCGGCGCGTCCATCAACGCCACCGGGGTCAGGGTCAGCGACGGCAGGCTGGCCGGCGTGAGGATGACGGTGGCGGGGTCGGGCCGGGAGGTCCCCGGTTCGCTGTCGGCGGACGGCAGGAGCTGGAAGCCGAAGCAGCAGCTGGAGCGCGGCACGAAGTACCGGATAACCGTGACCGCGAAGGACGCCGAGGGGCGCACGGCGGCGGCCGACTCCTCCTTCACCACCGTCACCCCGGCGAACAGCTTCATCGGCACCTACGTGCCGGACAGCGGTGCGACGGTCGGGGTGGGCATGCCGGTGTCGTTCACCTTCGACAAGCCGATCACCGACAAGAAGGCCGTGCAGTCGCACATCACGGTGGACTCCAGCAGCGGGCAGCAGGTGGCCGGGCACTGGTTCGGGGACCGGCGGCTGGACTTCCGGCCGCGGGAGTACTGGAAGGCCGGGTCCAGGGTCACCATGAAGATCGACCTGGACGGGGTGGAGGGCGCGAAGGGCGTCCACGGGGTGCAGGAGAAGACCGTCTCGTTCACCGTCGGGCGGTCGCAGGTCTCCACGGTCGACGTGAACACGCAGACGATGACGGTGGTGCGGGACGGCGAGACGGTCAAGTCGGTGCCGATCTCGGCGGGCAGCCCGCAGCACACGACGTACAACGGGCAGATGGTGATCTCCGAGAAGTCCGTGCAGACCCGCATGAACGGCTCGACGGTCGGCTTCGGCGGGGAGTACGACATCCCGGACGTGCCGCACGCGATGCGGCTGACGTCGTCGGGGACGTTCCTCCACGGCAACTACTGGTACGACCGGGGCAACCCGCCCTTCGGCCGGCAGGGCACCAGCCACGGCTGCGTCGGACTCGCGGACGTCCAGGGGGCGGGGGGCGCCACCTCGGCCAAGTGGTTCTACGACAACTCGCTCATCGGGGACGTCGTGATCGTGAAGAACTCCCCGGACAGGACGGTCGCCCCCGACAACGGGCTCAACGGCTGGAACATGCCGTGGAGCGCCTGGACCGCGGGAAGTGCCACCTGAGCGGGGGGCGGTGACGGGGCGTGGGCCGCGCGGGAATTCTTCGCGCGGCCCGCGCGTTTTCCCGGCGCACGTTTTCTCGGTTCCCGGACATGATGTCCGACCGAGGGGCTACGGTATGCACCCACAAGGTGACATGCAGCAACGCCGGGAGATGCCTTGAGCGTTCCGTACGAGACGGCAGCGTACGAACCAGCCGAGTCGCCCGAGTCTCCTGAGGAGCATCTCGAGCGGCTCCTCGGCCGTGCCCTGAACTCCTTCGAGCTGCCCGACGAGGTGATACGGCGGCTCGACTGCGCGCTGGCGCACGACAGTTCGCTGCACTCCGCGTACCACAGCGCCGGGCTGCACCGGGAGACGTACCGGCACACCTGGCTGCTCGCCGACGGTTCGGCGGTCACGCTGTGGGAGCTCGTGCACAACCCCCTGCCCGGAAGCGCCCCGGAGCACGAGGTGTACGCGGACGAGGAGGAGGTGCAGGCGGCCACGGCACGGCTCGGGCTGCCGCCGGAGACGCAGGAGCTGGAGGTGCCGGTGCTGATGCGGCTGTGGGCGGTGCCCGAGCCGCGGCACGTGTTCGCCTCCGACGACTCGGCGGACCACGCTCGCCGGCTGCTGCGCCGTGCGGAGAACCCCGACCGGCCCGGCGCGGAGACGGCGGCGCTGCTGGCGACGGCGACCGCGCACCAGATCACGCAGGCGTTCGGACGGCCCGGGCGGGCCGGACGGGCGCGGCTGAGCTACGCCTTGTACGAGCACGCCTTCCTGCTGCCGGACGGCGCCGAGGTGTCGCTGTGGGAGGTCGAGCACACGGCGACGCCGGACGGGCGGCACATGTGCGAGGTGTACATGTCGGAGGACGCGGCCCGGGACGCCATGGAGCGGCGCGCGGCACGGCAGGGGTAGCGCGGGTACGCCTGCGCCGGGGTGCGGGTGGGTCTGCGCCGGGGCGCGAGTGGGTCTGCGGCTGTAGCGCGCGTACGTCTGCGCCGGTAGCGCGGGTGCGTCTGCGCCGGGGCGGGATTGGGTCCGCGCCGGGCGCGCGGGTGCGTCTGCGCCGGGGGCGCGGGCGGGGAGGCGCCTCCTCCGCCTGAGCGCGGGTCACGGAGGTGTGCGGTCCGGTCCGCCGGGCGATCCCGCCCCTGGGCGTGAGGGCGTGAGGGCGTGCGGGCCTGCGGGGCGCCGGGGGACTTCCCGGGTCAGCCGTTGGCGAGTTGCCGCACCAGGCCCGCGAACGCGTCCTGTTCCGCGGGGGTCAGTTCCACGCACTCCCGCGCCGGTCCGAGCCGGGTCTGGCGCGGCAGGGCCGGGAGCGGTGCGGCAGGGCGCCGGGCGGCGGCCCGGCGGCCGGCGCGGCGCAGCAGGCGCCGCAGGACGACGGCCCAGGCGACGGCCGCCGCGCCGAGAGCGGCCACGCCGAGCAGCTGGAGGGTGTGGGCGTGCTCAGGCATGCGCCCAGTACACACCACGGTCCGGGGCCGTGGCCCCGGACCGTGACATATCTCGCAGGTGCCGTGAACGGCTCACAGCGCACCAAAGGGACGAGCAGCGGTGGGCGCGGTGCGGCGGTCAGGCCGCGACGGGCTGCTCGGCCCCCTTCCGGGCGGTGGCCGGGTTCGCGGCCGCGTCGGCGGCCGTGGCCTCGGGGGCCTGCTTGCGCGTTCCCTTGAGGAGGACCACCAGGGCCGCGGTGACGCAGACCCCGGCCGCCACGGCCACCAGGTACAGCAACGGGTTGCCGATCAGCGGGACCACGAAGACGCCGCCGTGCGGGGCGCGCAGAGTGGCGCCGAAGGCCATCGACAGGGCGCCGGTGAGGGCACCGCCCGCCATGGCGGACGGGATGACCCGCAGCGGGTCCGCCGCCGCGAACGGGATGGCGCCCTCGGAGATGAAGGAGGCGCCCAGCACCCAGGCGGCCTTGCCGTTCTCGCGTTCGGCCGGTGTGAACAGCCTGCCGCGCACGGTGGTGGCCAGGGCCATCGCCAGCGGCGGGACCATGCCGGCCGCCATCACCGCGGCCATGATCTTCATGGCGGAGTCGCTGGGGTCGGCGACGGCGATGCCGGCGGTGGCGAAGGTGTAGGCGACCTTGTTCACCGGCCCGCCCAGGTCGAAGCACATCATCAGGCCGAGCAGGGCGCCGAGCAGGATGGCGTTGGCGCCGGTGAGGCCGCTCAGCCAGTCGGTGAGGCCCTTCTGCGCCCTGGCGATGGGCTTGCCGATCACGACGAACATCAGGAAGCCGACGATCGCCGAGGAGATCAGCGGGATCACCACCACCGGCATGATGCCGCGCAGGGCCGCCGGTATGCCGACCTTCTGGATCGCCATCACCACGCCGCCGGCGATCAGGCCGGCCGCGAGGCCGCCGAGGAAGCCCGCGTTGATGGTCAGGGAGATGGCGCCGCCGACGAAGCCGGGGACGAGTCCGGGCCGGTCCGCCATGCCGTAGGCGATGTAGCCGGCGAGGACCGGGACGAGGAAGCCGAAGGCGACTGCGCCGATCTGGAAGAGCAGGGCGCCCCAGCTGTCGGCCTGGGTCCACAGGAAGTGGTCCGTCACCGACGGCGCCTTGTTGATCTTGTAGCCGCCGATCGCGAAGCCCAGGGCGATGAGGAGGCCGCCCGCGGCGACGAACGGGACCATGTAGCTGACGCCGGACATCAGCCACTTGCGGAGCTTGGTGCCGTATCCCTCGCCGGCGTCGCCGGAGCGCTCGACCGGGGTGCCGGCACCCGCGTGCGCCGGGGCGCTCGCCTCGCCGCGCGCCGCCTTCTCCCGGACCTCCGCGATGAGGTCGGCGGGACGGTTGATGCCGGCCTTCACGCCGACGTCGACGGTGGGCTTGCCCGCGAAGCGGTCCTTGTCGCGTACGGGGACGTCGTGCGCGAAGATCACGCCGTCCGCCGCGGCGATGACGGCCGGGTCCAGCCGGGTGAAGCCGGCCGATCCCTGTGTCTCGACGACCAGTTCGACGCCCGCCTCGCGGCCCGCCTTCTCCAGGGACTCGGCCGCCATGTAGGTGTGGGCGATGCCGGTCGGGCAGGAGGTGACGGCGACGACACGGAAGGGGCGTTCGCCCGAGCCCGCGCCGACGGGGGCGGCGTGCGCCGGAGCGTCGGCGTCCTCGGCCTGCGCGCTCCCGGCGTCCGCGCCTGCGTCCGCGGGCGCGGCACCCGACTCCGGTGCGCGGGGGGCCGTGGTGCCCGCTGCGGCCCCGGCGGAGGCCGCCGCCGGGGCCGCAGCGGTGTCCTGACAGACGCCGGGGGCGTCCTGGGCGGCGTCCGCGGCGCTGTGCACGTCCTCCCCCTCGCCCGGCGGTTCCTCGTCCCCGCGGATCAGCGCCGCGGCCGTCTCCGGGGTGCTCACCGCCCGCAGCGCGGAGGTGAACTCGGGGTTCATGAGCTGGCGGGCCAGGGAGGACAGGATCGTCAGGTGGGCGTCGTCGGCGCCGGCGGGCGCCGCGATCAGGAAGATCAGGTCCGCCGGGCCGTCCGCGGCGCCGAAGTCGATGCCGGCGGCGCTGCGGCCGAAGGCGAGGGACGGCTCGGTGACGTGGGCGCTGCGGCAGTGCGGGATGCCGATGCCGCCGTCGAGGCCGGTGGGCATCTGGGCCTCACGGGCGGCCACGTCGGCGAGGAAGCCTTCCAGGTCGGTCACCCGGCCCTGGGCCGCCATGCGTTGGGCGAGGGCGCGGGCCGCCGCTTCCTTGGTGTCGGCGGACAGGTCGAGGACGACCAGGTCCGCGGTGATCATGTTGCTCATCGCGGGCTCCTCTGCACGCGTATCGCCCGGGGGGAGGAATGGGCGGAGGCGGGGACGGGGACGGGGGCGGAGTGGCGGGATGGGGGGAGGGCGAGGCCCGGCGGGACGGCGCGCCTGGGGCGGCGGTCCGGGCCGGTCCTGCGGCGGACGGCGGGGGCGTGGACCGGCCCCGTCGTACGGCGGACGGCGGTGGCGCGGGCCGGAGCGGTCGGCGCCGGCCGGGGAGCGAAGGCGCGGTCCCCCTCCGCCCCCGCTCCGAAGCGGGGGGTGCGGGCCGGGGACGCGCCCGGAACGGCCGGGGCGGCGGCCGGAAGGGCGGCGCGGGCGACGGGCACGACCGTCCGTCGTGCGACCGGCAGACCCGCACCGGCGTTCGCCGGCCTCGCATCGGCGTGCGGCGGACCGGCGTGGGCCACCGACGCGGGGACGCGGGCGGCCGGAACGTGGGCGACCGGCAAGACGCCGGCGGCCGGAACGTGGGCGACCGGCAAGGCGACGGGGGCTGCCGGGGGCGTCATGGTGCCGGCTCCGTCAGTTCGCGGTCGAGGGGGATGTCGGCCGTGACCGTCACCGCCGCGGGGTCCAGGTCGGCGGGGGCTGGCATGAGGCTGCCGGGGAGGCGTACGGCGGCGGCCCCGTGGGCGACGGCGGAGGCGAGTGCCTCGGGGCCGGTGCCGCCGGCGATGAGGAAGCCGGCGAGTGAGGCGTCTCCGGCGCCGACGTTGCTGCGTACGTCGGACACGCGGGCGCTGCCGAACCAGGCTCCGGTGTCCGACACCAGGAGCTGGCCGTCCGCGCCCAGGCTGGCGAGGACGGCTCCCGCGCCCATGGCGCGCAGTTCCTCGGCCGCCTTCAGGGCGTCGCCCACGGTCGCGAGGGGGCGTGCGACGGCTTCGGCGAGCTCCTCGGCGTTCGGCTTCACCACGTCGGGCCGCGCCCGCAGCGCCTCCAGCAGCGCACGGCCGGAGGTGTCCAGGGCGATGCGCGCGCCCCCGGCGTGCGCCCGCGTGACGACGTCGGCGTACCAGGTGGGCGCGAGTCCCTGCGGCAGACTGCCGCAGCAGGCGATCCAGTCGGCGTCGCGCGACTGGGCGCGGACCGTGTCCAGGAGGAGGTCCTGTTCCTCGGGCGACAGCTCCGGGCCCGGTGCGTTGATCTTCGTCAGCACGCCGTCCGCCTCGGCGAGCGCGATGTTGGAGCGGGTGGCGCCCGCGACCGGGACCGGCGCGACCTCGATGCCCTGCGCGTCCAGCAGGTCGGCGACGAGCGCTCCCGGCGCGCCGCCCAGGGGCAGGACGGCGACCGTGCGCCGGCCGGCGGCGGCGACGGCGCGCGAGACGTTGACGCCCTTGCCGCCGGGGTCCATGCGCTCGCCGGTGGCGCGGAC
The DNA here is from genome assembly GCF_040613915.1 of Streptomyces sp. NPDC006193. Taxonomy (NCBI): domain Bacteria; kingdom Bacillati; phylum Actinomycetota; class Actinomycetes; order Kitasatosporales; family Streptomycetaceae; genus Streptomyces; species Streptomyces sp. NPDC006193. Next base: position 17,297 of record NZ_JBEXTB010000033.1, read on the forward strand.
GACCTCGCCGCGTTCCAGGGCGGGGACCTCGTAGGTGCGGTCGAGGGAGGGGTTGGGGGTGACGGTGAGGATCATGCGCGTACCACTTCCGTGCCGCCGCGCTCGATCGCGGCGGTGTCTTCGGGGCTCAGACCGCTGTCGGTGATCAGCAGGTCGACGTCGTTCAGGCCGCCGAAGCGGGCGAAGTGCTCCTGGCCGTGCTTGGAGGAGTCGGCCAGCAGCACCACGCGCCGGGCGGCGGCGATCGCCGCGCGCTTGACCGCGGCCTCGGCGAGGTCGGGGGTGGTCAGCCCGTGCTCGGCGGAGAAGCCGTTGGCGGCGACGAACAGCACGTCGGCGCGGATCTCGCCGTACGCGCGCAGCGCCCAGGCGTCCACGGCGGCGCGGGTGCGGTGCCGCACGCGTCCCCCGACGAGGTGGAGCTGCAGCCCCGGATGGTCGGCGAGGCGTGCCGCGATGGGCAGGGAGTGGGTGACGACGGTGAGGTCGGCCTCCAGCGGGAGGGCGGCGGCCAGGCGGGCGACGGTCGTGCCCGCGTCGAGGATGGCCGTGCCGTCGGTGGGCAGTTCGGCGAGGGCCGCCTTGGCGATGCGGTCCTTCTCGCCGGCGGCGGTGGACTCGCGTTCGGCGAGGTCCGGTTCGAAGTCGAGGCGGCCGACCGGGATGGCGCCGCCGTGCACCCGGCGGACGAGCCCGGCGCGGTCGAGGGCCTTCAGGTCGCGGCGGATGGTCTCGGCGGTGACCTGGAACTCCTCGGCCAGCGACAGCACGTCCACCCGGCCGCCGTCACGGGCGAGCCGGAGGATCTCCTGCTGCCGTTCCGGTGCGTACATGTCCGCTCGCCTCCGCCTCGCTGTCCGGTCGGGCGTCTTCCACGCCCGAAGTCCGGATGTTTCCGCTGTCATGCCCGAACGTGTGGTTCTGATGCGAGGCTACGCCCGGAAATCGGGAAAGTAAACAGGTTCAGACTTCGCTCGGGCATGAACGGAAATCCGTGCAGATGCCGACGCGCATCCGGGCGGCACCGGCGTGACATCCGGGCAGCGATCGGGACGTGGCGCGGGCAGCGAAAGGGAGCCCACGGTCACCGGGCGAGGGGGCGGTGGAGCGCGCCCGTGCCTCCGACCGGCCCGGAGGGTCGATACAGGCCGGAGGGACCGGGCCGGTCGCGTCGTCCGGCCGGCCGGCGCCGGCCCGGAACCCCGGTCGCGTTAGGCCTGTCCGCCCCAGTCGAAGTCCCGCAGGGCCCGCAGGTTGCGCAGGGCCAGCGCCGCCGGGCCGTCCGGGCCGGCGGGCGCCGACGCCGTGGCGGCCCAGGACTCCACGGCCGCGCGGACGGCGGCGCCGGCCACGGCCGCGGCGAACCGGAGGTCCGGGGTGACCGCCGGGCGCCCCGGGGAGGACGCGTCCGGGGCCGGAGCGTCCGGGGCCGGAGTGCCGGGCGGCGCGGCCGCCGAGCCGGCTGCGGCGCCCGGCGTCCGCCCGCCGGGCGTTGCGGCCGCCCCGCCGTCGGCTGCGGCGCCCGGCGACCGCGCCGCGAGGATCTCCGCCAGCGCGCTCTCCGAGGTCCGGCACACCTCGGCCCAGACCTTGCCCAGGGCCGGGCTGGTCCGGGCGAGGCGGATCAGGGTGCGGACCCATTCCCAGGACGTGGCCGAAACGCCGAGGCCGGGGGTCAGGGCGTGCCGGACGGCGTGTTCCAGGGCCTCGCGGAGGGGGAGGTGGGCCGGGGCCGTACGGACGGCGTCGGTCCAGCGCTGCGCGCCGGCCGCGTACAGGGGCGCCACCGCCTCCTCCTTGGTGGCGAAGTAGCGGTAGAAGGTGCGCGGTGCGACCCCGGCAGCCTGGGCGATGTCCTCGGCGCGGGTGGCCCGCAGGCCCTGGTGCGCGAAGAGGGCCGCCGCCGCCCGGGCGATCTCCATCCGGGTCTCGGCCTTCCGGCGTTCGGTCAGAGACACCGGCGCGGAGGCGGAAAACGGCTGGTGGGCGAGGCTGGGGGTGGTGCTCATCCCGGCAGGCTATGCCGGTGTGGCAGAATCTGCCATCCGGCGGTCCACCCCGGGGTTCAGGTACGGGGTGGGCCGCCGTTCCAGTTCCCCGCACCGCCCCGAGCACCGGTGTTCCCCCGCTCCCGGGGCGCGCCCCTGGGAGCGGCGGCCCCGGAGCCTCCACCTCCCCCCGCCCCCGCCGGTCGCGCCACTTCGCGGCCGCCCCGCAAAAGCCGGACTCCGGCGCCCGGGGGGGGGATGGGCGCCGGAGTCCGGCTCGGAAGGTCCCGGCGCCAGGGGGGATCGCGTCGGGACGTGGCTCGCGTGGGCCGGCCAGGTCAGCCGGGGGTGCGGTGGGGGTGGGGAGTGCGGTTGCCGGGGCCCGCTGCCGGGCCCGGAAGGGTTGTTCCCTCGGGCCCGGGACTTGAAGCGACGGGACCACGCCATGTTTGCGCCGTCTTTCGCCACCCGGCCGCTCCCGCGCCCCGCCGGGCGCCCGGGCCTGGGACCCCGCTACGCCGCCGCGTCGAAACCGGTGCTGCGGGCCAGCTTCTTCAGTTCGAGCAGCGCGTGCTTCTCGATCTGGCGGATGCGCTCGCGGGTCAGGCCGTGCTCCTTGCCGACCTCGGTCAGGGTGCGCTCGCGGCCGTCCTCGATGCCGTACCGCATCTTGATGATGGAGGCGGTGCGCTGGTCCAGCCGGCCGATCAGGTCGTCCAGTTCCTCGCTGCGCAGCAGGGTCAGGACGGACTGCTCGGGGGAGACCGCCGAGGTGTCCTCCAGCAGGTCGCCGAACTGGGTCTCGCCCTCGTCGTCCACCGACATGTTCAGCGAGACCGGGTCGCGGGCCCAGTCGAGGACGTCGGAGACGCGCTCGGGCGTCGAGCCCAGCTCCGCGGCGATCTCGGCCGGCTCCGGGTCGCGGCCGTTCTCGCGGTTGAACTCGCGCTGGACCCGGCGGATCCGGCCCAGCTCCTCCACCAGGTGGACGGGGAGCCGGATCGTGCGGGACTGGTCGGCTATGGAGCGGGTGATGGCCTGGCGGATCCACCAGGTGGCGTACGTCGAGAACTTGAAGCCCTTGCGGTAGTCGAACTTCTCGACGGCGCGCACCAGGCCGGCGTTGCCCTCCTGGATCAGGTCGAGCAGGGGGAGGCCGCTGCGCGGGTAGCGCCGGGCGACGGCGACGACCAGACGCAGGTTGGAGCGGATGAAGACGTCCTTGGCCCGCTCCCCCTCGGCGGCCAGCGCCTCCAGCTCCTCCCGGGTGGCGTCGGTCCTGGTCTCTTCGTAACCGTCGAGGACCTGCCTCGCGAACACACCCGCTTCGATGGTCTGGGACAGCTCGACTTCCTTGGCTGCGTCCAGCAGCGGCGTCCGCGCGATCTCGTCGAGGTACATGCCGACCAGGTCGCGGTCTGCGATCTCGCCGCCATGAGCGCGAACACTGCTTGCCGAGTCGGCCGTCTCGCCGGTGGCGGACTGACGACGGGCGACGGCACGGGTTGCCATGCGTGCTCCCTTGCGATGGTGGGCTGGCGGGTGGTCCTGGTGGACGCTCGGCACTCCGGAAACGGTCTTCGGGACTGGGACTCTCTCCGAGTGCCCGGCATCCGTGGGAAACAACGACTGCAATCCGGACAGAATTCCCAACCCGCCCCCCGATTTTTCTGATCATGCAGTACCCTGTGCCGCCACGCGAGGAGGCGAGATGCCGCCGGAACCCACTGAAGTGCAGGTCAGGCCGGGATTCGAAGGGGACCTCGACGCCCTCACGGCGATCTACAACCACTATGTGAGTGAGACGGCCGTCACATTCGACACCGCGATCTTCACTCCGGAGGAGCGGCGCCCCTGGCTGCTCTCCCACCCGGAAGACGGCCCGCACCGGCTGATGGTTGCCACGGGCGCGGACTCCGGCGGCATCCTCGGGTACGCCACGTCCGGTCCCCTCCGCCCGAAGCCGGCCTACGGGACGTCCGTGGAGACGTCGGTGTACCTCGCCCCGGACGCCCGCGGACGCGGCATCGGCGCCCTGCTCTACGCGGCCCTCTTCCGGGCCCTGGCCGGGCAGGACGTGCACCGCGCCTACGCGGGCGTCGCCCTGCCCGACGAGGCGTCCGTCCGGCTGCACGAACGCTTCGGTTTCCGGTGCGCCGGGACCTTCCGGGAGGTCGGGCGCACGTTCGGCCGCTACTGGGACGTGGCCTGGTACGAGAAGGAGCTGGACTGACGGCCCCTCCGGCTCAGCCGAACTGCACGGACCGTTTGGCCATCCCCATCCAGAATCCGTCGATGACCGACCGCGGGGCGTCGAGCCCGCCGCCGGCGTCCGCGGCACCCATGGCGACGAACAGCGGAGCGAAGTGCTCGGTGCGGGGGTGGGCGTAGCGGCCGGCCGGGGCCTTGTCCAGGAAGTCGAGCAGGGCGTCCCAGTCGCGGGCCTCCAGCGCCCGCCGGCCCCAGTCGTCGAACTCGGCGGACCAGCTCGGCACGCCGGTGTGGCGCAGGGCGGCGAGGTTGTGGGTGAAGAAGCCCGAGCCGATGATCAGCACGCCCTCGTCGCGCAGCGGGGCGAGCCTGCGGCCGATGCCCATCAGGCGCACCGGATCGAGGGTGGGCAGGGAGATCTGCAGCACGGGGATGTCGGCGGCCGGGAACATCTCGACGAGGGGGACGTAGGCGCCGTGGTCGAGGCCCCGGTCGGGGACGTCCTGGACGGGCAGGCCGGGGGCGCGCAGCAGGGCGCGGACGGAGTCGGCGAGCGCCGGGGCGCCGGGGGCGGCGTACCGGACCCGGTAGTAGTGCTCGGGGAAGCCCCAGAAGTCGTACACCAGCGGGACGGTCTCCACCGCGCCGAGGGCGAGCGGGGCCTCCTCCCAGTGGGCGGAGACCACGAGGATCGCGGTGGGCCGGGGCAGGGCGGCGGACCAGGCGGCGAGCTGACCGGGCCAGACGGGGTCGTCGGCGAGCGGCGGGGCGCCGTGGCTGAGATACAGGGCGGGCATGCGCTCCTGGACGGTGACGGACATCGCGGGCTCCCTGTGGTCAGGCCTGCGTGACGCGCGGGCGAGATACTTCAACTCTCAAGCTCCTACGGGAACACTACGCCGGATTTGTTCAAATTTCAAAGAGCCGCCTCGTACAGTTGGTCGTATGAACACGGCACCGGACTCCGCCGCACGGCACCGCTGGCTCACCGACGAGGAACAGCGCGTCTGGCGCGCCTACCTGCACGCCACCACCCTGCTGGAGGACCACCTCGACCGGCAGCTGCAGCGCGACGCGGGCATGCCGCACATCTACTACGGCCTTCTCGTCGGCCTCGCCGAGGCGCCGCGGCGGCGGCTGCGGATGACCGAGCTGGCCATGCAGGCGAAGATCACCCGCTCCCGGCTGTCGCACGCCGTCGCGCGGCTGGAGAAGAACGGCTGGGTGCGCCGCGAGGACTGCCCCTCCGACAAGCGCGGCCAGTTCGCGGTGCTCACCGAGGAGGGCATGGAGGTGCTGCGGCGCACCGCGCCGGGCCATGTGGCCGCCGTCCGGCAGGCCCTGTTCGAGCGGCTGACCCCGGAGCAGCAGAAGGCCCTCGGCGAGATCATGGAGATCGTCGCCGAGGGCCTCCAGCCGGACGAAGCGGGCGCGGACCTGCCCTGGCTCCGCTGAGGCGCCGCGTCGGGGCCGGGCCGGCTGCTGCGCTCGCGTCCGGGCCGGTCGACTGCGGCAGACGGCGCCGGGTCCTGGCCGGGCCGGGCCGGCTGCGGGGCGCGGCGCCCGCGTCCTGCCGGGCCGGCTGCGGGGTGCGCGGCGCCCATCCCCGCCGGTCCCCGCGCCGCCGGGCCGGGCCGATCCGGACGACTGCGCGCCGTTCGCGTGCGCCGGTTCACCTGCGGGCCGGGGCACGCGCCCCGATCCGTGCGGCCGGTGAACGCGCCCCGATCCGTGCGGCCGGTGCACGCGCCGATCCGTGCGGCCGGTGCGCGCGCCCCGTTCACACGCGGCCGGTGCGGGCCCGCCCGGTCACCTGCGGTCGGTCAGTGGGCCACCACCGGCACCGGCACCTCGTCCTCGGCGCCGTCGCCGGAGGCCACCGTGAGGGTGCGCGGACGGCCCGCGTTGACGAAGGTGAACGCGATCAGGGCGGCCAGGCCCAGGATGCCGACGGCGAACCAGATCGCGGCGCTGTACCCGTGCACCATCGCCTGGAGCTGCACCAGCTGCTGCTGGGGCCGGGTGGCGGCGCCGGCGATGTGGTCCTTGACGTACGACGTGGTCGCCGAGGCGGCGATGGTGTTCAGCAGGGCGGTGCCGATCGCGCCGCCCACCTGCTGCGAGGTGTTCACCATCGCGGAGGCGACGCCCGCGTCGCGCGGCTCGACGCCCTGCGTGGCCAGGGACATCGCCGGCATGAACGCCGTGCCCATGCCGAGGCCGAGCAGCACCATCGCGGGCAGCAGCAGGGCGGGGTACGAGGAGTCGATCTCCAGCTGGGTCAGCAGCAGCATGCCGAGGCCGGCGACCAGGAAGCCGGGGCCCATCAGCAGGCGGGCCGGGACGCGGGTCATCAGCCGGGTGCCGATCTGGGTGGAACCGGTGATCATGCCCGCCACCATCGGCAGGAACGCGAAGCCGGTCTTGACCGGCGAGTAGCCCTTCACGACCTGCAGGTAGTAGGTCAGGAAGAGGAACAGGCCGAACATGCCGATGATCGCGAGGCCGAGGGAGAGGTAGATGCCGCCGCGGTTGCGGTCGGTCACCACGCGCAGCGGCAGCAGCGGCGCCTTGACCCTGGCCTCGACGATCACGAACGCGAGCAGCAGCGCCACGGAGGCGACGAACATCGAGACGGTGACCGCGTCGCCCCAGCCGTCGGACTCGGCGCGGGTGAAGCCGTAGACCAGCGCGACCAGGCCGAGAGTGGAGAGGATCACGCCGGGGATGTCGAGCGGGGAGCGGTTGCGGCCGCCCTCGGGCTCCCGGACGACGAAGTAGGCGCCGGCCGCGGCGACCACGGCGAACGGGACGTTGACGAAGAAGGTCCAGCGCCAGTCCAGGTACTCGGTGAGGAAGCCGCCGAGGATCAGGCCGACGGCGCCGCCGCCGCCGGCGATCGCGCCGTAGATGCCGAACGCCTTGGCGCGCTCCTTGGCGTCGGTGAACATCACCGCGAGCAGCGACAGCGCGGCCGGGGCGAGCAGCGCGCCGAACACGCCCTGCAGGGCGCGGGCGCCGAACATCATCGCGCCGGTGGTGGCGGCGCCGCCCAGCGCGGAGGCGGCGGCGAAGCCGGCCAGGCCCAGGACGAAGGCGCGCTTGCGGCCCCACAGGTCGGCGATCCGGCCGCCGAAGAGCAGCAGGCCGCCGAAGGCGAGGGCGTAGGCCGTGACGACCCACTGCCGGTTGCCATCGGATATGCCCAGGTCCTGCTGGGCGGAGGGCAGGGCGATGTTCACGATGGTGGCGTCCAGGACGACCATCAGCTGGGCGAGCGCGATGAAGACGAGCGCTTTCCAGCGGTTGGCGTCAGCGCGCGGTGCGCCGGCACCGGGAGCCTTGAGGGCTGTTTCTGACATGGAGGTACCCACTTCGGGACTTTGTGACGGAAAAATCAGGAGGAACGGAAAAAATGACGAGAAAACGCTGTCAGGAGGGAAAGCGGGACCGCTGGGACGGCCGGGTGGTGGGTGGACTGGGATCAGGAGCCGAACTCATCGGCCTCGGCGGTCAGCAGGCGCGCAGCTCCTCGATGCTCACGGCCGTGCCCGGCAGGGCGGAGCGGGCCGGGGCCCGCAGGCCGTCGAGGAAGAGTTGCAGGTGGCGGTGGACGAAGCGGTCGCCGCGGACGCAGTCCGTGCCGGCCGGGGGCCGGCTCAGCTGGGCCGCGACGATCAGCAGATCGCCGACGCCCACGTCGGACCGGAGCTGTCCGGCCGCCCTGGCCCGGCCCATGACCTCCTCGACGAGCCGCTCGACGCGCTCGCGGGCCGCCTCCAGGTCGGGGTGGTGCTGGTCGAAGGTGCTGGACACCATGGGGCACAGCGCGCTGATCCGCTCGTCGGCGGCGGCGTGCACGAAGCGCTCCAGGGCGGCGAAGGCGTCCCCGGTCTCCGCGAGGGCCTGTTCGGCCGCCTCGGCCGTGCGGTCCATCACGGAGCAGAGGACCTCGCGGACGAGGGCGTCGCGGTCGGGGAAGTTGCGGTACACCGTGGCGTTGCCGACGCCGGCGCGGCGGGCGATCTCGTCCAGCGGCACGTGCGGGCCGTGTTCGACGAACATCTCCCGGGCGGCGGTGACGATGCGCTCCCGGTTGCGCAGGGCGTCGGCGCGAGGCCGGGACACCTTGCGCGCGACGGGGGCGGTCGTGGCCGACACGATGACTCCTCGGGACGAAGGGGCGATCCGGGGAAGTGGTCCCCGTTTCGCTCGGACACAGGGCTAAACGGGGAGAGCCTCCCCGGTTATTTCCCGGATCCGGGATCGATCGCTGTGACCTGAGACACATTCACTCGGCGCCGCGTTTCACCCCTTCGCCGACCGGCATTCCCACGGCCGGCCTTCTCCAGCGCGCGCCCGGCTTCCCACCGGCACAGGGTGATCCCAGGGTGCAGCCCGAGACCGGCGGCTGCCGTGGAGCGAAAGGTCCATGCATGCAGCCGCAGCCGCCCCGCCGCCGCATACGCCCGCGCCGTGCGGCCGCCCTGGCCGTGGTGACCGCGCTGACCCTCGCGGTCACCACCTCGGCCGGGACCGGACAGCTGACGGCGCCCACCACCGCCGGGCCGGTCGGCCCGGCCCGCTCCTCCGCACTCCTGCCGTGCATGCTCCGCGGCGGCCTGAACGTCCAGATGACCGAGGGCCTGCCCACCTCTCCCGGCTACTCCCGCTCCACGGGCACGGTCCGCGCCCTGACCCTGATGGTCGACTTCCCCGACGCCCCCGGGGAGGGCAGCGCGATGGACCGCTTCCACGAGTTCTTCCCGCAGACCCAGGAGTGGTTCCGGACCGCGTCGTACGGCCGCCTCGACTACCGCACCGAGACCCCGGTCACCGGCTGGCTGCGCATGCCGAAACGTTTCCGCAACTACGGCATAGAGCGCGGCGCCCCCTTCGACCCCGGCTACCGCCGCCTGGTGCAGGACATCGTGGCCGCCGCCGACCCGGAGGTCGACTTCCGCAGCTACGACCTGATGAACGTGCTCGTCACCCCCAACGCCGGCCCCTCCGCCCTGGACACCGTGCTGTCCGTGACCTTCGCCGGCAACAGCGACGCCCCCGTCGCCGACGGCGTCCGCATAGCCAACGCCTCCTTCGTCTACTCCCGCCAGGACGACGGCTCCGGCAGCTACGCCCGCACCGGCTACCGGGTGCTGCCGCACGAGAACGGCCACACCTTCGGCCTGCCCGACCTGTACACGCAGGACGGCGGGGGCGCGGTCGGGCACTGGGACATCATGAGCGAGGACTGGGGGGCCAACAACGACCTCCTCGGCTGGCACAAGTGGAAGCTGGGCTGGCTGGACGGCAGCCAGGTCGGCTGCGCGGCGGCGCCCGGCAGCGTCGAGTACACGCTGTCGCCGCTGCACGAGCGGGGCGGCGGCAAGCTGGTCCTGGTGCCGTTCACCGCGCGCAGCACCTACGCGCTGGAAGTGCGGACCCAGGGCGGCAACGACGAGGCGGTGTGCCGCCCGGGCCTCCTCGTCTACAAGGTCGACGCCCTGGTGGACACCGGCCGCGGCCCCATCACCGTGTACGACAGCCACCGCGGCAGCGGCGGCTGCACCCGCAGCCCCAACGTCCACACGGAGCTCTCGGACGCCCCCTTCGCCCCCGGCGAGAGCTTCCGGGACCCGCGGCACGGGATCACCGTGCAGGTGGTGAGCGCCGACGAGGACGGGAACCACCGGGTGCGGATCACCCGGGGGTGAGGGCGGCGGGGCGGACCGGCCCGGCCCGGCCCCCGCATGACGGGACCCAGGTCCTTCGAGCGCCCGCTGGTGCGCGGTGGTCTCCCGATGCACACGCGTCCGTCACACGGCGCCCCGACCCGCCCGAGGCGGAACAGAAACGTCGTCGCCCGCCGGCCGGTCGGGCACACGACGTCCTGGGCCGGGCAAGTCCAGCGCGCCGGAGCGCAGCGAAGGGGTTCCCGCCGCGCTAGGAGGACGGGCGGGCGCGCCGCAGGTCGGGCAGGCGGTGCGTCATGAAGGGCCTGCTGGTGACGAACTCCCGGAACTTCACGGCCGCTTCGGACAGATGGGTGTCCCGGTTCCACACCAGGGTGAGCACCCGGTGGCAGTCGGGCGCGTCCACGTGCACCCAGGCCAGCGGGACGCGCGTGCCGACCTGGCGGGACATCGCGGGGATGAGGCCGATGCCGAGGCCGGCGCCGATCAGGTCCCCGCTGGCGCCCGGTTCGTCGCTCTCGCAGGACAGCAGCGGCGTCAGGCCCTCGGACGCGAACAGCCGGTCCAGCAGGACCCGCTGCCAGCCGCGCCGGGTGGTGACGAACGGCTCGTCGGCGAGCTCGCGGACCGTCACGCGGTCGCGCCCGTCGAGCCGGTGCCCGTGCGGCACCCCGAGCAGCACCTCCTCGCGGACCAGCTCGATCGACTCCAGGTGCGCGCCGGTCAGCGGCTGGGAGGCCACGCAGAAGTCGACCTCCCGGGCGCGCAGCCGGCGCTCCATGTCGTCCACGTCCGACTGGAAGAGCCGGACGTCCGCACGGGGGTAGGCGGCCCGGAAGCTGCCGAGCAGCCCGCTGATCGTCAGCAGCGTCTCGGAGGCGACGCTGACCCGGCCGAGCCCCGTGTCGCGGGCCTCGTGGACGGCCCTGCGGCCGTCGTCCAGCTCGCTCAGGGCGCGGTCGACGTGCCGCAGGAACACCGCGCCGACCTGGTTGAGCCGGATGCGGCGGCCCTGACGGTCGAACAGCGGCGAGCCCAGCTCGGTCTCCAGGCGCGCGATGGCGCGGCTGAGCGAGGGCTGGGCGATGCGCAGCTCCTCCGCGGCGCGGCTGATGTGCTCGTAGCGGGCGACGGTCTGGAAGTAGCGCAACTGCAGGAGATCCACGGGCCTACCTCTGTTCATGCCTTCGGGGTTATCTCCACATAGCAGAACCGGTCTTGGAATGCATGAGCAATCGTCCCTACGGTCGTGCGCAGGGTCTTCGCGCGGCCGGCGGCGAACGGCGTCCGGCAGCCGCACACGCGACGCGAGGCCCCCCACCCGTCCGACGTCCCGCCGGCCGCCGTCCCTCCAGGAAGGTCGCATCATGAGCGCTGCGGATCTGGCCCGATTCCAGTTCGCGGCCACGACCAGCGTCCACTGGCTGTTCGTGATCCTCACCATGGGGCTCGTCCCCCTGGTGGCGATCATGCACACCCGGGCCGCGTTCACCCGTGATCCCGCAAGCAGAGCGGTACGGGAGCGGATGACCCGCTTCTGGGGCCAGCTCTACGTCATCAACTACGCGGTCGGCATCGTCACCGGCCTCGTCATGGAGTTCCAGTTCGGGCTCAGCTGGAGCGGCCTGAGCGCGTTCGCGGGAAACGTCTTCGGCGCCCCGCTGGCTCTGGAGACCCTCATCGCCTTCTTCGCCGAGTCCACCTTCCTCGGCATGTGGATCTTCGGCTGGGGGCGGCTGCGCGCAGGTGTGCACGTGACGCTCATCTGGCTGGTCGCGCTGACCGCCTACGCCTCCGGTTTCTGGATCCTCGTAGCCAACGGCTTCATGCAGCACCCCGTCGGCTACGAGGTCCGCGACGGCGTCGCCTACCTGACCGACTTCGGCGCGCTGCTCACCAACCCCAACGCCCTGGTCGCCCTCGCCCACCTCACCCTGGCCGCCTTCACCACCGGCGGTGTCTTCGTCGCCGGCGTCAGCGCCTGGCACTTGGCCCGCGGCACCACGGAGACCGAGCTGTTCCGCGGCTCCCTGCGCCTCGGCGTCTGGGCCGGCATGCTCGCCTCCTTCTTCGTCATCGTCGTCGGCCAGATGCAGGTCCCGGTGCTGGACCGGACCCAGCCCATGAAGATGGCCGCCCTGAACGGCGAAGGCGTCGCCGGACTGCAGGCGCAGCTCGTCCGCGAGCACGGGCCCGGCGACTACGTCCCGCCGCACGACTGGCTGCGGATCGCGATGGACTCGATGACGGTCATCGGCAACACGGTGTCCACCATCACGTTCATCGCCGTCTTCCTGCTGTGGAAGGACTGGCTGGTGCGCTGGCGCCCGCTGGCGTACCTGATGACCGCCATGATCCCGTTCCCCTTCGTCGCCGCCGTGGGCGGCTGGGTCTTCCGCGAGGTCGGACGCCAGCCGTGGATCGTCTACGGCCGGCTGACGGTCGAGGACGCGCTCTCCCACGTCGGCAGGACCTCCCTCGCCGTGTCCTGCACCGTGTTCGTCGCCGTCTTCGCGGCGCTCGCGGTGACGAACTGGAGCCTGATCACCCGCTTCGCCCGCCGCGGCCCGGACGCGACCCGGCTCGGCGACACCGAGCCGCTCGCCGACGACGTACCCGACAGCGGCGTCGACGGCGAACGGGCGGTCCCGGCGTTCTGAGCCGGCCGCCACGGTCCGGTGCGCCGCCGCCCACCGCGACGGTCCGGTGCGCCGCCGCCCGCCGCCACGGTCCGGTGCGCCGCCGCCCGCCGCGACGGTCCGGTGCGCCGCCGCCCGCCGCGACCGGCGCAGGCTGCAACCGGCGCAGGCCGCGGCCGGCCTCGGCGCGCCGGCTCAACCCCGCTGCTGAGACGGAAAGTTGGACGACATGAGTCTGGAGACTCTCTGGCTGGGCCTGCTCGGCCTGCTGCTCGCCGGGTACTTCGTGCTCGGCGGCTACGACTACGGCGTACAGATGCTGCACCCCTTCCTCGCCGCCCCCGACGGCCGCAAGGAGGAACCGGCCGGCCGGAACGCCGCCCTCGACGCGATGGCCCCGTTCTTCCTGGGCAACGAGGTCTGGCTGGTCGCCTTCGCCGGCGTCCTGTTCGGCGCCTTCCCGCACCTGGAGGGCAGCCTGCTGTCCGGCCTCCACCCGCTGATCGTCGCGCTCCTCGCCGGCCTCGTCCTCGGCAACGCCGCGGTCCAGCTGCGCGGTCGCGCGGACAGCGCCCGCGGCCGCCGCCGGTGGGACGCGCTCATCGTGTTCGGCGGCGCGCTGCCCGCGCTGTGCTGGGGGCTCGTCGTGGGCCTGCTGCTGCACGGCGTGCCCCGCCGCGCCGACGGGAGCTTCCACATCGGGGCCGGTGACGTGTTCTCGCCGTTCGTGCTGAGCTGCGGGGTGACCGCCGTGCTGCTCTTCGCCGCCCACGGCGCGGCCTTCGTGGCACTGCGCTCGGAACCCGGACTCGCCGCCACGGCACGGCGGCTGGGTGCGGGGCTCGTGCGCGCGGCCGCCGCCGCGGGACTACTCGCGCTGCTGCTCACCCTGTTCGGCGCGGGCGCCTCCATGACCAACCGGACGACCTCGGTGATCATCGCCGTGCTGCTCGCCGCGGCGCTCGCCGGCGCCTGGTGGTACCTGTCCCAGGGGCACCGCGTCCTGGCCTTCGCGGCCACCTGCTGCGCGACGCTGCTGCCCGTGCTGCTCCTCGGGGCGGGCCACTACCCGTACGTGCTGATCAGCTCCGCCGGGGCGGGACTGACGATCGGCGAGGCCGTCACCGACAGGGCCACGCTGAAGATTCTGTCCGGGTTCGGCATCGTGGTGATACCGACGGTCCTCGCCTACCAGGCGTGGAGCTGGTGGGCCTTCCGCGGCCGCACCGGCCACCGCCACCCGAGCTACTTCTGACCGGCGGCCGGGGGCGCCCTGCCCCGACGTGCCGCACCCGGACCGCCACCCGGCGATCCGCGACCCGCGACCCGCGACCCGCGACCCGCGACCCGCGACCCGCCGTACCGTAGCGACGAGAAGGACCCCAGGATGAAACCGGTCGAACGCCGCCTGATGCGGGAAGTCCCGGCGCTGCGACGGCACATGACCCGCTGCACGGTGTCGGCCCTGCTGGGCGCCGGGCTCGTGGTCGCCCAGGCGGCCCTGCTGGCGCGGATCCTCGCGGACGGCTTCGCCGGACACCCCGTACGGGTCGGCCCGCCGGCCGCGCTGGCCGCCGTCATGGCCCTGCGCGCGCTGCTGACCTGGTCCCGCGGCGCCCTCGCCCAGCGCGCCGCGGCCGACGCCAAACGCACGCTGCGGGACCGGATCACCGGCCGGCTGCGGCACACCGGACCGCTGCGCCTGGCGGCCGGCCGCCACGGCGAGACGGCCACGCTGCTCACCCGCGGCCTGGACGCCCTGGACCCGTACGTCGTCGGCTACCTGCCCACGATGACGGCCACCGCGGTGGTCCCCCTCACCGTCGTCGCCCATCTGGGGTGGACCGACTGGACCTCGGCGCTGATCGTCCTGGTGACGCTGCCGCTGATCCCCGTGTTCGGCGCGCTGATCGGCATGCACACCGCCCAGCGCACCGCCCGGCAGTGGCGGCTGCTGTCCCGGCTCGGCGGCCACTTCCTGGACGTGGTGTCCGGACTGCCGACGCTGCGCGCGTTCGGCCGCGAGGTGCACCAGACCCGGGTGGTGGGCGAGATGGCCGACGCCCACCGGCGGGCCACCATGCGGACGCTGCGGGTGGCGTTCCTGTCCTCCTTCGTCCTGGAGACGATCGCCACCCTCTCCGTGGCCCTGGTGGCCGTACCCGTCGGGCTGCGGCTGCTCGGCGGCGAGCTGGACCTGCGTACGGCCCTGACCGTGCTGTTCCTGGCCCCCGAGGCGTACCTGCCGCTGCGCGCCGCGGGCGCCGCCTTCCACGACAGCGCCGAGGGCATGGCCGTGGCCGAGCGGGTCTTCGCCGTCCTCGACGACGAGGACCGCCCCACCACCGAGGACCACCCCACCGCCGAGGACCGCCCCGCGGCCGGGGCCGGCGGCCGGGCCCCGGCCCCCGACGCCCGTACGGCCCACCTTCGCCTCCACGACGTCACCGTCTCCTACCCGGACCGCCCCGCACCGGCCCTGCGCGGCGTCTCGCTCACCGTCCGCCCCGGCGAACACGTGGCCCTGGTCGGCCCGAGCGGCGCGGGCAAGTCCACGCTGCTGTCGCTGCTCCTCGGCTTCACGGCCCCGGCGTCCGGCCGGGTCACGGTCGGCGGCGCGGACCTCGCGGACCTCGACCAGGACGCCTGGCGCGCCCAGGTGGCCTGGGTGCCGCAGCGCCCGCACCTGTTCGCGGCGTCCGTCGCGGACAACATCCGGCTCGGCCGCCCCGACGCCGCCGACGCCGAGGTCAGGGCCGCGGCCCGCGCCGCCGCGGCCGACCGCTTCATCGCGGAACTGCCGCGCGGGTACGACACCGTGCTCGGCGAACAGGGCGCCGGGCTCTCCGCCGGCCAGCGCCAGCGGATCGCGCTGGCCCGCGCGTTCCTCAAGGACGCTCCCGTGCTGCTCCTCGACGAACCCACCGCCCACCTCGACCCGGAGAGCGAGGCCGCCGTCACCCGCGCCGCGGTCGACCTCATGCGCGGCCGGACCACCCTCGTGGTCGCCCACCGCACGAGCCTGCTGCCGCACGCCGACCGCATCGTGACCGTGCGCGCGGGGACTCTGTCCACACCCGAACCGGCCCACGCGGAAAGGCACCTGGCCTCATGACCCCGCTCACCGAGGCCGAAGCCTCCGAAGCCTCCGCCGACGCCGACGCCGACGCCCCGGTCCGGGCGGGCGGGCCCCGCCCCACCGTCCGCCTCCTGCGCCACCTGCTGCCGTACTGGCGCAGGCTGCTGCCCGCCGCGCTCGCCGCGGCCGGCAGCGAACTGGCCGCCGCCGCGCTGATGGCCACCGCCGCCTGGCTGATCACCCGCGCCGCGCAGCAGCCCCCCATCACCTCGGTGAGCGTGGCGGTCGTCGCCGTACGGGCCCTCGCCCTGGGTCGCGGAGCCCTCCGCTACACCGACCGGCTCCTCGGCCACGACGGCGTGCTGCGCGCCGTCGCCGGTTTCCGCACCCGGATCTACCAGGCACTGGTGCCGCTCGCCCCGTCGGGCGCTCCCGTCTTCCGCAGCGGCGACCTGCTGACCCGCCTCGTCGACGACGTCGACGCCGCCCAGGACCTGCTGCTGCGGGTCATGATCCCCGCCGCGGCCGCCTGCGCGGTCACCGCCACCGCCACCGCGACGGCCGCGCTGCTGCTGCCGCAGGCGGGCGCGCTGCTCGGGCTGCTCCTGGCCGTGGGGGGCGTCCTCGTGCCCGCGCTGGTGCTCGCCCTGTCCCGCCGCACGGGCCGCGCCGAGAAGACGGCGCGCGCCGAACTCGCTGTCGCCACACTGGACTTGACTCAAGGAGCGGCCGACCTGGCGGCGTACGGCGCCCGCGACCGCGCCCACGAGCGGGCCGCCGGCGCGTCGGCCCGGATCGCCGCACTGGAGCGCCGGGGATCCCTCACCGCGTCGCTGGCCTCGGCCGCGGTACTGCTGCTGCAGGGCGGCGCGACCGTCGGCGTCACCTGGCTCGCGCTGCGCGCGCACGCGGCGGGCACGCTGCCCGCCGTGCACCTCACCGTCCTCGCCGTCCTGGCCCTGGTCTCCTTCGAGGCGCTCGCTCCGCTGCCCGGCGCCGCCCGCCGCCTCGCCGCGGTGCGGGCCTCCGCACACCGGCTCGCCGACCTCCTGGACACACCGCCCCCCGTCACCGACCCGCCCGGCGCGGCCCCGCTCACCGCCACCGAGCCGCTCGGCGTGACCATCACCGACCTGCGGGTACGCCATCGTCCCGACGGCCCGCCGGCACTGGACGGGGTGAGCCTGCGGCTGCCGCCCGGCCGCCGGGTCGTCCTGCGCGGGGCGAGCGGATCCGGCAAGTCGACGCTGATCGCGGCGCTGATGCGATTCGTCCCGTACGAAGGGGGGAGCATCCGCGTCGGCGGCCGGGAACTGCGCGACTGCGCCGGCGCCGACGTCCGCCGCGTGATCACCGGCATGACCCAGGACGCGCACGTCTTCCACACCACCATCCGCGCCAACCTGCTCCTGGCCCGCCCCGACGCCACCGACGCCGACCTGGCCGACGCGGCCCGCCGGGCCCGGCTCCTGGACTGGATCGAGTCGCTGCCCGACCGCTGGGACACCCTGGTCGGCGGGGACGGCGCCACCCTCTCGGGCGGCCAGCGCAGGCGCCTGCTGCTGGCCCGCGCCCTGCTCGCCGACCCGCCCGTCCTCGTCCTGGACGAGCCCACCGAGGGACTCGACCCGGACACCGCCGCCGCCGTCCTCGCCGACATCCTCGACGCCACCCGGGGCCGCACCACGCTCCTGGTCACCCACGAGCGGTCCGGCCTCACCGCCGCCGACGAGATCCTCACCCTCGACCGTGGCCGGATCCACCCCGCCCCGCACCGCCCCCTCGGCCCCACCCCCTGACACCGTCCCCACCACCGGACGCCGATCCGCTACCCTGTCAGGGATCGCCCTCACCGGCGGTCCACCTTGCCGCAGCGCGACCCACCGCCGCGCCACGCAAGCCCCGCCTTCGTAGCTCAGGGGATAGAGCACCGCTCTCCTAAAGCGGGTGTCGCAGGTTCGAATCCTGCCGGGGGCACAGAGAGAAGGGCCAGCTCAGGAGGGTTACCTCCCAGGCTGGCCCTTCGTCGTGTCCGGGGTCGTGCCACACGCGTGCCACTAATGCCACGCGGAAGCCACTTCCCCTAGCCGGAAGCCCCTCCCCCACCGTCGCGGATCATGGCCCCAAGCCGGTCGGCGATGGCCCGGTCCCGGTCGCTGGTCATGTGCTGGTAGATCAACGCGGCCCGGGAGCTGCTGTGTCCCATCCTCGTCATCAGCTCCCGCGTGCTGGCCCCGGCCGTCGAGGCCAGCGTGTTGCCCGTGTGCCGAAGATCGTGGAAGTGCAGCTCGGCCGTGACGCCCGCGGCCTCCCGGGCCTTGACCCAGTCGTCCCGGAAGTTGCTCCGCCGCAGCTGCCCACCCTGCGGCCCGACGAAGACGTGCCCGTCGCGGCCGGGAGCGGCGAAGTGCTCCAGGTGGTGCGTGACCGCGTCGAGCAGTTCGGCCGGGAAGGAGACGGAGCGCACCCCAGCCGCGGATTTCGGTGCCTTGTCGAAGAGCCGGCCGTCCTGCAACTCGGCCTGAGTCCGACGAACGATGACGGTCAGCCCCTCCAGGTCGATGTCCCGGCGCCGCATCCCCTTGGGATCACACGACGCCACGAGCCCACGCCTGGCACTGCGCTGGTTACGCGAGCGCACGCAGCACATCACCGACCAGCTCGACGCTGCATACGCACAGCCGGGCCAGCACTGGCTGACGGACGAGGCCGAACACGAACGGGCCCTCGCCTACCTGACCAGAGGCAACGCGGCGAGGGCGCAAACACGTCCAAGCCGTCATCGCCCTCGCACGACGCCGCACCAGTGTGTTGTGGGCCCTCCTGCACGACGACCGGGCCTTCACCCCCGCCCCGCCCATCACGCAGACGGCTTGAGCATGGCCACAAAGCCGGCGGCGTGGCTGAGGCCGGTGGGGCTGCAGCGAGACACACGCGCACCTGATCGGTCGGCGTGCCCGCCGTCGTGGCTGACTTTCGTCGGCTGAGGCACAGACGATCTCCGGGACGAGGTGCGTCCTCACGGGTGGAGGGCGACCGCAGCCTTGACTCGGTCATTGAAACTCCAGCCCAAAGCCGCTTCACCGCCCCCTTATCTAGCGCGCGAGCGCTATTTGAGTAGCTCAGAAAGGTACTGCTCGGTGAAGTCCCGCGTGCGCCCAAAGTCGCGGTTGATCTCTTGACCGCCAGCAAGTTTCACCAGCGCTTCGGCGCAATTCTGGACGGCTGCGAGATAGCGATCGTCATCCCACAAGAAAGCATTGAAAGGCTTACAGTCCTTTTCTGCCTTCTTGTCGATACTCTCGACTCTTTCTGGAGCGCTCGACCCAGAATAAATGGTTCGCACCCCGGCCAGAAGGTGATATCGGGCAGGCTTCAATTCCCGTGCGATCGCTCCACTCCTGAAGAAGTGATCGAGCTTACAGAACGCGTAGGCTGCGGAATAGTAGTAGGCCTCATTGTGGGAGTCGGAGAAGACGTCGTTGCCCACACGGTTGCGAAGGTCGCCGTAATAACGTGCAGCCGTGTGAGGAATCCTGAGGTAAAGCGAAGCGAAAGCCTGCATTAGGTTACGGAGGGAGATCACCCTCCACGTGCCACGAACCTGAGCAGAACCTGACCATTGCCGCGAACGTCGTTCATAGTAGATCCGCTTACCGGGCTCCGCCTCGAACGAGTTGAAGTAGGCTTCGATCCTCTTTTGCAGCTCTGATAGAGCGAAGAGGTTTTCTTTAGTTACCTGACCCTGCTTATTGGTCGCTTTCGTGATGCTCTTAGCTACGTCATCGTCCAAAGTGACGATCAAGCGAAATGGGACGTATACGCCCTCCAAATTGTCTCGCTCGGAATGAAGGATATGACTGGTCTGACACCCGTTCACGACCTGGAAGTCAATCAGGGTCAGGCGATTGCCCGTGGACTTAAGGTCGTGCGCAACTACTGTGACCCCGTTGTTGAGGACGCAGAACCGGCTACGGTCACCTGATGCCAGCGTCTGCCTGATATCCGCGTTTACATCGGTCTCACCTTGGAAGTCGCGGACGTTATCGAAGAAGAGCGTCTTGCGGATTTCCCCTTCGTCGTCGGTTACGAGTTTAATGAACTCGCTTCCCGGAAGAACCCCAAGGTACGCCTCACGCACCCCTTCCACCTCAGGCAGCGTGGTTCGATTCTCGAACTGAACTGTCACTTCAAGGGCAGAGTCGATAGCGCGCCAATTCCTCTGAACTTCACTGGCGCCCCACACGTGAAAATCGACGCGCGAGAACAAGTTCGACCCAAGGAGCCGCTTTTCGGTGTCTTTCGTCTTTTTTACGATGGGACCACGGTTGTTCCATGCACCAAGGGTCACATAGTAGAGGCGACATACAGGGTTCTCGCGAAAACGACTCGATTCATCAAAGACCCTGTGGAGCATCTTCTGCTGCAGTTTTAGGTTGGGGTGAGGAGGCTCATCCTCTGTGAGCAGAGTAATCGAGGCGTCCGAGAAGATGCTCAGATCGCCCAAGTCAAAACTCGCCGACGTCTTCACCTGCGTCAACGTGATCGAGGCTTCGATTGCCCCGCCACCCGAAAGCGCGTCTTCCAATTCCGCCATATCGGAAACGAGTTCACCGTTAATGGAGAGCGCAAAGCCATCGATTCCGAGCGTTCCGTCGTCACCGCAGGAGAAATCTTCAACGCTGAACTGCTGGTCGTGGTGGCGCGAGAGGACGATAAAGTTAACGAAGCGCTCGAAGGCGACGTATTCTTTCAGATGCCCGACTCCCGCATCCTTTGCCCAACTCTCCATCAACCCGCGAGTAACCCTGTCCATTGCCCCTCCGTGTCACTACACTCGCCCCACGCCGAGCCTGGCGATGAATGCCTACCGTACCTACGTTTCCGCAGTTACGTGTCCGGAAGCGAAGTTTCCGGCCTTAGGTGACAGCCGGGACAGGTGTGTCAGCTCCGTGCCGAATCAGGTGGGCACTGGCGAGGAACACGGGGGCAGGCGGGCGGTGGTACGCCCCGACGAACGGCTCTCCTGGCCCCGTACCGTGGGTCTGGGCGCACAGCACGTGGTCGCGATGTTCGGCGCGTCCTTCGTGGCACCCGTTCAGGAGGCACTGGGGCCGCCCCACCGCTGCTCGACGATGCAACCGCCCGTGAGGTCTCCCCGAGCCTCCCAAGCTGAGGGCTCAGGCCCAGTCATCGCGTGGTCGTCGCGGCTTGCTCTGGCCGATAGCACTGGCAGCGTGGTGGACGCCGGTGGGGGCGCAGCCAGTCACACGCGCGCCTGGTCGCCCGGCGCACCCGCCGTCGCGGCTGGCTGTCGTCGGCTGAGGTTCGTGCCACAACTGTGCCAGATGAAGGGGGCAACAGCGGTCAACACCGGCGTCCCGCGGTCAGGTAGCCGCCCGCTGCCTCGGCCAGCAAAGCCACAGCTCAGGCCCGAGAAATACCCAGCCTCTCTCCTAAAGCGGGTGTCGCAGGTTCGAATCCTGCCGGGGGCACCAGGCGAAAGGCCCCGGACCGATCATGGTCCGGGGCCCTTGACATCCAGGTCTGACATCAACGGGGGACGGGACGTGTCAGGTGTCACCAAGGACCAGGCGCTCAAGCAGTTGAGGGCACTCGCGCAGGCACGTGCGTTCGGTCGGCACGTCGGCTCCGACCGCCTCATCCAAGCGGCTCTGGACGCGCTCTTGGCCGACGTCGACTCACCATCGCTCCCGCTTCTGGCCGGCCTCGGACGCCGGGAGGAGCATGAGGCCCGAGAACTGTTCGACCAGGTCGCGGAAGAACTGGGGATCGGCTTCGAGGCGCCCGCGGACCCGACCGCCGCCAAGTGGGCCCTGGCCTACTGGCTGGCCGATCAGGTCGTGGACGGTTCCCTGGATCCGGCTACGGGCGCTGACCTGATCTGGGCCGAAGTGGCGTTGGACCTCGATTATCCCGAGGAACTGCGGTCGGTCGTCACGTGTGCCATCCAGTTGGCGGACTGGGACGAGAGCTGGGGCGTCCCGCTAGAGCAGCTCAAGGAAGAAGCCCTTCGCGCGGCACGCGAACTGGTCGAGCGCCGAGGCCCCGAGACCATCGCCTGACACACCACGGAGCCCCGGAACCGATCACGGTCGGGGCTCCCACCTTTTGCACCGGCAGCGACGGCAGCCGGTCAGCCGAGGCCCGGACGGCTCCTGAGCAGCCGGTCCATGTGGCTCATGGCCTCCCGCTGCGTGTCCTGCACGACGTGCGTGTACACGTCCATGGTGATGCTGATCTGCGAGTGGCCCAGGATCTCCATCACGACACGAGGCGCGACCCCGGCTGCCGTGAGGAGCGTCGCCGTGCCGTGCCGGGCGTCGTGCAGCCGGATCACCCGGAGGCCGGCGGACCGGGCGACGCGGGTGAAGGAGCGGTAGAGGTTCCGCGGCTCGACCGGGCGCCCGGTACGGGTGGTGAAGACGTACTCCAACTCATGCCAGGTCTCCCCCGCCTTCGCCTGAGCCGCCGCCTGCCGCATCCGGTGCCAGCGCAGTGGCGCGATGCAGAGCGCGGGCAGCGGGACGACCCGACGACGACGGCTCTTGGGATCGTCGTCGTACTGATCGCCCCGGCGCTGCGTCTGCTGGCGGACGTACGAGACGCGGTTGTCGAGTCGTGGTCCGACCAGCACAGACCGACGATCTCACCCCGACGCAGGCCCATGGCGATGGCGAGCACGCGAACCTCATAGAGCGGGTTCTTGCGAGACCGGCGAGGAAGTCCAGCGTCTCGTCCAGGCTCCACGGCTTCAGGTCCCGGTTATCGGTGCGGGTGCGAACTCGGCGACGTTGCGCGCGGTCAGCTCTTCACGACAGGCGGAGGACAGCGCCGACCGCAGCACGCGGTGCTTCGCCGTCGCCGCAGTGGTCTTCTCCGCCAGGCGGACAAGGAAGCGACGCACGTCGGCGACGCCGCGCCGGACAGGCCCATGAAGAACGTCCCACCGGGAACAGCCCGGAGGACCACGCTGGAAGGGGTGAGCCGCAAGCCGTCGCCCGGCCACGATCCCTTGCGCCCACAGTGTGCCGAGCGTCGGCAGGCGGGCATCCCGGACGAGGGAGTGGGGCCGGGAAGGGAGTGTGATCAGCTGATCGCCTCCGGACCCCACTGCCTGCACCAGTACCGCACCAGAGCAGCGGGGAGCAGCCGGAAATCACCGTGTAAGCCGCCGCGCCCGACGACGCTACGCTCAGGCCGTTCAACCAGGTCAGCGCACATACCGGCCCCCATGATCGCAGCTTCCCGCGCCGAGGTCCCGATACACCAGCGCAGACGGGACCCGTAAGGTTCCCCGCATGGTGACTGCGATTGTCCGTGAGTGGCGCGACGAGGAAGGGTGGGGCGTGCTCGACTCCCCGGAAACACCCGGAGGTTGCTGGGGCCACTACTCCCACATCCATATGGAAGGGTTTCACACGCTGTCGCCGGGACAGCGAGTAGACCTCCAGTGGGAAGCCCCTGGCTTCAAGCAAGACGGGTACGACTACCGGGCGGTGAACATCGTGCCTCGGTCAGGCTGACATCCACACCTGACATCAATGACGGCAGACAGCAGCAGCTAGCGGTCCGTTACGACCTTGCCTCCCGGACATCCGCAGCTCGTACAGCCGCGTTGACCGAACGCCTTGCCGTCGACGTGAGCGACAGCGATGGAGGCCAGCGCCTGGTCCATGGTGACCGGGCTCTTGTCCTCGCCCTACAGATGGGTCAGCTACTCGGTGAGGGTGCCGCCGGTGGCGGGCAGGGCCCGGCGGCCGGCGCTCGTGTACCAAGCTTGGATCGGGCCAGCCGTTGGCGCAGCCGCGGCGGGGATGCCCCCTCGACCGTGGTGCGGGCCTCTGCCGACGGTCCGCTGGTCCGGCTCGTCGTGACGGTGGCGGAGGCGGCGGTCTCGGCGGCGGTAGGCCTGGTCTCCGCCGGCGGCTCCTCGGGTGTGGTTCTGGCTCCCGGTGAGGCGCGTGACGTGCGCGGTCTGGGTCCAACCTCCGCCTGGCTTGCCGGTGACTGCTTACCCCAGGCTGTTCGCGGTCAGTGCGCTCTCGTCGACGTCTTCGGTCTATTCGGTCATGCCGTTGACGACGCAGTAGACGACGTACAGCCCGTACAGGGCGAGGAGCAGGCCGAGGAATCGTGTCCATGCGGGCAGGGTTCGTCGCTGATGGGTGTTCCACATGCGCCGGAGTCGCACCACAGCGGAAACGGTGCCGAGTGCGGCGATCGCCGTGAACACCCAGAACAGCACGGGCCGGTCGTTCATCGGCGCGTTCCGCACTCCTGCGTTGCCGATGACGAGCAGCAGGTAGGGGGCGATGTACTGAGCCGGGTTGAACTCCCGGTCCCTCTCAGGGCTACCGGAATGGGTCATGAGGTGCCTCCGAAGCGTGGTAGGTGTCGGCATGGAAGTGCGCCCCACGGCAGGGAACAACCGTGGGGCGCACATGGGTGGTGAAGCCCCCGGGGGAGGGGCCGCATCAGGTGACCTGCTACCTCACAGGATGATGTCGATAAGCCATTCGATGGCCGTCTTGACGGAGATCGCGCCGCCCAGGGTCAGAGCCTTTCTCACCCAGCCGGGAAGGGAGTTCCACTTCTCCTTGAAGTAGCCCTTGCCCTTCTTCGCCCAGTCGGTCAGCTTCTTCTGCCATGAGTCGGGCAGCGCCTTGAAGGCCTTCTTCAGGGCCTTCTTCTTCAGCTTGTCCAGCAAGCCGTTGGCCGCGACGTCGTCGCCGGCGTACACGGCGGTGATCTCCGCCTGGGTGAGGCCTTCCTCTCGCAGGAGCTGCTGGCCCTCGGCGGAGTCGAGGTAGCTGACGAAGGCCTCGTGCGAGGAGAACTCGAACTCCGGTCCCCAGTCATCGGTGGCGGGGGCGGCAGCGGCCGTCTCGCGGCGCTCGGTGGCCTGCGCCGCGGTGGTGCCAGCGACACCCAGAGTGAGGGCGGCCAGAGCAGCGACCGCACTCATGCGGATATGCCGACGATTCACTATCGTGGTCCTTCGGGTAAGACGGTGCGGGCGCTGCCTCCGGTGCACTGATGGCCTGGAAACCGTGTGCGTCGGGAAGGGCGGTGCCCGCACCCCCGGATTCTTTGTGCCGGGGGCGCCGAAGAACCTAGTCCTCTTTCGATCATCATTGCCAGATCTTGAAACACATATACCCGGAAGCTTTCCTTTGCTCCGAACGGAGAAAAGGGAAAATCTTCGCGAAAAGGGCGGGCAGATAGAGGCGATCTACAGCAAAACGCCCAGCAGGGGGAACAAACCGGACTGGCTGCTACCGCCACCCCGAAACCTCAGATTCCGCTCAACTCCTGCATTGCCGCCCTGAGTCACTCCTGTAGGCAACAGCGCGCGGGCGCACGAAAGCGTCACACCGGTGACGGAAGCGGCTCCCAGAAGGCCGACAGGAGCGGCCCGGCCTACCGATGTCTGGAAAGGAACCGGAACATCCGCCCCTGGACGGAGCGGTATTCGTGCTCCGGGTGGACGCCCGGCCTGCTCCGTGGTTGGAATGCTGGCGATCATGACAGTTGCACCTCCGGACCTCGCCGGCTTCGCGTATCACCGCATGGGATGCCGCACCGGCCGGCAACGCTGGTGGCGGCCGCTGCTCGGCACCATGCTGTTCCTCCCAAGCTGGCTCGTGCTCGTCCTCCTGCTGTACCTCTTCGCCTACGCCCTCGGAACGGCAGCCGGATACCCGGAATTACCTGACGGCGGGGTGGACTTGGGACCGCTGCGCAATACGGCCCTGGACCTGACGTACATCGCGATCGCCCTGCCCTTCATCCTGCTCGTCGTACGGTGGACCGAGCGACGCCCCGCCGGCACCCTGTCGTCGGTCAGCGGACGACTGCGCATCCGCTGGCTGGCCCGGTGCCTGCTGGCCGCCCTCCTCCCGATGACCCTGTTGGCACTGGCCACGGTTCTCCTGCCCGACGACGGTTCCGCCTCCGCAGAGCCCGCCGTATGGGTCGGCTGGCGGTCGTTCCTCACCTCCCTGGCGGTTCTCGCCGTCTTGGTTCCGGTGCAGGCCGCAGCCGAGGAGTACGTCTTCCGGGGTTGGCTGACGCAGGCGGTCGGCGCCTTCCTGCGCTCCCCGTGGCTCGCTGTGCTCCCACAAGCCGTGCTGTTCGCCGCCGCCCATGGCTGGGGCACCACGTGGGGCTTCACCGACCTGCTGCTCTTCGGCCTCGTAGCGGGATGGCTGACCATCCGCACAGGCGGCCTGGAAGCCGCCATCGCCCTGCACGTCCTGAACAACCTGCTCGCGTTCGGTGTCTCCGCCAGTCGTCGACGGACTGTCCTCCGACGACACCGCCGCCGACGCGCCCTGGCTGCTCGCCCTCGCGGACATGGTGACCGTCCTGGTCTACGCCGCGATCGTCCTGCGCATTGCCCGCCGTCACCGCCCGCAGCGCCTCGCACTCCCGGCAGCCACACCACCCGCACCACCGGCGCCGAATGCCTCTTACCAGCCCTTCGTCGCGCCGCCGCCAGTCGGCATGCCGCACTCATACGACACCACACCCGACACCGGCAGGCCGAGTCTCGGAGGGCAGCCGGTGCGAGGAGGCGACCGCTGAAGGGCGTGTCTCTGTTCCGGCATCACCGGTGTTCTCGGAGGCGGATCAGCGGCCCGGCCCTCCGCCCCGCTGATCACCTCCGTCAAGGTGGCCGGCAGCGTATCCGTCACCACAGGTCATGCCTGTACGCACGAAATCAGTCGCAACGAATATGGTCACTTGCCGTACGGATCCTGGGGCTACACGGTGAACTGGAAGAGGTACCGATCCGTCGGCAGCGGCTGCGGGGCCCCTCGGGAGATCGGTCACGGGTACGGCGGTCCTGCCGACCAAGGAAACCGGCTGCAAGTACTGGTGACCAAGTCATGACCTGTTCGAGCCATCGGGCCGCACGGCTCGCCGGATGCGCTGTGGTGCTGTCGGCCTTGCTGCTCACCTCGTGCACGATGTCCGGGAGCGGTGGGAACGACGCAGTGGAGTCTTCCCCGTCGCCTGCGTCGAGCTCGCCTCGCAAAGTCGCTGAGCCGTCGGAAAGGAAGCTTACCGAGCACGCCCAGGCGGCCCTTGCTGCCGTCCGCGGTGGGACGCTGGTCGAGGCCGGCGTGGAACGCGTGGCCGACGGTGTCCACACCGAGCCCGGACTCGGCAGAGGAAAGACCTACCGGCTCAGCCTGGTGTGCGCCGGCAGCGGCAGCGCGCGGTTGGAGTTCGTGCCTGCGCACGCGGGCTCGGAGGCCACGGTGCCATGCGATGAGTCCGTGGTTCAGGGGCGCATCCCTGCCGACAAGCTGGTCCGCATCAACGTCGACGGCGCCAAGGGAGCAACCGGCGTCATTGCTTGGCAGATCGACGCCCTGTGAGCTGAGTGCACGGCGCCCCCACCCGCATCGCTGCTGGGGTGCCCGACGTGTGCAGCAACCAAGTACAGCAGCCACAGCAACCGAACGGCGGCCTATAACTCCCGGTGACCGATCCCTGTAGAGAGGCGGATCGGCAGGTCGTTCCTTCTGTCTCAGCGATGGGCGGAGGGTACTCCGCCTACGCAGGCGCGTTGGTCAACTATCGCCGCTGTCTGATCCATCTGTGGTTCTGTGAACATGAGCAGCCGCCACCGGATGGCTCCGACGCGGTGCGCATCCGCGCCTACGACTTGCGCTCCAGCGCCCAGGAGGCTCCTCCGGGTTCAGATGTTGACGGATGATGGGATGGCTGAGTCGGGCCGCGGAAGACGTGCTTGCGGACATCACGGAGCTACCGAAGGCGGACGCCAGAGCTGAGCTGGACGAGCTGAGAGCACGGACCCGCGACATCATCAGCCGACTCGTCGGCTCAGCGCAGGCCCCTGGGCCCGAACGCCGACGCACCGCACTCACAACCGCACTAGATAGCGCGGGGAACAGCGGGAACCAGGCAGCACCCGTCGAGGGACCGAGCGAATAGTGCGGGGCACAGAAAAATGGGACAGCTCAAGTGGATCTCCTGCCGGGCTGGTCCTTCGGCGTGTTTCAGGGGTCGTGCCACGGCCCCCATGTCCGTGTCGGACGGGACGGAGGCCACTCTCGCCGCTTCCGGAGGCACGCAGCTTCACACCAGGTGAGTCGCCGGTTCAGTCGAGGTCTCCGGTTTCCGCGAGGTGCTCCACGAAAGCGGCGGCGATGCGCGGACGGGGGGCGTCCGGGACGGGAGCGTCCGGGAGGCCGGCCTCGGTGCCCCACTCCGTGTTGAACAGGACGGCCATGCCTGCCGGCACCACGTTGTCCCTGAGCCACAGGACGAACCTGGCCGCGGTGTGGGCGGTGCAGTCCTTGACGGACACGCCCTCGGGAGACAGCAGGGCCATGCCTTCCAGCTGCTCGTCGTCCAGGGTGATGCCGAAGTGCATGGACGAGCCGTGGACGGGGCCGTCGGTCCCGTCATCGACGCGGATGAACTCGTCGGGGTCTCGCTCGCGCAGTACGGCTTCCAGACTGTCGTAGGTAAGACCCCAGGTGTGGCCCGCCGGCGGCGTGAAGATGTACATCGTGCGGAGTTCGGCGATCTCGTCCGGTTCCATGGTGTGCGGTGATTCCTCTGCGGCGGGTGGTGGGATCAGGGGACGTAGCGGGCGTTGCCCTTGACGCCGTAGGCGGCCATCATGATGCGCCAGTACTGGACCGACTCCTGATTGTTGGTGACGGTCTCGACTCCCCGCATCTCTGTGTTCCGGGGGTCGTTGAGGGCGGCCGCGTACTTCTTGAGCTCCTCGCGGTCCGACCGGTAGAGGAAGTCCTTCTTCCCCGTCTCGTGGTTCGCGCGGAGTTCCTCAAGAGACCGGTAGCAGCGCTGGTTCGGCCTGTTGACGTACTTGGCCTCGATCGCCATGCCGTCGAGGTCTCGGAAGCCATCCACCATCAGGGTGTTGCTCTTGCTGATCCCTGGCGGGATGGGGACCTCGTACTCGGGGTAGCCGGCCACGCGCCGCTGGTAGGCGACCTCGGCCGGTCTGCCACCCGATACGTCGCCTTGGCGCAGCGAGTTCAGCCAGGTCTGGAAGTTGTGCTGTCCTCCGGCCGTCAGCGGCGGAAAGCGTGGGTCTGGTGGCGTGGCCGGAGGGATCGGCTGGACGCGGGGACCGCTGGCCGGACGGTAGGCGACCGGGACGAGGGTCGGGACACGGATCAGCGGGCCCAGGAACGGGGGCACGCCGGGGACGAAACCTCCGTTGTCCGGCTGCGGCATGGGCACGCGTGACTTGGAGCTGTCCAGGGCGCCAGGGATCTTGCCCAGGGCTGATATCCGCATGTCGCCGGCGATGAGTTCATGCAGACCGCCGTCGTGGCCGTCTCCTCCGAACCGCGGCTCTTCCCACGGCCAGAGAAACTCGCCGGTGGGGGAGGTTTGCTCGTACGGCAGCCGCCGCTTGGCGGTCTCTATGTGATCGGCGTAGGCGTCGCAGGCGTTGGCGATCATCTTGCAGGCCACCGGAAGGTTGGCCATGAGGGTCTCTTCCTCGCTGACCTCACCGGGCGGCGGATTCTTGCCGACGAACTTCTTGAAGAAGCGATCGACCGCCTCGGCGGTGTCACCCACCTGGTCGAAGTTCGCGGTCTTCCAGGCTCTCTCGGAGTCCCAGTACGCGTCCTCGAGGATCTTGGACGCCTCACGCCACGCCTTGGCCACGGCACGGAGCTTCTGCGGCTGACCCAGGAAACGCTCGTTGAACAGGTACTGGTCGAGCCCGCTGGTTTCACCGACGACCTCAGGCAGGTCCTCCGCATTGTGGCTGGCACGCGAATTGCAGTCCGGTCCGGACGGCTGCGGGGCGATCCCCCGCCCGTGCGGGCTCTTCCCGAGGAGCTGCGCTGCGAGCTTGCTGTCCTGCTTCAGGAACACCTCCGCCGACTTGAGCAGGGCGCCCGCGCCGTTGGCCATGACCTGGTGAGCAAAACCGGCCTTGTCGAACACCGTGGTGACGGCTTCCTTGTAGACCTTGGCGAAAGCCCGGCCCGCCTCATCGTCGCCGGCCATGCCACCGTTCTCGCCGAGCTCCTTGAAGAGCAGGCTGAGCATCTCGTAGATCAGGTCACGCAGCCCCACCATCGACCAGGACGCGTTGACGAAGTTCGCCGTCTGATGCCGAAGATCCAACGTTCCCCCGCAGAGCCGTGCCAGATGCCCTTGGCACCGTACACGGTTGCGAAGGGCACCCGAGTGGACGGCAGTGCGGCGTGGCCCGACCTGGCGAGTTTCAGCAGCGTCGAGTTCGAGCGGGCGGCAAACGCCATAGCTCAGCAGGCCCGCGACCGCCGTGAAGGCGCCCAGGTGTCCTGGGGCAGGATCAAGGCCGCGCTGAGCAAGATCAGTGGCTTCGCGTCTCCGGGTGGTCCGGTACGGGCCGCGCAACGCCGCGGGATGGTCCGCCTGTCTCCCGCTGCACTGCGCCCTGCTGGGGCTGGGGGCTCGGCTGGTGCTCGGGTGCTCTCGCTGATCGGGGCGAGCCGGGAGAAGGAAAGCGGCGGCCGCTGGAACCGGTGAGCTAATGAACCGTTTGCGCCTCCTGGGCGGCGCAGGGCGGGGCCGTGCTGGGTTCGGTGGTCGTGGGGTCCGTGTGTCCGTCGGTGAGTCGTCTGCCGGCTGTGCGCAACGCCGCCTCCGCCCAGCCGGGGAGACGTGCAGCGCTCCGGTCGGCCCGGAAGGCCGGCCGGGGCGTTCGCGTACGCCTCCCCGAGGGGCTCAGCCGTGTTCGGGTTCCACCGGGAGCCAGAGTTCGGCGTCGGCCTCGGTCCTGTCCGGCGACAGTCGGGTGCGCAGGATCTCCGGACCCGGCCGGCCGCGGTACGGGTTGGACGGGAACCACTCGGTGAAGGCGTCCCGCCACAGGTTCTGGATGGCCTGCGGCACCGGGCCGGAGGTGGTGAAGACCGCCCAGGCGCCGGCCGGGACGGTCAGCGCGGTGGTGCCCTCGGGGGCGGGCGCGGAGGTGATCACGCCGTGGTGGTAGTCGAGTTCGGTGCCCTCGGCGCGGCTGGGGTCCAGGTCGTCGCAGACCGCGACGATGCCGTGCGGCTCCTGGTCCGACAGCTTCTCCAGGCGCTCCAGCGTCTGCGGGTCGATCCCGCGGACGAAGTCGACGATCGCCTGGTTGGGTCCCGAATGCACCAGCGGCACCCGGGTCTTGAGCCCGACGACGGTGAACTCCGCCTTGTCCACTACTCGGTATCGCATACTGCTGCTTCCTTCGACGGTGAGGCGGAAGGCCATCCGGGGCTGGGAGCTGAGTTCGGCCCGGGTGCGCCGGGCCTCGCCCGGTCCGATGCCGTGCATGGCACGGAACGCCCGCGCGAACGCCTCGCCGGAGCCGTAGCCGTAGCGCACCGCGATGTCCAGCAAGGTCTCGCGGCCCGCGAGCACTTCCGCGCCCGCCAGGGTGAGCCGGCGGCGCCGGATGTACTCCGACAGCGGCATGCCGGCGAGCGCGGAGAACATCCGGCGCAGGTGGTACTCCGAGGTGGCCGCGATGCGGGCCAGCTCGCCGGCCTCGATGTCCTGGCCGAGACGGCGCTCGATGTGCTCCATGGCCTGGTTCAGCCGCTCCAGCATGCCCGGCCTCCTTCCTTGTGACGCCTTGTGACGTCCACGACGTTAGGCAGCGCCTGCCGTGCCGGACCCGACTTCTCGTGCCCGATGGAGTCGGGTGAACGGGGCGCGCGGCGTGGTCGGGACCCCGGCGGGTGCGGCGGGGCGCGCGTGGCCGGCGGGGCGCGCGTGGCCGGCGGGGTCCGGCTCGGCGGCGCGGGGCGGTGTGCCCGGGTGGGCGGAACGCTTCGTCGGAGCAGGCGCTGTGGGCACGGGGCGGCGGTGTGCGGGTCTGTCGGGCGGGACGCCGGGCGGTCTTCCGGTACGGCGGCGGGGTACGGCGACCCCCGCAGGCCGGCGGCGTCTTGCGGCGACCGGGGGCGGACGCGGGCGGGGCGGCGTGCGCCGACGAGGGGGTCGGTGCACGCCGCCCCGCGGGGGGACGGGCCGTGGGCGTCCGCGCTACTTTGGGTCGCGGTTGTAGACCGACTTCGACCAGAAGTAGCCGAGCGCGGAGAGACCCAGGCACCAGGCGGCGGCGAGCCAGCCGTTGTGGCCGATCCCGGTGCCGAGCAGCAGCCCGCGCAGCGTCTCGATGGCGGGCGTGAACGGCTGGTACTCGGCGACCGGCTGGAACCAGCCCGGCATCGCGTCGACCGGGACGAAGGTGCTGGAGATGAGCGGCAGGAAGATCAACGGCATCGCGTTGTTGCTGGCCGCCTCGGCGTTGGGGCTGACCAGGCCCATGCCGACCGCGATCCAGGTGAGCGCCGTGGCGAACAGCACGAGCAGCCCGAACGCCGCGAGCCACTCCCAGACCGTGGCATCGGTGGAGCGGAAGCCGATGGCCACGCCGACGGCGCCGACCAGGACCACGCTCAGCACCGACTGCAGGACGCTGCCGACGACGTGTCCGACCAGCACCGAGCCGCGGTGGATCGCCATGGTGCGGAAGCGGGCGATGATGCCCTCGGTCATGTCGTTGGAGACGGACACCGCGGTGCCGATCGTGGTGCTGCCGATCGTCATGAGCAGCAGGCCGGGGACGAGGTAGGCGATGTAGGCGGAGCGGTCCGCGCCGCCGCCGGTGATGCTCGCGCTCATGGTGTCGCCGAAGATGTACACGAAGAGCAGCAGCAGCATGATCGGCGTGAGCAGCAGGTTCAGGGTGAGGGAGGGGTAGCGCCGGGCGTGCAGGAGGTTGCGGCGCAGCATCGTGGACGAGTCGCGTACGGCCAGGGCGAGGGAGCTCATCGGACGGCCTCCTTGGGCTGGTCGGTGCCTCCGGTGAGGGCGAAGAACACGTCGTCGAGGTCGGGGGTGTGCACGGTCAGCTCGTCGGCCTCGACGCCGGCGGCGTCCAGCCCGTCGAGGAGTGAGCGCAGTTCGCGCTGGCTGCCGTCGCTGGGGAGGCGCAGGGCCAGCGCCTCGTCGTCCCGGGTCGCGTCGGGCAGGCTGGAGGCGGCGGACCGGTAGGCGGCCGGGTCCAGGAAGCGGAGGCGTACGTGCCCGCCGGGGACGAGCCGCTTCAGCTCGTCGGCGGTGCCCTGCGCGGCGATCCTGCCGTCGTGCAGCACCGCGATGCGGTCGGCGAGTTCGTCGGCCTCCTCCAGGTACTGGGTGGTGAGGAAGACCGTGACCCCGTCGGAGACCAGCTCGCGGACGATGCCCCACATGGTGTGGCGGGAGCGGGGGTCGAGGCCGGTGGTGGGCTCGTCCAGGAAGATGATCCGCGGATCGCCGACCAGCGTCATGGCGATGTCGAGACGGCGCTTCATCCCGCCGGAGTAGGTGGAGGCGGGCCTCTTCGCGGCCTCGGCCAGGCCGAAGCGCCGCAGCAGCTCGGCGGCGACCTGCCGCCCCTGGCGCTTGGGCAGGTGGTGCAGGTCCGCCATGAGGAGCATGTTCTCCTCGCCGGTGATCAGACCGTCCACCGCGGAGAACTGCCCCGTGACGCCGATCGCCGCCCGCACCGCCTGCGGGTCGCCGGCGAGGTCGTGGCCCGCGACCCGGGCCTGCCCGCCGTCTGCGGTGACGAGGGTGGAGAGGATCTTCACGGTCGTGGTCTTGCCGGCGCCGTTCGGGCCGAGCAGCGCGAACACGGAGCCGGCCGGGATGTGCAGATCGATGCCGTCGAGGACGGTCTTGTCGCCGTAGGACTTGCGCAGACCTGTGGCGGAGACGGCTGCGGGCGGCCGCGGACCGTCACCTTGCATGGACGTGGGCATGACAGTCGAGGGCATGGGGTCCTCCCGTTTCGAAGGGTGGAGCGGGGGATGGGCGGCCGGTACGGGGGGTCGGGCGGCCGGTGCTCAGGGCCGGGCGCGGCGGATGTCGATGTTGCCCCAGCGGGTGCGGGCGCGGACCGTGACGGTGTCCTCGGTCTCCGCCGGGGCGTCGGAGGCGGTGAGGGCGTTGCGCACCTGCCCGCGGTCGGAGCTGACGTCGAGCAGGGCGGCGGTGCCCTCGCGGATGCCGATGTCGATGGCGCCGTAGGACGTCTCCAACTGGACGTTTCCCGCTGCGACTTCCGCGGCGCGCAGGGTGCCGTGGGCGGTGGTGGCGACGACCGAGCTCTCGGCGCGCGCGATGTCGATGTCGCCGTTGGCGCCGCTCACCCGCAGTTCGCCGAGGGCGAGGCCGACGGTGGTGCCGCCGTGGGAGTTCTTCAGGACGGCGGGGCCCTCGACGGTGCCGACGCGCAGGCTGCCGGAGCTCGTGGTGATCTCCGCCATGCCCTCGATCCGGTCGACGGAGATCGAGCCGTGGGAGGCGGTGAGCTGCAGCGGGCCGGTCGTGTCGAACCGGACGTCGCCGGAGGAGGTCTTGACGCGGACCTCGCCGAGCCGGCCCTCGCCGAGCACCTGGACCCAGGAGCCGGTCATGTCGATGCGCGAGCCCGTGGGCAGCTCGACCGTCACGTCGACGGTGCCGGAGCGCCCGAGGAGGTTGGCCTTGGGCGTCCGGACGGTCAGGACGCCGTTCGCGTACGAGACCTCCGTCTGGTCGGCCGCCCGCACGTCCAGGTCCTTCTTGGGGTCGCGGGGCCGCACCTCGACGACCGTGTCGGCGCGGTCGCCCGCGGTGAACTGGATGGAGCCGGCGTGGACGTGGGCGGTGGCCGCGATCGGTCCGGGAGTGGCGTAAGAAGGCATGGCTGTGCCGTCCTCTTGGGTCGTCGGGTCGTCCCCGCTGGTGGGACGTGGTGTCTGGCTGGAGTGGTGCGGTGGAGTGATGCGGGGGCTGCGGGGGGATGCGGGTGCGGTGGTGCGGGTGGGGTGGTGCGGGGTGAGGTGGTGCGCAGGCGGGCCGGGGGTGGGCTAGCGCACCCAGCCCGTGAAGCTCTGCCCGACGGTCCGGGACTTCTCCGTCGTACGCGGCCGGGCGCCGCCGTCGACCGCGGCCGACACGGCGCGCACCAGCCACGCGTTGACCGACAGGCCCTCGCGGCTCGCGGCCTCCTCGGCGCGCGCCTTCAGGTGCGCCGGCAGGCGCAGGTTGACGCGGGCGACGCCGCCCTCGTCGCCCTCGGCCGGAGCGGGGGTCCTGAGCGGTTCGGCGGGTGCGGCCGGCTCCGCGAGGGCGCCGCCGTCGGCGGGCGGCAGTGTCACCACGAAGTCGGGGTCGAGTCCGCGCAGCCGTACGTCGACGGAGCCGGGGGCGAGTTCGCGGGTGATCTCGTCCATCGCGGCGGACAGCACGTTGAGCAGCGTCAGCCGGGTCGCCGACTCCAGCGGGGCGGTGAGCCGCTCGGCCAGCTCGCGGGCTTCCTCGCCGCCGGCCTCGGCGGCCACCGCGAGTTCGCGGCGGAGGGTGTCGACATACGGGGTGAGGTCCATAGCGCCATCATGGCACCACAGTGGTGCCACACGCAAGGGTGGACGACGCCGAAACGGCACGGTCGTCGATGCCAGCACCCTGACCTGCGCAAACACGGCACAGAGGGTCCGGATGGCGGTGACTCCCGACGTTGTCCAGGCCACCGGCGGACATGGAGTGGCACCACTTGGCACCATGTAGTGCCATGCGGTGCCATGCGGTGCCATGCGGTGCCAGGCGGTGCCAGGCGGTGCCGTGCGGCGCCATGCGGTGCCGGAAGGTGGTGGGACGGTGCCGGAAGGCGGTGGGACCCGGTTCAGTCCGGCGTGCGGAGGAAGCCGCCGCGGGTGGTGCCCGAGGTCAGGAGGGCGGGCCAGGCGCACGGGTCCGGCAGATGGTCCAGGGAGAGGACGACGGCTCCGCCGGCCCGCTCGGCGTCCTCGCACCAGTCCGGCATGCCGCCCGGCGCCGCGCTGCCGCCGGCTGCTCCGTGCACCGGTGCGGTGAGAGCGGGGACGACGAGGCCGTGGTCACCGGGGCCGTCCACCACGCACAGGGTGAGCCGCGGCAGGATGCTCCACCCTTCGCACACGGGTACCGCGCCGTCGGGGGCCGCCAGGAGGGGCAGGGCGTCGTGGACGGGTGCGCCGGCCAGCAGGAGCACGGGCGGGGCACCGCGGACGAACAGCGTCTTCTCGGGATCGAGCAACACGGGATCACTGTGGCACAGCGGGTCGTGCCGATCCGCGGCGGCCGTGCGCCTGCCGGGGCCGGGACCGGGCGTCACCGCGGGCGGCGGGTCGCGGGCGCGTGGCCGTTAGACGGCCCGGGTGCGGGCGGCCCCGCCCGTCGCCGCCCTCGCCCGGCCCGCAGCAGCGGACAGCGGTGGCCCGGCCCGCAGCAGCGGACATCAGGCGGCCCCCGCCACGGCGGCCGTCGTCCGCGGCGGCGCGTGTCTCACCGTGTCCCGCGCGGACTCGGAGCGGCGGCGTCTGCCCGGTCCGGCTCCGGCCCCCGTCCCCGCCGCCGTCCGGGCGGGCGGCCCCCGGCGGCGGCCAGCGTCAGGGTCACGAGCACCGAGCCCGCCGCCGTCGCGGTCATCGCCGCGGCGGGCGAGGTGAACTGGGCCAGCGTCCCGGCGAGCACCGCGCTGACGCCCTGCAGGGCGAGCATGCCCGCTGAGTGCAGTCCCAGCGCCTGGCCGGCGAGTTCGTCCGGGGTGAGGTCCAGCAGCCGCTCCTGCTGGACGAGGCTCGCGCCGAACCCGGCGGAGGCGAGGGTCACGCAGACCACCGCGACCGGCAGCGGCGGGTGCGCGCAGAACAGCAGGTACGGCGTCGCCAGCAACAGCAGCAGCGGTGTGGCGAGGCGGCGGCGCACCGCGGGCCGGAGCAGGCGGCCGACCGTCACGTCCCCGGCGAACATGCCGAGCGCCGCGCACGCGAACAGCGTGCCGGCGGCGTCGGGGGCGTACGCCACGTACAGCGACTCGCAGCCGACGACCAGGCCGTTGGGCAGCCACAGGCCCAGGTAGGTGAGCCGGCGGGGCCGCGAGGACCACAGCTGGGCGTTGGTGCGCCAGGTGGCCGCCGGGGAGGGCCGGCCCGCGGTCCGCGGCGGGCGCGCGGTCAGGCCCAGCCGCAGCACGAGTCCGGCCGTCAGGTACAGGGCCGCGGACAGCAGCAGGCAGGCCCGGGGGGAGAGGGCGGCCAGCAGGGCGCCGCCGGCGGCGAAGCCGGTGATCTGCATCAGGCCGTTCGTCATGTTGAACAGCGAACGCCCGGTCAGGTAGCCGTCCTTGGCGAGGACCTCGTTGAGCAGGCCCCAGCGGACCCCGCCGCCCAGCGAGGCGGCCAGGCCCAGCAGGAGGACGGCGGCGAGGAGCACGCCGACCGGCAGCCCGGGCGCGGCCTGCACCGCCGTTCCGGCGGCGAAGGTCAGCGCGATCGCCGTCAGGGCCGTGCGCGGCGGCAGCCGGTCGGCTCCGGACAGCAGGAAGGTCGCGCCCAGCACCTGGGCGAGCGAGGAGCCGGACATGCCGACCGCGGACAGCAGCGGGGAGCCGGTCGCCCGGTACACGAGCGTGCCCAGGGCGAGGCCGCCGACGGTCTGGGCGGCGGTCTGGGCGGCGGAGCCGAGGAAGAGCGGGGTGAACTCGGGGGTGCGGAACAGGGATCGGTAGCGGGACATGGTGCGGAGTCTGGGACGGGCCGCGCGGCAGCCGTTATCGTTTCGCCGTCGCGCGAAAGGCCGGGGGTGGGCTCGTGGGGTGGTGGCAGCTCAACGCGGACACCCTGGCCCGCAGCCGGTTCGCCGTCTCGCCGCTCGCGGAGACCTTCGCCTGCCTGAAGCTGCTGCACGCGGGCGCGGGCGCCCACCCCGGGGAGCAGCGCTGGCTGCGGACCCATCTGCCCGGCTACCGGGCGCGGCTGGCCGCGGACCCGGTGACGGCGCGGCTGGTGCGGGCCGGATTGGGCCGGGACTGGATCGCCGACTTCCTGACGCCCGCCCCGCGCGCCGGGGAGGACTTCGCCGTGGAGGTGGCCCGGGTGCGGGCTGCCCCGCCCGCCGCCGCCCGCGCCCATCTGCGTCTCTCCCTGGCCGGGCCGCTCCCCGCCGATCTGCACCGGGACGACCTGCCCGAGCGGGCGGCGGTGCTGCTGGAGTGGGTGTGGCAGGAGGCCGTACGGCCGTACTGGGAGCGGCGCCGGCGGGTGCTGGAGGCGGATGTGGCGGCGCGGACCGCGCAGGTCAGCCAGGGCGGCTGGGTCAGCGCGCTGGACTCCCTGCGGCCGGGCCGCACCCGCTGGCTGGGCGGGAACCGGCTGCAGGTGAATCTGCACGAGTACCCGCCCCGCGAGATCTTTGGGGCCGACATGGTCCTCGTGCCGGTCACCCCGCAGCGGCACGGCTGGGTGGCCTGGGAGGAGGACGAGCGGTACGCCGTGGTCTACCCCTGCGCCGGTGTGCTCGCCGGGGACGGCGACGGGGCCGTGCCGTCGAGTCTGGGCGCGCTGCTGGGGCCGGCCCGCGCCGGGGTGCTGGTGCTGCTCGACTCCCCTCTGAGCACCACCCAGCTGACCGCGGTGACCGGCCAGGGGCTCGGCTCGGTCGGGCGGCATCTGAAGGTGCTGCGGGAGGCCGGGCTGGTGGCGCGCCTGGGCCGGGCCGGGCGGTCGGTGCTGTACGCGCGGACGGCGGCCGGCGACGTGCTGGTGGAGGCCGGGCGGGGGGACGCGGCCGGGCGGGCTAGCATCCGCCCATGACGACTACTGACCACAACGGCTCCGTGCTGGACGTCGAGATCGGCGCCCTCCGGGGCGGCTCCGCGGACCTGGCGCGGTTCGCGGGCAAGGCCGTGCTCATCGTGAACGTGGCCTCCAAGTGCGGTCTGACCCCGCAGTACACGGGCCTGGAGAAGCTCCAGGAGCGGTACGCCGAGCGGGGCTTCACCGTGCTGGGCGTGCCCTGCAACCAGTTTCTCGGGCAGGAGCCCGGCACCGCCGAGGAGATCGCGGAGTTCTGCTCGGCGACGTACGGCGTGACGTTCCCGCTGACCGAGAAGGTCGAGGTGAACGGCCCGGGCCGGCACCCGCTGTACGAGCGGCTGGTGGGCTTCGCCGACGCCGAGGGGCACCGCGGGGACATCCGCTGGAACTTCGAGAAGTTCCTGGTGGGCCGGGACGGGCAGGTGGTCGCGCGGTTCTCGCCGCAGACCGAGCCGGAGTCGGCCGAGGTCGTCGCCGCGATCGAGGCGCAGCTCGGCTGAGCACGGCTTGACCTTGCCCCAGGGGCAGGCGTGAGCGTCCTCCGTACCGGGCGGGAAGGGAACCGCCCGGTGACGGAGGATGGCGTCGTGGACGAGGAACTGCTCAGCATCGGTGCGTTCGCCGCGCGGGCCCGGCTGTCGGCCAAGGCGCTGCGGCTGTACGACCGGCTGGGCCTGCTGGCCCCGGCCCGGGTCGACGAGGTGAGCGGTTACCGCTACTACCGCGCCGGTCAGGTGGAGCGCGCCCGGCTGGTGGCCCTGCTGCGGCGGCTGGACATGCCGCTCGCCCGGATCGCCGAGGTGCTGGAGGCCGGGGGCGACCGGGCCGCCGGGCTGCTGGACGCCTACTGGGCGGACGTGGAGGCCCGGGTGGCCGGCCAGCGGACCCTCGCCGCGTACCTCCGTGGACGGCTGTCCGGGAGGAGTGACGTGATGTACGAGACGTTCGTGATCGAGACCGTGGACGTGCCGGCGCAGGTGGTGCTCACCGAGACGCGGCACGTGCTGGCGGACGAGCTGCCGGCCTGGATCGGCGCCTCGCTGGGCCGGCTGGAGTCGGCCGCCCGCGAGTGCGGGGGCGTCGCGGGCGCGCCGTTCGTGGTCTACCGCTCCGAGGTGTCGATGGAGAGCGACGGACCGGCCGAGTCCTGCGTCCCGGTCGCGGACGAGGCGGCGGCCCGGACGTGGGCGGAGCGGCACGGGCGCGCCCGGGGGACGAGGGTGCGGGTGGAGCCGGCGGCGCGGCTGGCGTTCACCCGGATCACCAAGGCGCAGGTGGCGCATCCGCAGATCCTGGCCGCGTTCGAGGCGGTGGAGCAGTGGATGACCGGGCGGGGGCTTCAGATGGCCGGGCCCTGCCGGGAGGTCTACTTCGCGGACTGGGAGGCGGCCGGGGCCGATGATCCGGTGTGTGACGTGGCGTTCCCGGTGCGGTGACGAACACCCGCCGGCCCACCGCGCGGCCGGCCGCGGCCGGGAAGGCGGGCGCTTCGGGCCCGGCGCAGGGACGAGCCCCCTCGGCAAGGACGGCGACTGGTCGAGAGGGCTCTCCGGTGGTGCGTGTGCAGTTGTTCCGGCCAGGGTCAGAGGGAACCCCTCACGCCTTGACCGACGCCACGAAGGCGTTCCACGCGTCGGTGGGGAACGCCAGGACCGGGCCCTCCGGGTCCTTGGAGTCGCGGACGGCGAGTTCGGCGGCGGTGGGCGACTTGACCTCGACGCAGGCGCCGTTGCCCGCGGAATAGGAGGACTTCATCCATGTCTCCGAAGCGCCCTGAATCAGTGCCATGTCCACTCCTGTTGCGAGTTGCGGTAGCGCGGTTCACGCCAACCATGTCGTCTGATTGGCGTGATCGACGCTACCGGGCAACTGCGCCTGCTGGAGGAGCCGTTCACTCGACCGGATGGCATATTCCAGGCGTGTCTTCCATTGGAGTGGACCGGCGGTGTACGATCCCGCGCCTCCTGTGGCGCATGCTCAGTCGGCGTACGTTTTCGCCACATCGGCGATGAATCGCCGGGATGCTTCCACATTGAGGGACTGTGCCCGCAGATGCTCGTACATCACGGCGTACTTCTGCACGTCCTGCGCCTTCTCCAGGTACAGGTCGCTGGTGACGCCCTCCAGGTACACCACGCTGGAGTCGGCCGCGTCGGCGAACTCCAGGATCGCGTACTGGCCGTTGAGGCCCGGGTGGGCGCCGACCTCGAAGGGCAGCACCTGCACGGTGACGTGCGGCAGCTGGGACAGCTCGATGAGGTGCTCCAGCTGTTCCCGCATCACCAGCCTGCTGCCCACGACCCGGCGCAGGGCGGCCTCGTCCAGCACCACCCACAGCCGCAGCGGGTTGGCCTCGGCGGTGATGCGCTCCTGCCGGCGCATGCGCACCTGCACGCGCTTCTCGATCTCGGCCGTCGACGTCTCCGGCAGCGCCCCCTGCACCAGGGCCTCGGCGTAGGCGCGGGTCTGCAACAGGCCGGTCACCAGCTGCGGTTCGTACACCCGGAGCGACTCGGCGTCGGTCTCCAGGCCGATGTACACGCTGTACGGGATGTCCCCGAAGGTGTGCCACCAGCCCTGCTGCCGCGAGTCGCGGGCCATCTCCATCAGCGAGTCGACGATCCGCTGGTCCTCGACCTCGTACACCCCGCACAGGTCGCGCACATCGCGCTGGCTGATGCTCCTGCGGCCGTTCTCCAGCCGGCTGATCTTCGACTGCGACACCAGCAGCCGCTCCGCCACCTCCTCGGCCGTCATGCCCTTGAGCTCGCGGAGCCTGCGCAGCTCCTGGCCCAACCGGCGCCGCCTGACGGTGGGATTGACATTGGACGCCACGGGACGTGCACCTCCGGCTGCCTGCCTGCTGCGTTGACACTTTCCGTATCTGCTGTTCAGCAGACTGCCACCAAGGTGCTTTCCGCCGCTGGGAAACCGCGGACTAGCCGCGCGGACGGTACCGCGGCTCCCCCGGCGGACGCAGCCGAGCGGGGCGGCGCGACCACAGGGGCCTCGCCGCCCCGCTCGGACCAGCGGCTCCCGAACCGGGTCTGTGGGGTGCGGAGTTGCGGTTCAGTGAGCCACGGCGCGCGCCA
This sequence comes from Streptomyces sp. NPDC006193, assembly GCF_040613915.1. Lineage (NCBI taxonomy): Bacteria > Bacillati > Actinomycetota > Actinomycetes > Kitasatosporales > Streptomycetaceae > Streptomyces > Streptomyces sp. NPDC006193. The sequence continues at coordinate 58,693 of NZ_JBEXTB010000033.1, forward strand.
TGGACCCGCGGTGCGGCTGCATCGGCACCCCGCGTGCGGGTTCCGGTGCGGGACGGGCGGCGGACACGGGCTGCCGCCCGGCCGCGGCCGGGCCGCGGCGCGGCTGGGCGGCCGCCCCGCTCTGCACGTCCATCACGGCGTGCGCGACGAGCCCGCCCATCGGGTCGTGCCGGATCAGGTCCCGCAGCCGGGACCGCGAGGAGCGGCCCTCGTTCCCCGGGTACAGGTGCTTGCCGAGCCCGACGGCGTGCGCCAGGGCGGCGAGCGCCGCGGTCCGCGGGTCCGGCGGCACGCCGGTGCGGATCGCGGAGTCCAGCCGGGCGCGGATCTCCCGGCTGATGGCGGTGTCCGTGGCCTGGTAGCGCGTCGTCGGCAGCACCCCGCACATCTGGCCGGGCACGGCGGCGACCATGCCGCACCGCTCCAGGTGCGAGAGGTAGGTCTGACGGAGCCCCAGGCGGGGCCCGCCGATCCAGTGGACGGCCCGTACCGGAGCGCCACGCCTTCGCAGCAACTCCAACGCGCAGTCCAGAGTCGGATCTCCTGTCGGCCGTGGCACCACCACGGCGATACGATCCCCGTCTGGGGCTATCCGTCCGGCCAGCGCCAGCTCCACTAGCTGTGCACCGGCCAGACCGAGGTCGAGCGACTGCGGCTGCGCAGTGGTACCCGTGGCCGGGTCCAGTGCGAGCAACAGAAGCTCCTCCGGAAGTGTTCTGCGGCTCCTGCCCATCCATGCCTCCCCGCGTGGATGAATGACAGGGTGACCCCTCTCACATTGGTCTGTCGAGGGCGCGTGACCGGTTCGTGAGGGAACCGGCAGGTATGTCGTTCTCGTCTACCGCAGGGGCCAGGCCCTCGCACAGGACACTGGTACATGGTTCGGACAGGGCGCGCGGAGGCGTGCGGCGCATGGAGGAGGCATCGGTGGCGGGCGAGTCCCCCGACAGGTCGAAGCAGCGTGAGTCGTCGGCGGAACCGGCGTCGGGGAGCGCGGGTTCAGTTCCGGAGGCGCGCGATCCGCGCCTGACGGTCGCCCGCGAAAAGGATTCCTCGGACGGCGGCGGCACGGACACGGCGACGAAGGTCCTGTCGGTGCGGGACGCGGCCCTGCAGGCTCCGGCCGCGCCCGACGAGGACACGGCGCTGCGCGACGCGGCGTCCGCGTGGGTGCGCGGGGCGGACGAGGAGAGCCCGGAGCGGGAGGCCGACGCACCCGAGAAGCCCTCCGCGGCCAAGGCCGCCGGCGAGAAGGACGCGCAGGCGGACGCGGCGGAGGCCGACGCCGCCGAGGACGGGAAGAAGGCGGACGCGGACACCGCGTCCCGCACGAAGGCGGGGACCGCCGCGGAGAAGAAGCCGGCCGGAGCCGCCGGGACCGGCGCCGGCGCGAACACCTCCTCCGGCGTGAAGCTGAAGGCCGGTGACCGCACGCACACCGGCACGCAGCCGAAGCCCGCCGCCCGGACCGGCACGGACACCCCCGAGGCCCCCGCGGAAGCCAAGGCGGCGACCAGCACCCCGACCCCCCCGAAGGCCGCCACCGAAGCCCCCGCCGAGGCCAAGCCGAAGCCCGACGCGGACGCGGACGCGAAGCCGAAGGCTGCCTCCAAGGCACCCGCCGACGCGAAGCCGAAGCCGAAGGCTGCGGTTGCGGCGTCCGCGGGTGCGAAGGCCGATGCCGACGAAGGCGCAGCCGAGGCGGAGAAGCCCGGTGACGGCCCGGAGGCCGCCGACGGCGAGGACGCCCCGCAGGGGCCACCCGCAGCCGACGACGAGACCCGCACGGGTGGTGCGGGTGGGAACACGGACGCCGAAGGCGAAGCCGAGGCGGCACCCTCAGACGCGCCGCAGGCACCCCGTGGGAACACGGACGCCGAAGGCGAAGCCGAGGCGGCACCCGCAGACGCGCCGCAGGCACCCCGTGGGAACACGGACGCCGAAGGCGAAGCCGAGGCGGCACCCGCAGACGCGCCGCAGGCACCCCGCGTCGATCAGCCGACCACCGTCATCAAGGCCGTGCGGCCGAAGAAGCCCGAGGTCGACCAGCCGACGACCATGCTGAAGCTCGGCGGCAAGCCGAAGGCCCCGGAGCCGGACGCCGAGCGCACCAGCAAGTTCGTCGCGCTGAAGGACGACATGCGGCCGGCCGCCGAGACGCCCGCCCCGGCCGCCGACGCCACCGCCACCGTCCCCCAGGTCGGTCCCGAGCGCACCACCCAGCAGCCGCTGCCGCCGAAGCCTCCGCTGGACCTGCTGGCGGAGCTGACGAACACGCCGCCGCCCCCGGAGACCCCGGTCCGCACCCTGGTGCGCCGGGTGAAGATCTGGACGCCTCTGGTGCTGCTGCTGGCGGTCATCCTGGCGGTCGTCCAGGCGGTGCGCCCGCTGCCGTCGCCCGGTCTCGCGCTCACCGCCGAGGACACCTACACGTTCCAGGGCGGCCGCACGCAGCTGCCCTGGCCGGGTGAGGGGCAGGGCTGGATCGACGTCGACGGCGTCGGCACGATGGGTCACTTCGGCAAGCAGACGCCCGTGGCCATCGGCTCGGTCGCCAAGACCATGACCGCGTACATCATCCTCAAGGACCATCCGCTGAAGCCGGGGCAGGAGGGTCCGAAGATCAAGGTCGACGCGAAGGCGGAGAAGGAGGGCGGCTACGACAAGGCCGGCGAGTCGACGCTCAACACCGTCAAGGCCGGTGACCACCTCACCGAGAAGCAGGCCCTGTCGGCGGTCCTGATCCCGTCCGCGAACAACATCGCGCGGCTGCTCGCGCGCTGGGACGCGGGTTCGGAGGCGGCGTTCGTCAAGAAGATGAACGCCACCGCCAAGGAGCTGGGGATGACCGACACGACGTACACCGACCCGTCCGGTCTGAAGGAGAGCACCGTCTCCACGGCCGAGGACCAGGTGAAGCTCGGCCGCGCGTTCGTGCGGGTGCCGGCCCTGGTCGCCATCTCCAGCGCGGCCAGCTGGACCGACCCCTCCGGCCGCTTCTGGCCCAACTACAACGAGCTGCCGTACCGCATCGGGGCGATCGGCATCAAGACCGGCAGCACCACCGCGGCCGGCGGCAACCTGCTCTTCGCCTCCCGCAAGCGGGTCGGCGGGCAGACGGTGACCCTCGTCGGGGCGGTCCTCGGCCAGCACAAGCCGGAGATCCTCAAGACGGTCAACGAGGTCAGCAAGACCGCGCTGCTGGCCGCCCAGGAGGCGCTGACCTCCGCGAAGATCCTGAAGAAGGGCCAGGTGGTCGGGTACGTGGACGACCGGCTCGGCGGCCACACCCCGGTCGTGATCACCAAGGACGTCTCCGCCGTCGGCTGGTCCGGCCTGAAGGTGAAGCTGTCCTTCGCCGCCGACGCCGTGCCGCACACCGCGAAGGCCGGCGCCGAGGTCGGCACGCTCACCGTGGGTGACGGTTCGGCCGGTGCGGTGAAGGTCCCGGTGGCCCTGCAGAGGGACCTGGCCGAGCCGGGTCTCCGCGCGAAGCTGACCCGTCTGGGCTGATCCCGGCGGGTCCGGCCCGCCCTGCACCCCGTCGACGCCGCCCCCGCCCGGGGGCCCGCCGGCGGGGTGCGTGCTAGCGTCGCGAAACGGGGCGGGCCGCCGGTCACGGGACGCGACCGCGAACGGGACGGGAAGCGGCCGGGAACACCGGGGGAAGCGGCCGAGAACAGAAAACGGGACACGGGGAGTGCCTTCAGGTGGCCACTGCGGAGCCGACACGCGCCGACGACGCCGATCCGGGCCCGGGACCCGGCCGGCGAATACGCCTGTCCACGACCGGTCCGGCGACGGGCGCGGACGGCCCCGCCCCGGGGATGCGCCCCGGCGGGCGGACCCGGCTGCTGGCCGCCCTGGAGCCGCTGCGCCGGCTGCTGCTGCGCCACCCCGCACTCTGGGTGACCGCGCTCGCCGGTGCCCTGCACATCATCTGGTTCTTCACCGTCGCGAACAGCGGCGGTGACCTCGCGGCGCAGGACGCCTGGGCGGAGTTCGTCGGCCGGCACCCGGACTCGGCGTACAACCTCGCCTGGTACGGGGGCATGCACCCGGTGTCGTACAGCGTGGTGTCGCCGTATCTGATGTCGGTGCTCGGCGTCCGGACGACCATGATGATCGCCGGGACGGTGTCGGCGGGCCTGCTGACGACCGTGCTGATCCGCAGCCGGGCCGTGCGCAACCCGCTGTGGGCCTCGCTCGCCGGGGTCTTCGCGTTCCTGTGCAACGCCGTGTCCGGGCGGGTCACGTTCGGACTCGGCACGATGTTCGCGCTCGGCGCGGTCGCCGCGGTGTTCTGCTGGCCGCACCGGTGGCGGTACAAGCGCTGGGCGAAGGCCCTGGCCGCCGCGCCGCTGGCGGCGCTCGCCACGATGGCCTCGCCGGTCGCGGGGCTGTTCGTCGGTCTGATCGCGGTGGCGCTGTTCCTGCAGAAGCGGCGGCCGGGCGCGTGGGCGCTGGGCCTCGCGCCGGCGGCCGTGGTCGCGGTGTCCGCCTGGCTGTTCCCGTTCTCCGGCACCCAGCCGATGACGATCGGCTCGGTGGTCCTGCCGCTGCTGTACGGCCTGCTGTGCCTGTTCCTGGTGCCGAAGCAGTGGGTGACGGTCCGGCTGACGGCCGCCGTCTACAGCGTCGGGGTCGTGCTGGCGTGGCTGATCAACTCGCAGATCGGGTCGAACATCTCCCGGCTGCCGATGCTGTTCGCCGGTGCGACGCTGATCGCCGCGCTGCCGTACGCGGCGCCGAGGTCCCGCAGGTTCTACGTGACCGTGCTCGCCTTCCTGGGCTTCGTCGGCTGGATCGGCTTCAAGTCGGTGGACGACGTCGTCCACACCACCCCGGCCGCCTCCTGGGCGCGGGAGCTGGCCCCGCTGGTCCACCAGTTGCAGAAGGTGGGCGCCGAGAAGGGCCGCGTCGAGGTGGTCCCGGCCCGCTCGCACCGGGAGGCCTCCGCCCTGGCGCCGTACGTGAACCTGGCCCGCGGCTGGAACCGGCAGGCCGACATGGAGCGCAATCCCCTCTTCTACGACGACACGCTGAACTCGGCGAACTACCACGAGTGGCTCCAGCGCTGGGCCGTGCACTTCGTGGTGCTGCCCAAGGACAACCCGGACGGGGACGGCGGGGAGCGCGAGCGGGAGCTGCTGCGGCGCGGCATGCCGTATCTGAAGCAGATCTGGGGCGACGCCAACTGGCAGCTGTTCAAGGTGACCGATCCGACGCCGCTCGCCGAGCCGAACGCGGTGGTGCAGCGGGCCGAGCAGGTCGAGATGACCCTCGAGGTCCGCAAGGCGGGGCGGATCCTGATCCGGATCCCGTACTCGCCGTGGCTGAGCGTCGTCGACGAGGACGGCAAGAGCCTGGAGCCGCCGCGGGCCTCCCCCGGGTCGCCGAAGACGTACCGGAACGTCAACGGCTGTCTGATGCAGACGCCGGAGGACGCGAACGGCGACCGGTGGACGGTGCTGCTGGCGCCGCGCGCCGGGACGTACCGGCTGGCCGCGCCGTATCAGCTCCCCCGGGGCACGCCGTGTCCCGATGAGCTGAAGACTCCGTGACCGCAGGACGAACCCCGCCGTCCAGGACATCGTCTCCGTCGTCATCACGTGGGCGGCCGGTCTCACGGGCCGGCGCCGGCCGGTCGACCACCCGGTGGACCGGCGGGTGCACGGCGGGGTCCCGCTGCGGTACCAGGTGTCCGGCGATCACCGAACGGGTCGACAGGGACGGCGACGGGGCGGCGGCCGCGGCTCAGGCCCGCGGGTAGCGGGTCAGCCAGCCCGGGGATCCGTGCGCCGGCCCGTGCAGCGCCGGGCCCTGGGTCATCTCCATCGCGAAGTCGTCGGCCAGTTCCAGGATGGTGGGGCGGCCCTCCAGTTCGGCCAGCCAGGCCGGCGGGAGGGCCGTCTCGCCGTGCAGGGCGCCCAGCAGGCCGCCGGTGAGGGCGCCGGCCGCGGCGGAGGGGCCGCTCTGGTTCACCGCCAGGCACAGCCCGCTGCGCACGTCCTCCCCCACCAGCGCGCAGTACACGGAGGCGGCCAGCATCCCGTCCGCCGTACCGTCGCCGGCCAGTTCCTCCACCCGGTCCGGGGTCGGCATCCCCTGCCGGACCGCGCCGAGAGCGTGCCGCAGGGCGTCCGAGACCGGCTGGTGGCCGGGGCGGACGGCGAGCAGCGCGAGGGCCCGCCGCACGGCGCCGTCCAGGCTCTCCCCCCGGGCCAGCCCGTGCACGATCACGGCGTACGCGCCCGCCGACAGACAGGCGACGGGGTGGCCGTGGGTCTGCACCGCGCACTCCACGGCCAGCTGGACGACGAGCTGCGGCTCCCAGCCGACCAGCAGCCCGAACGGCGCCGAGCGCGCGACGGCCTCGGGCCCCAGCTCGCCGGGGTTCTTCGGCGACTCCAGCGTGCCCATGGTCGTGTCGCCGAACCCCAGGAGCAGCGCCCGGGTCGGGGCGCGGCGGGCGTAGAGCCACTCCTCGCGGGCCAGCCAGCCGTCGTCCTCGCGGCGCTCGTCGGGCCCCCAGTCCCGCTGGGTGGCCGCCCAGCGCAGGTAGGCCCGGTGCAGGTCGGTCGGCGGGTGCCAGGCGCCGGTGTCGCGGCGCACCTGGGCGCGTATCAGCCCGTCCACGGTGAACAGCGTCAGCTGGGTGTGGTGGGTGACCGCGCCGCGCCGGCCGTGGCCCTGGGCCAGGTCCAGCAGCCCCTCGCCGCCGTACGCGGACCGGATCTCCTCCAGGGACAGCGGATCGGCCGGCCCGCCCAGCGCGTCGCCGACGGCGACCCCCAGCAGGGTGCCGCGCACCCGGCTGCGGAAGTCCTGCTGTTCGGCACGGCCCCAGACGGCGCCGGACGTCGCACCCACCAGACCTCCCCACGGCACCGTCCGCCTGTACGACGCTAGGCACTGTAATCGACCGGGAACCGTGCGTTGAGGGGGACGGACCGGCCGCGGCGCGGCGATCCGGCCAGGCCCGCCCGCCGCCCGCCGCCCCGCGCCGGGCACCCGGCACCCGGCACCCGGCGCCGGACGTGATGTTGGCGTGATGCGTACGGCGGACCGGGGGGCGGACCGGGGAGAATCCCGCCATGACCACCACCACCGCCGCACGCACCGGCCCGCGGCTCGCCGCCGGTGTGCTCACCGGCATAGTCGCCCTCTACATCGCCCTGGTCGCCCTGGGCAACATCACCGACTTCGGGACCAACCAGCAGTTCGTCCGGCACGTGCTGGCGATGGACACGACGTTCCGGGACGACGACCTGATGTGGCGGGCGGTCACCAGCAAGGCCCTGGAGGACACCGCGTACGTCCTGATCATCGTGTGGGAGACCGTGACGGCCCTGGTACTGCTCCGGGCCACCTGGCTGTGGGCGCGGCGCGGGGACGAGTCCGCCCGGCGCTGGTCCACCTACGGGCTGCTGATGATGCTGCTGCTCTTCGGCGCCGGGTTCATCGGGATCGGCGGGGAGTGGTTCGCGATGTGGCAGTCGAAGACCTGGAACGGGCTGGACGCGGCGACCCGGGTGTTCCTGATCAGCGGGGTCGCCCTGATCGTCAACCACCTGCCGGGCGGGGCGCGGCGGGACGCTAGCTGACCACCGCGACCCGGGTGCCCTGGTCGCCGAAGGCCCACAGCGCGGCGCCGTCCTCCTTGTGGAGGCGTATGCCGCCCAGCTTCTGGCCGTTGGCCGGCGGCGGGGAGGAGCCGTCCAGAGCGTTGGAGAAGGCGACGTTCACGCCGTCCACCTTGGTGAAGTACATGATGTGCTCGATCTCGACGCCGTCCGAGCCCTTGAGGGACTGCCGACGCAGGGTGACCGAGTAACGGCCGGGCTGCGGGCTCACCGTGCCCGGCCACACGGTGAACGTGCGGGTCGCCCTGCCGGTGGCGTCGACCAGCCAGATGCGCTTCTCGCCGAGCGAGTACACGATCCGGCGGCCCTCGCCGGAGTTCTCCGGCAGCGCGGGCACGGCCGGCGTCTTCGGGGCCACGGTCGCCGGGGCGGTGGCCGGCGCGGACCGGGCGGGCCCGGCCGTCGCGGCCGCGGGACGCGGCCCGTGGTCCGCCTGGACGGCCAGGGCGACCACGACCGCGGTCGCCCCCGCCGTCAGACCGGTGACCCAGGCCCACGAGGGCAGTCGGGCAGCCACGGGTACGCATCTCCTCCGCTACGGGGCCCCTCGTCGGATCGGGGGTCGGATCATCGTACTCAGTCCAGGACGGGGAGCAGCTCCGGCAGGTGCCCGTCGGACGCCTCGGCCGCCCGCCGGCGCTCCTCGGGGACCTCGCCGTAGAGCGTGGTGCGGGGTTTCGCCGGCCTTCCGGCCGCCTCCGCCACCGCCACCAGGTCGCGGACCGACTTGTAGGAGCCGTACGAGGAGCCCGCCATCCGGGAGATGGTCTCCTCCATGAGGGTCCCGCCGAGGTCGTTCGCACCGGAGCGGAGCATCTCCGCCGCCCCTGCCGTGCCCAGTTTCACCCAGCTCGTCTGGATGTTGGAGATCCAGGGGTGCAGCAGCAGACGCGCCATCGCGGTCACCGCCCTGTTGTCCCGCATCGTCGGCCCCGGGCGGGCGATGCCCGCCAGGTACACGGGGGCGTTGGTGTGCACGAAGGGCAGGGTCACGAACTCCGTGAAGCCGCCCGTCTCGCGCTGGATCCCGGCCAGGGTCCGCAGGTGGCCGAGCCAGTGCCGGGGCTGGTCCACGTGCCCGTACATCATCGTGGAGGAGGAGCGGATGCCCAGCTCGTGCGCGGTCCGGATCACCTCGATCCAGGTGGCCGCGGGCAGCTTGCCCTTGGTCAGCACCCAGCGGACCTCGTCGTCCAGGATCTCCGCCGCCGTGCCCGGGACGGAGTCCAGGCCCGCCTCCCGGGCGGCGGTCAGCCACTCCCGCACGGACATCCCCGTCCTGGTGGCGCCGTTCACCACCTCCATCGGGGAGAAGGCGTGGACGTGCATGCCGGGGACGCGCTCCTTCACCGCTTTCGCGATGTCGAAGTACGCCGTGCCCGGCATGTCCGGGTGGATGCCGCCCTGCATGCAGACCTCGACCGCGCCCACCTCCCACGCCTGCTGCGCCCGGTCGGCGACCTGCTCCAGCGACAGCGTGTACGCGTCGGCGTCCGTGCGGCGCTGCGCGAACGCGCAGAAACGGCAGCCGGTGTAGCAGACGTTGGTGAAGTTGATGTTCCGGGTGACGATGTAGGTGACGTCGTCGCCGACCGCCGACCTGCGCACGTCGTCGGCGACCCGGCACAGCGCGTCCAGGGCCGGGCCGTCCGCGTGGAACAGGGCGAGGGCCTCGGCGTCGGTCAGGCGCGTCGGGTCGTCGGCCGCGGTGCGCAGCGCCCCGCGCACGTCGGCGTCGATGCGCTCGGGCGCCATGCCGGGGGCCGCCGCCTCCCGCAGGGCCGCCCAGTCGCCGTAGACCTCGTCGAAGTCGTCGCGCCGGTCGGCGGTGCGGCCCTCGGTGTCGATCGTGCGGTGCAGGTCCGTGCGCCCGGCGGACACGAAGACCTCCTCCGGCTCCTGCCACGGGCGGCCCTCCACGACCGCGTCCGGGCGGGCCAGACCGGTGTCCGGGTCGGCGAGGGCGTCGACGTGCAGGCGCAGCCGCGGGTCCAGCCAGGGCTCGCCGCGGCGGACGAACTCCGGGTAGACGCAGAGCCGTTCGCGCAGCTCGAAACCGGCCGCGCGGGACTTCTCGGCGAGTTCCTCGATCTGCGGCCAGGGGCGCTCGGGGTTGACGTGGTCGATGGTGAGCGGGGAGACGCCGCCCCAGTCGTCGATGCCGGCCGCGATGAGCCGCCCGTACTCGCTGTCCACCAGGTTCGGCGGGGCCTGCAGGCAGGCCGACGGGCCCATGAGGTGCCGGGCGACGGCCACCGTGGCCACCAGGTCGTCCAGTTCGGCGTCCGGCATGCCGCGCATCGCCGTGTCGGGCTTGGCGCGGAAGTTCTGGATGATCAGTTCCTGGATGCCGTGGTAGGCGCGGGCGACCTTCCGCAGCGCGAACAGGGACTCGGCCCGTTCCTCGTACGTCTCGCCGATGCCGATGAGCAGGCCGGAGGTGAACGGCACGGAGGAGCGGCCGGCGTCCTGGAGCACCCGCAGCCGCACGGCCGGTTCCTTGTCCGGGGAGCCGTGGTGGGGCCCGCCCGGCTCCGACCAGAGCCGGGTCGCGGTCGTCTCCAGCATCATGCCCATGCTGGGCGCGACCGGCTTCAGGCGCTGGAAGTCCGTCCAGGTCATGACGCCCGGGTTCAGGTGGGGCAGCAGGCCCGTCTCCTCCAGGACGCGGACGGAGACGGCGCGGACGTAGGCGATGGTGTCGTCGTAGCCGTGCGCGTCGAGCCACTCGCGCGCCTCGGGCCAGCGGTCCTCGGGCTTGTCGCCGAGGGTGATCAGTGCTTCCTTGCAGCCGAGCGCGGCGCCCTTGCGGGCGATGTCCAGCACCTCGTCGGGGGACATGAACATCCCGTGCCCGGCGCGGCGCAGCCTGCCCGGGACGGTGGCGAAGGTGCAGTAGTGGCACCGGTCCCGGCACAGCCGGGTGAGGGGGATGAAGACGCTCTTGGAGTACGTGATGACACCCGGCCGGCCCGCCGCCGCGAGGCCCGCGTCCCGCACCCGTGCGGCGGACGCGGCGAGGTCGGTCAGGGCCTCGCCGCGCGCCTGGAGCAGGACCGCCGCCTCGGCGACGTCGAGGGCGACGCCGTCCCGGGCGCGTTTGAGGGCGCGCCGCAGGGCGTTCTCGGTCGGACCGGTTCCGGTTGTCGCGGAAGTCGTCATCTTCCGAGCATACGGTTGCGTTGATCACCCCCACGGGCTCACCGGGCCCCCGGCGCGAAGACGCCGCTCCCGTGCTCCCCGCCGCGGCCGGCGGCGCCCGGTGCGGGGGCCCGGTGCGGGGGGCCCGCCCGGTGCGGGGGGGGACCGTGAGTCGTCGCCAGTCGGGTGCGAGCCCGCCATCGGGCCCATGCGCAGCATCCCGCCGTCCACGCTCCACGTTCACGCGACGGCCCTGGCCGTCCGGTGCCGCGTTCTTCGTGCCGCAGGTGCGGTAGCGCCGCTCGTGCCACACCTTCGCCGTCGACCGGGCGCCGGGCTCCCTCACCCGGTCCGTGGACGGCACCGGGCCGGGTGCTGCACCGGGACCTGCGGGCCCGCAGCCTCGCCGGGCGGGAGCTTGCGCCGCGGTGGCCGCGGCCGCCGTGCCGCGGGGAGCCGGAGGCGCCTGCGGGCCCGCCGGCCCCGCACGGCGACACCGCGCCCCGCCTCCCGCGGCGCCTCGCCGCCCCGCTCGGCCGGCGCCTGCCGTGGCGGGCCCCGCCGGGAAGGCGCGGCGGCACGTCCGGTCCGCACGAGCGGCCGAGCCGGGCGCACGCCGGGCCGGCGGCTCCTTCCGGCTGGTCCCCGCGTCCGGTCACCGGCCGCGGTGCGTGCGCGCCCGCCCCGCGCCCGGACCGGCGGTCCGGGCGCCCGCGGCCGCAGGCGCGGCGGCACCTCCGGCCCGCACGAGCAGCCGAGCCGGGCGCACGCCGGGCCGGCGGCTCCTTCCGGCTGGTCCCCGCGTCCGGTCACCGGCCGCGGTGCGTGCGCGCCAGCCCCGCGCCCGGACCGGCGGTCCGGGCGCCCGCGGCCGCAGGCGCGGCGGCACGTCCGGCCCGCACGAGCGGCCGGGCCGCCGGAGGCGCTCGCGGTGCGAAGACCGTGTGAGGGCCGTGTGGACCGCGGCCCGGGGGCCTGTGATCGGTGTCTCCCACGGCTGACGCAACCGCCCCGAACAAGGCAAACTGACGGGGTTGTTCGTGACGCCGGAGGGGGCGAACGCATGGACGGTGGGCCGCGAGTGCCCGGGCAGCGGCGTGGCGGCTGCGAGGCCGTCGCGGAGGCGGAACCGCTGCGGTTCGGCGTGCTCGGTCCGGTGCGGGCCTGGCGCGGCGAGGAGGCGCTCGGCACGGGCTCCCCCCAGCAGCGCGCCCTGCTGGCCGCCCTGCTGCTGCGGGAGGGCCGTACGGCCACGGCGGCCGAACTGATCGACGCCCTGTGGGGGTCCGAGCCGCCGTCCCAGGCGCTGGCGGCGGTCCGCACCTACGCGTCCCGGCTGCGGAAGGTCCTCGGCCCGGGGGCCCTGGTCAGCGAGTCCGGCGGCTACGCGCTGCGCGGGCTGCGCGAGGGCGCCCTGGACGTGGCGGTCGCGCAGGACCTGGCGGCGGAGGCGGAGAAGGCGCGGGGCGCCGGGGACCTGTGCCGGGCCCGCGCCCTGCTGAACCGGGCGCTGGCCCGCTGGGACGGCGAGCCGCTCGCGGGCGTGCCCGGCCCCTACGCCGAGGCCCAGCGGGCCCGGCTGGAGGAATGGCGCCTGAGCCTGCTGGAGTCCCGCCTGGACATGGACCTGGAACAGGGCTGCCACGCCGAGGCGGTCTCGGAGCTGACGGCGCTGACGGCGGCGCACCCCCTGCGCGAGCGGCTGCGGGAACTGCTGATGCTGGCGCTGTACCGGAGCGGCAGGCAGGCGGAGGCGCTCGCGGTGTACGCCGACACCCGCCGCCTGCTGGCCGAGGAGCTGGGCGTGGATCCGCGCCCGGGACTGCGGGAGCTGCAGCAGCGCATCCTGCGCGCGGACCCGGCCCTGGCGGAGCCCTCGGCGCCCGCCGCGGAACCGGCCGCGGTGCGCGTGCGCCCGGCGCAACTGCCCGCCTCCGTGCCGGACTTCACCGGCCGCGCCGCCTTCGTGGCGGACCTCGGCGACGCCCTGTCCGCCCCGTCGCGCGCGGGGGGCCGGGTGATGGCGGTGTCGGCGCTGGCCGGCATCGGGGGCGTGGGCAAGACGACCCTGGCGGTCCACGTGGCCCACCGGGCGCGCACCGCCTTCCCCGACGGCCAGCTGTACGTGGACCTCCAGGGCGCGGGCCCCCGCCCGGCCGAGCCGGAGACGGTCCTCGGCTCCTTCCTGCGCGCCCTCGGCACGGCGGACTCGGCGATCCCGGACTCCCTGGAGGAGCGGGCGGCGCTGTACCGCTCGGTCCTCGACGGCCGCCGCGTCCTGGTGCTGCTGGACAACGCGAAGGACGCGGCGCAGGTGCGGCCGCTGCTGCCCGGCACGGAGGGCTGCGCGGCCCTGGTGACCTCGCGGGTCCGCATGCTCGACCTCGCCGGCGCCCACCTCGTCGACCTCGACGTGATGTCCCCCGACGAGGCGCTGGCGCTGTTCACGCGGATCGTCGGCGAGGAGCGGGTGGCGGCGGAGCGGGACGCCGCCCTGGACGTGGTGGCGGCCTGCGGTTTCCTGCCCCTGGCGATCCGCATCGCGGCCTCCCGCCTGGCGGCCCGCCGCACCTGGACGGTCTCGGTCCTCGCGGCCAAGCTGGCGGACGAACGCCGGCGCCTGGACGAGCTGCAGGCGGGGGACCTCGCGGTCAAGGCCACCTTCGAACTCGGCTACGGCCAGCTGGAACCGGCCCAGGCCCGCGCCTTCCGCCTGCTGGGCCTGGCCGACGGCCCGGACATCTCCCTGGCGGCGGCAGCGGCGGTCCTGGACCTGCCCGCGGAGGAGACGGAGGACCTGCTGGAGTCCCTGGTGGACACGTCCCTGCTGGAGTCGGCGGCGCCCGGCCGCTACCGGTTCCACGACCTGGTCCGGCTGTACGCCCGCTCCTGCGCGGAGCGGGACGAACTGCCGCCCGGCGAACGGCAGGCGGCGCTGTCGCGGCTGCTGGACTTCTACCTGGCCACGACGGCGGGCGTGTACGCCATCGAGCGGCCCGGGGACCGGCTGGTGGACGACCTGGAGACGACGCAGTACCCGGGGCTGCGGTTCGGGGAGGCGACGGCGGCGCTCGACTGGCTGTACTCCGAGGCCGGTCCCCTCCTGGCCTGCGTGCGGCAGTCGGCGGGGACCGGGCGCCTGCGGCGCGGGGTCGACCTGCTGTGGGCGGCCAAGGACCTGACCGAGTCCGGGGCGAACTCCCACCAGTACGAGACCACGGCACGGGCCATGTGCGAGGCGACCCGTGCGGCCGGGGACGCCCGGGCCGAGGGCAGGGCGCGGACCGTCCTGACCGACGTCCTGCTGGTCTCCGGGCGCATCGAGCAGGCGGAGCGGGAGGCCCGGACGGCGATGCGGCTGGCGGAGGGCGTGGGCGACTCGACCGCCGCGAGCTGGGTGGCCAACAACCGGGGCCTGATCTGCCTTCACCAGAGCAGGCACGAGGAGGGCAAGGCCTTCTTCGAGAGAGCCCTCGAAGGCTTGCGGGCCGCGGGGAACCGCCCGTTCGAGGCGACCAGCCTGGGCAATCTGTCCCGCGCGTACCTGGGGATGGGCGACGTCACCCGGGCGGTCGAGATCGCCCGGCGCGGCGTGGCCGCACACAGCGAGATAGGCCGGACCGTGCGCCTCGCCAACAGCCACTACGCGCTGGGCGTCGCCCTGATCCAGGCAGGCCGGCACGGCGAAGCCCTCAGCCAGTTCTCCGACGCACTGCACATCTTCGGGGACCACCGCCAGCGGCTCTGGGAAGGAACCACCAACTTCCGGATCGCCGAGGTGCACCTGGCCGCCGTCCGTCCGGCGCAGGCTGCCCGGCACGCCGAGCAGGCCCTCGCACTGGGCTGCATCGGCGGCGACCGTATGCGCGGGAACGTGCTGACCCTTCTGGGGCAGGCGCTGACCAGGCTCGGACAGATGGACCGGGCGAGGGCGTGCTGGCGTGAGGCGCTCAACCTGTACGAGCAGAGCGGCGCCCCGGAGGCCGAGACGGTGCGGGCGCTCCTCGCACCGACCTCGGCGGCCTGAGAAGCGGTTGCTCGCACGGGCCCCGACGGACGTTCAGCATTCGTTTATCGACGGCTGGCACTCTCTTACGTGCCGGACCGTCGCGTCGGGGGGCAGACGGTCCGACTGGAACCGACCCCGTAGGGTGCGGTTCCGAACGCCCGTCCGGTGGCCTTCGGGGGAGCTCCCGGGCGGGCGTTCCTCACTCGTCACGACAGCAGAGGAACACGAGATCATGAGCGACCAGACCAAGGACACCGCGGTCACTCCGCAGGACAACGCGATGCCCACGCCGCCTGCCGAGGACGAGACGATCACGACGCTCGACAACGCCATGCCGACGGGTCCCCTCAAGGACGCCGTCAAGACGATGGACAACGCCATGCCCGCTCCGCCCGCCCTGGGTCTGGACGGCAAGTAGACCTTCATCCCGACGGGGGGATCGGCCGCGGCGGCGCGGAGGGGGAGCCGCCGCGGCCGAGGCGTGTCCGGGGGACGCGTCGCGCGTCAGTCCACCGGTTCCGCCACCGGGTCCACCGTGCAGTGGTCGACCTCCTGGATCAGCCCGTCGTCGCGGGGTCCGGAGGCGCTGACGAGGTCCACGTGGACGCGCGCGCTGCCGTCCGCGGGCACCGTGACCCGCGCCGAGTTGCGGGCGACCGTCGTGTCCTGCTCGCCGGCGAACTCGACCTGGACCCTGAAGTCGGCCTCCCGGCGGTTGGGGTTGGCAACCTCGACGGTCGCGTACGGCGCCTTCTCGGTGGCGCAGCTCACCAGCCGCGCCTTGCCGTGCTTCAGCTCCGTGCCGCCGGACGAGGAGGTGGACCGGGGCGTGGCCCCGCGGCGGTAGGACCCGCCGCCCGTGCCACTGCCGTTGCCGTGGCCGCCGCCGGTGGCGTCGTAGGCGCCGGCGGAGTCGTCGTACCTGCCGCCGCCCGAGGTGGACGACGAACCGTCGTGGTCCTGGTGCGAGCTGCTGCACCCGCCTGCGCCGCCGCTCCCGTGGCGGCTGTGGTGCCGGCCCGCGGAGAAGCCGGTCAGGCTGAGCACCACCAGGGCCAGTACGGCCGTGAACCTGAGCGTGCGCGTCCGTGTGTGCATGGGCATGCCACGACCCTACCGACCGGGCGGCACCGCGTGGCGGGCGCCGGACGGCCGGGGTAGCGTCGGCCGTGGACGGCCGCCGTCCGGAACCCTTCCGTGCGCACCCGGTACGACGGCCGTCGCGGTCACGCCGTCCGCGCGGTGCCCGTGCCCTTCTCCGCGTCCAGCGCGTACACGCACCGGTCCTTGCTGCACGCGTACACCACCCCGTCCCTGACCACCGGCGAACCGGTGATCTCGCCGCCCGTGGCGAGCTTCCAGCGCAGCCGGCCGTCGTCGGCCTTCAGGGTGTAGAGCAGGTGGTCGGTGGAGCCGAAGTGGATGCGGCCCTCGGCGACCGCGGGGGCGCCCACCACGTCGCCGCCCGCCTGGAACCGCCACTTGGGCGTGCCGGTGACCGCGTCCAGGGTGTACAGGCCCTTGCCGCTGCCGACGTGCACGTGCCCGGCGGCCACCAGGACCGGTTCGACGGAGGAGCGGGCCTCCGTCGCGATGCGCCAGCGGTCGCGGCCGTCGGCGGCGTCGAGGGCGTAGACGGTGCCGAGGTAGTCGGCGAGGTAGACGCCGCCGCCGGTGACGGCCGGGCCCGGGGCGAAGGCGGGCGGGCACAGGAAGACCGCGGGGGCCTCGAAGTGCCAGCGGACCCTGCCGGTCGCCGCCTCGACGGCGAGGACCCGGGTGCCGGCGCAGACGTAGACGTGCCCGTCGGCGGCCGGGGTGAGACGGACCGGCACGCCGCCGCAGGAGGCCGCGTCGCCGATGGGGTAGGACCAGCGTTCGTCGCCGGTGCGGGCGTCCAGGGCGCGCAGCCGGGCGTCCTGCCAGACGTACACCGTGCCGTCGTGGACGGCCGGGCCCGCCTCGGGGGACTCGAAGTCGGTCTGGCAGCCGGTGATCTCCCAGAGCTTCCGGCCGCTCGACGCCTCCCAGGCCTGGACGCCGCCGCCGCGGGTGCCGGTGACGACCGTGCCCCGGTCGGCCTGCAGGCAGTACACCCAGGCGTCCGTGGACAGCCGCCACAGGTCGGTGCCCTCGCGGGCGTCCAGGGCGAACAGGGTGGGGCCGTCGGAGGCGTGGATGCGGCCGTCGGCGACGGCCATGGACCAGGCGACGTCGCGGGTCTTGAAGCGGCGGCGGCCGGTGGCCACGTCGAGGGCGTGCACCTCGAAGGAGGTGACGTAGACCAGGTCCCCGTCGACGGCGGGGGTGCCCCACACGTCGTTGGACATGCGGAAACGCCACGGCCGCCAGCCGCCGGAGGTCTCCGGGGGCGCCGGCGGCACGGGCGGGACCGCGGGGTCGGCGCCGGCCACGCCGGGGCGGGGCCGGGACCAGCTGGCCACCAGGCCGGCCTCGGGCGGGGGCGCCTTGACGGCGGCGGCGCGGGCGTCGGCGACCCGGGGGCCGGGGCCGATGGGCACCTGGGCGCCGGCCAGCCGGACCGGGCCGGTGTCGGGGGCGCCGGTCGGCGCGGGCGCCGGGGCGGGCACCGGGGGGTCGTAGGGCGGCGGCGGGGGCACGGTCTGCCGGCCGCCGCTGCGGGGGCCCGGGGCGGCGGCCGGGGCGAGCTGGGCCGTGGGGCGGCCGCCGCGGCGGGACTCGATGAGGGCGACGGCCTTCTCCGGCAGCCAGGCGGAGGCGGTGCCGCTGTCGTCGGAGCCGGAGCCGAACAGGTGCGGGGCGAGCTGGGCCTGGAGGTCGGCCGGGGTGGGGCGGGCGGAGGCGTCCATCTGCATGCAGGCCTCGATGAGCGGACGCAGCTCGTCCGGCAGGCCGGTGAGGTCGGGGCCCTCGCGCAGCAGCATGAAGACGGTCTCGACCGGGTTGGCGCCGTGGAAGGGCGGGTGGCCGGTGGCCGCGAAGACGAGGGTGGAGCCGAGGGAGAAGACGTCGCTGGCGCCGGTGACGCTGCGGGAGTCCTTGGCCTGCTCCGGGGACATGTAGGCGGGGGTGCCCACGGCGACGTTCGTCATCGTCAAGCGGGTGTTCGAGACGCCGGAGGCGATGCCGAAGTCGATCACCCGGGGGCCGTCCTCGACCACGAGCACGTTGGAGGGCTTGAGGTCGCGGTGGACCAGGCCCGCGCCGTGGATGGACTGCAGGGCCTCCGCCACGCCCGCCGCGAGCCAGCGCACGGCCTGCGCCGGCAGCGGCCCGCACTCGTTCACTATCTCTTCCAGCGAGGGCGCGGGGACGTAGGCGGAGGCCAGCCACGGGACGGGGGCGCGCGGGTCGGCGTCGACCACGGCCGCGGTGTAGAAACCGGAGACCGCGCGGGCCGCCTCCACCTCGCGGGTGAAGCGGACCCGGAACAGCTGGTCCTCGGCCAGCTCGGTGCGCACCGTCTTGATCGCCACGCGCCGGCCGGACGCCGAGCGCGCGAGATAGACCAGCCCCATGCCGCCGGCGCCCAGCCGGCCCAGCACCTCGAACGGCCCGATCCGCCGCGGATCGTGCTGCGTCAGCTGATCCACCACTTGCCTGCCACCTCCCCGTACGAGCCGCGCCACCCACATATGTACGCGGCCGAAGTGCAGCGTCTCACCACCGCACCGCCGTGGCGGCACGCACCCCGATTCTTCCTGGCCGGGCGGCCGGTTGCGAACCCGGCGAAAAAACGGGGTGTCTCATGCCAAAGCGGGCGTATCAGCGCTCCAGCAGCGCGAACGACGCCCCTTGATTGTCGGCGACGACGGCCACCCGCCCGTACGTCGTCTCGAAGGGTGGCCCCTGCACCCGCCCGCCGAGCCGCTGGACCGCCCCGACCGCCTCGTCCAGGTCCGCGACCCGGAAGTGGGTGAGGAAGTGCGGGGGCATCTCCGGAGCGAACACCTCGGAGACGTCCGCGCGGCCGAAGTCGGGCCGCGCGCCGGCGCCGAACAGGGCGTCGTGGAACAGGTCCCCGTAGAAGGCGTTGGCCGCGGCGGTGTTCCGGGTGTACAGCTGCGCCCAGGCGAAGGTGTTCGGCTCGTGCCGCCGCCCGAAGCCGCGGTGCGTTCCGGCCTGCCACAGGCCGAACACCGCGCCCTCCGGGTCGGCGGCCAGGGCGGCGGTGCCGAGCCCGCCCACCGGGTACGGGGCGACGACCACCTGCCCGCCGGCCGCCGTGATCCGCCGGCCGAGGGCCGCGGCGTCGGGGGTGGCGAAGGAGACCGTCCAGACGGTGGGCATCCGGCCGTCCGTCTTGGGGGCCAGCGAGGCGACGGGGCCGCCGTCCAGCAGGGCCCACACCGAGGAGCCGTACGCCTCCTCGAAGGTCCACCCGAAGAGATCACCGTAGAACCGCTTGCCCGCCTCGGCGTCGGGCAGCTGGGCGTCCACCCAGCAGGGCACGCCCTCCCTGTACGGCTCGTGCGCGGATGCGCTATTTTCGGCCATGTCGTCAAAGTAACCGGGTTACGCGCACCCCGCAGGACCAGGCACACCGTCCCCGCGGCCCCCGCGCACCCCATTTGCAGTCGGCCGAATCGCGCTCAGATCACCCCTCGGTAAGCTGACGACATGACAGGACAAGTGCGTACCGTCGACGGCCGCGTGGCCGGCCGGCGTGGGCAGGCGACCCGGCAGAAGCTGCTCGACTGCCTCAGCGAGATGCTCAGCTCCTCCCCCTACCGGGACGTCAAGGTCATCGATGTCGCCCGGAAGGCGGGCACGTCGCCCGCGACCTTCTACCAGTACTTCCCGGACGTCGAGGGCGCGGTCCTGGAGCTCGCCGAGCAGATGGCGGCCGAGGGCGCGGGGCTGACCGAACTGCTCGAGGGACGCACCTGGACCGGCCGGTCCGGCTGGCAGACGGCGCAGGAACTCGTGGACGGCTTCCTGGAGTTCTGGCGCAGGCACGATGCGATCCTGCGCGTGGTGGACCTCGGCGCGGCCGAGGGGGACAAGCGCTTCAACAAGATCCGCATGAAGATCCTGAACTCGGTGAACGTCTCCCTCGCGGACTCCATCGCGGAGCTGCAGTCCAAGGGCAGGGTCGACAAGGACGTGAACCCGGCGGCGGTGGCCGGTGCGCTGGTCACGATGCTCGCGGCGGTCGCGGCCCACCAGAAGGGGTTCTCGTCCGCGGGCGTGAAGGCGGCCCAACTCAAGCCCAACCTGGCCCTGTTGGTGCACCTGGGCGTGACCGGCAGGAGGCCGTCGAAATAGGCGCCTCCCCACCTACCGGGGCACTCCCGGAGACCAAGTCCTGTCTGGCGGGCCTCCCGCAGCACCCGCTCCCGCAGCATCCGTGCGGCCTCCGGGTCGTACTCGGCGAGGTCCGGATCGGG
>NZ_JBEXTB010000034.1:0-73587 GCF_040613915.1 Streptomyces sp. NPDC006193
AGACGCGGCCCCTGGCGTCCAGGTCGTTCGTACAGTGGCGCGCTCCACCTGGACGCCAGGAACCACGCCCGCTCCACGGTGTGTGGGTCGACGGCAGACGGGATGGGAGCTGAGGTGAGTGGGGAGCTGAGGTTGCAGCGCCTACCTGCCTTGGCCGGGTTGCGTAATATCCTGAGCGCCACGATCCGAAGGTGGCTCTGCGATCATCGCTTGTACCAAGGAACTCAGGATTTCCGCTCGCTGCTGTGTTTCGAGACGGGCGTCAGAAATCAGACGTTCAGCAGCTAGATAGCGGGAGAACTCAAGTGGCTGATCAAAGTAGGCGCGCAAATGCTCGGCAGCAGTTTCCTGTGATTTAACGAAGGTCCTGCTCACATATCCGGCGAGAGCGGCGGAGACTGCGCCGAGTGCGCCAGCTACGACGGCGCCAGCTGTCGTGCTGGCGAAGAAGGCCACTGCGGCGAACGCAACTAGCAAGATGAAGCCCACAGTCATGGCGATCTGGGCGTTGCGGAACGATTTGGCTGCTTGTTCTAGTGCAATGCCATGGTAGTGGTCCAATCGGCGATGGGTCACTGTCCAGAGGGCAGAAAGCGTCAGGCGTGCCTGCTCCTCATCCTCCGCTTGTGACTGCGAAGCATCGGCATGGGGGGAACGTAGTTCCTCTTCCAGTTCGACTTCAGCCTGCCGCACCCGCTCTCGCGTTTGGGCGACGTCCTCGTCCTCAGGCCTCCACCCTACGAGTTCCACCATTAGCCCGGCGAAAAGAATTGAAAAGCCTAGTAGGGCTGCTCCAGGCGTGATAGATGCAGGATCTTTTCCTTGTAGGAACCGGACTAGAAAAAGCGCGCCAGGCAGGACGAGGGCCGCGATCGCTACAATCAGGACGTTGCGACGCCGGAACGCTCGGCGTCGATTTCGCAAAGCCACTCGAACTTCGGGATCTATTCGATTCGAATCAGGGGTGCTGGATGAATGAGGAGAAAGATTCGATGCGGGTATCGTCGTAATGCTCGATCCCACTCGTATAGCCACTTGGCCATCACTGGATACAGGCGCGTTTTGGGACGCTTCTACGCGGATTATGCCGAACTGTTTACCCTGAGCTGTAACGCAAAAGGCTCGTATCTCTGGCTGGGGATCCAGCCGCCTGCGCGTGTAATCTACGAGGCGTTCAAATGCGCGCGGATCGACGCCGGTCAGCCTGCCCGCTGGTGGATTAGGTCGATCGTCAATGCCAACAATGATCGTGCCACCGCGCGTATTGGCGAATGCGGCGATAATTCTGCCTAGTACGCGAGGCTGCACTCTGGCATTCTTGAACTCAAGATCTACTCCCTCGGGTTGGCGCAGGAGGGCTTCGATCTCTTCGGGTGTCGCCATGGCCGTGAGACTAATCGCTGTTGAACGGCTAGTCCCATGAACTGATCAAAATGTGCACCGATCGCGTGCCGCGGGCAGCGGGCTCGATCGGCGGCGCAGCCTCGTGGGCCGTCCCTGGGCCGACCGAGGCCGACCAACGCTGACAGCCGGCACCCGCGGGTGACCACCCCCACCCCGCTCTGGCCTGGGCCCGGAGATGATCTGCGACACTGGTAACGCCATGCCTAAGCCCGGAGATTGCTCATGCTAGGCATACTCAGCGACGAACTCCGGGCGGTACGTGGCTTGATAGTTGCCGAGCGCCCGCCGAAGCATCGCGGCCCCGCGGGGAACGCCGGCCGCCAGGTGCTCCCACCCAAGGAAGCGCACATGGTCCGGGATCCTGACCAGGCCAGTGATTGCGTCCCAGAAGGCAGCCCAGTTCATGCCGTAGAAGTCCGGGAAGCGCAGCTCCCGCTTCAGAAGCAGGTGCAGGGCGCGCTCGTCGGTCACCTCGCTGACGTCAATGGTGATCACGGCGACATGCTTGCATGCGGTCGCAGCGTTCTGACATCCACGACTGACATCAACGGCAGCGGACGGCGGCGACAACCAGCAGCCGCGTGCGGCACCGGTGCACGAGGTGGGCCCTAGCCCAACCGGGTGGAGAACGAACTTGTAAAGCGAAGGTCGTCGGTTCGAATCCGACAGGGGGCTCTGTCGCTGAACAGCGAGAACGCCCCGGCCGGTGATCGGTCCGGGGCGTACCGGCATCGACGGCCGACACCGACCGGGGCGGTCACTCACGGTCGAGACGGCGCCTGAGCAGCCGGTCCCTGTGGCTGATGGCCTACGTACGAGGACGGGGACAGCTCGACCCCCTTGAGCCGACCGGCCTCCGCCTGCCGCATCCGGTGCCGGCGGAGCGCCGCCGGGCAGATCGGGGGCAGGGGCTGTCTTCGTACAGCTCCCCGCCGACCCGCTGCACCTGCTTGCTGACGCCCCCCGCATGCCGGGTCAGGCGGCGAGCAGCAGGGAACGACGGGGAGAGCGCGCAAGCCACCTGCAAACACGTGGAGGCAGGCAACATCGTGTGGTACCTCAAGGTCATCTGGCATCACGACTTCCCCGATGAGCCGGTGGAGATCTTCAGCGAGGTCGGCGAGGACCGGTACGAGGTCCGCAAGGCCGAGGTCTTCCGTGATGGCCGGCTCGATTGGGCGGACGAGTCGCGGTGGAGCCCGAGCACCATGCTGGGAGAGGCGCCTGTGCCTCCGCTCGAGGAGATCAACGAGCAGGACGAGTTCACCGCCGCTGTCATCCCGGCCGAGGAGTTCGAGCAGGCATGGGCGGCAGCAAGGGGCGCCCTGCCCTAGGTCCCGGGGCCGTTTCCGGGCCGTCCGAGGGCGCATAAGGGCGACCAACGCTGACCGTGGCGGGGTCTCGCCGGGATGTCGGTCACGCGCCGGACGGCGGTGGCGTGCGTGAATCGGCTCATGGGTCTGCGCCGGGGGCTGAGCGGGGTGACGGCGTACGTCCGGAGCGCTCCCGGCACGTACGTGTGGCTGGGCATCCTGTTCGTCACCACGGTGGCCCTGCACCACATGCCGCCGGAGTTCGAGCTGCACTTCCTGCGGCAGCGGTCGACCAACCTCCATGAGCTGTCGCGCGCGCCGGTGCGGGTGCTGGTGGCCAGCGCGATGTGGATCGAGAGCGGGCACTGGGCGCCGTACGCCTTCCTGTACACGGTGTTCCACGCGCCGGCGGAGCGCTGGCTGGGCACGGCCCGCTGGCTGGCGGTGTGCGCGTCGGCGCACGTGCTGGCCTCGCTGATCGGCGAGGCGGTGCTGGCGGAGGCGATCCGGGACGGCGCGGCGCCGCCCACGGCGGTCGACACGCTGGACATCGGGGTGAGCTACGCGCTGGCCGGGGTCATCGCGGTGCTCACCTACCGGATCGCGGCGCCCTGGCGGTACGCGTACCTGGCGGCGGTGCTGGTGGTGTTCGGGCTTCCGCTGGCCGCCGGGCCGACCTTCACCGACTTCGGCCACTTCGTGTCGGTGCTGATCGGGCTGGCCTGCCGTCCGCTGGCCGCCGGCCGCGCAGCAGCATGGGATCCGAGGGAGACACTGGCCGGTCGGAGGGGTTAACGTCCCGGCCATGGACAGCTCGGCGAGCGGTGTCGTCAACGGCGGGATCTCCTTCTGGTACGCGGACGACGGTCTGCCCGCGGTGCGGGAGCCGCTGCCGGGGGACGCGTCGGCCGACGTCGTGATCGTCGGCGGCGGATACACGGGCCTGTGGACGGCGTACTACCTGAAGAAGGCGGCCCCCTTCCTGCGGATCACCGTGCTGGAGCAGGCGTTCTGCGGGTACGGGGCGTCCGGCCGCAACGGCGGCTGGCTCTACAACGGGGTCGCCGGCCGGGACCGGTACGCACGGCTGCACGGCCGGGACGCCGCCGTCCGGTTGCAGCGGGCGATGAACGACACCGTCGCCGAGGTGGTCGCGGTCGCCGCGGCGGAGGGCATCGACGCCGACGTGCACCGGGGCGGCGTCCTGGAGGTGGCCACCACGCCGGCCCAGCTCGCGCGGCTGAAGGCGTTCCACGAGCGGGAGCTGTCGTACGGCGAGCAGGACCGCGAGCTGTACGGCGCCCGGGAGACCGCCGGGCGGATCCGGGTCGCGGGCGCGGTCGGCTCGGCGTGGACCCCGCACGGGGCCCGGCTGCATCCGGTGAAGCTGGTGAAGGGGCTCGCGGCCGTGGTGGAGGCGCTCGGCGTGACGGTCCACGAGTCGACGCCGGTGACGGAGGTCCGCCCCAAGCACGCCGTCACCCCGTACGGCACCGTCCGCGCCCCCTACGTCCTGCGCTGCACCGAGGGCTTCACCGCGTCCCTCAAGGGCCAGCGGCGCACCTGGCTGCCGATGAACTCCTCGATGATCGTCACCGAGCCGCTGACCGGGGAGCAGTGGGCGGCGATCGGCTGGGACGGCCGGGAGACCCTCGGCGACATGGCGCACGCGTACATGTACGCCCAGCGCACGGCCGACGGCCGGATCGCGCTCGGGGGGCGCGGCGTTCCGTACCGCTTCGGGTCCCGCACCGACAACGACGGCCGTACCCAGGCGGCGACCGTGGCGGCCCTGCGGGAGATCCTCACGCGTTTCTTCCCGTCCCTGGCGGGCGTGCGGGTCGCGCACGCCTGGTCCGGGGTGCTCGGCGTCCCCCGTGACTGGTGTGCGACGGTGACCCTCGACCGCGCCACCGGCCTCGGCTGGGCGGGCGGCTACGTCGGGTCCGGTGTCGCCACCGCCAACCTGGCCGCCCGTACGCTGCGCGACCTGGTCGTGCAGGACTCCGGACAGGGCGGCCGCACCACGCTGACCGAGCTGCCCTGGGTGAACCACAAGGTCCGCAAGTGGGAGCCGGAGCCCTTCCGCTGGCTCGGCGTGCACGGCCTGTACGCCGCCTACCGGGCCGCCGACCGGCGCGAGCGCCTCCGCCCCGGCGCGCGCTCCTCCCGGCTGGCGAGGGCGGCGGACCGGGTCGCGGGGCGGCACTGACCTCCCGCCGCCGCGCCCCGCGCAGCCGCCCGCCCGGCCGGTCACCCGCGCGGCCTGATCCGTGCCGCCGCCCCCGCCGACGTCCGTCTCGTCCACGCGCTGGTCCGTGAACCGGCCGCCCGGGGAAAGGCGTTCCACGGGCGGGCGCTACCGGCCGAGCCGGCGCGGATCTGCGCCAGCGGGGCCACGAGCGGGCCGGAGGGGGCGGTGCCGAACGGGAACCGGCCGGTGAGCGGCTTCTACGAGGCGAGGCGCTGGGTGCCCGGCCGCAGGACGAGTGGACGGTGCACCGGCTCACCGGCGGGGCGCCGGCCCGGCTCGGGGGGCCGGGCCGCCGACGTCCGGCACCGGGCCGGCGGGCGGCCGGCGCGCCGGTCAGGGCTCCAGGACGACCTTGCCGACCGTGCCGCGGCTCTCCAGGGCGCGGTGGGCGGCGGCTGCCCGGGCCAGCGGGAAGCGGGTGACGGCCGGGCGGAGCCGGCCCGCGGCGGCCTCGGCGAGGGCGCGCAGTTCCAGGGCGCGCAGGCCGCCGGCCCTCTCCAGCATCGCCGGGCCGAGCACCGACTGCGAGACGCCCTCGACGAAGTGCCCCCCGCCCGCCGCGATGCCCTCCGCCGACCAGCCGAACACCAGGTGCCGGCCGCCGGGGCCGAGCAGGGCGACGGCCTCCCGGGCGACGTCCGCGCCGACGCCGTCGTAGACGAGGGTGGCGGGCCTGCCCCCGAGGTGGGCGCGGACCTCGGCGGGCCAGTCCGGGCGGGTGTAGTCGACGGCGAGGTCGGCGCCCTCGGCCCGGACGCGGGCGGTCTTCTCCGGGCCGCCCGCCAGGCCGATCACGGTCGCGCCGGCGTTCCGGGAGTACTGCACGAGCAGCGTGCCGATGCCGCCCGCGGCGGCCGGCACGACGACCACGTCGTCCGGTCCCGGTTCGGCGAACTGCACGATGCCGAGCGCGGTGCGACCGGTGCCGATCATGGCGACGGCCGCGGCGAAGTCCAGGCTCTCCGGCAGTTCGTGCAGGCGTTCGGCGTCGGTGACGGCGAGTTCGGCGTACCCGCCGGGCGCGAAGCCCAGATGGGCCACCACCCGCTTGCCGAGCCACGCCGCGTCCACGCCGTCGCCGACCGCGTCGACGACGCCCGCGACCTCCCGGCCGGGCACGGTCGGCAGTTCGGGAAGCGCGGGCAGGGGGCCCCGGTGCCCCTCGCGCAGGGCGGTGTCCAGCAGGTGCACACCGGCGGCGGCGACGGCGACGCGCACCTGGCCGGGGGCCGGGACGGGGTCGGCGGTCTCCTCGTAGATCAGGTTCTCGGCCGGACCGAAGGCGTACAGGCGGACGGCGTGCATGGGACTCCCCCGGGTGAGGCGGTGGTGCGACGGTTCGCGCGCCCCACCCTCCGACCTCAAGCGCGCTTGAGGTCAAGGGCGGGCCGGCCGAGGATCAGGGACACCGCGGTGATCGCGCTGTTGAAGGACACCTCCGAGAGCACGCCCGGCGCCGCCACCTGGTCGCCCGCGAGGTAGACGCCGTCGCCGCGGTCCACGGCCGGCCGGTCCCGCCAGCTGCTGCCCGGCGGGTCCACGGCGCCCGTGCGGCCGTCCGCCACGGCCTCCCGCCGCCAGGTCACCCGCTCCCGCCAGCCCCGGAACCCCAGGTCGAGCAGGTGCGCGGCGCGGGCGAGACCGTCGGCCCGGCTCTCGCCGGGCCCGATCGGGAACTGGCCCTGCAGCAGTTGCTCGCCGGCCGGGGCGAGGGAGGGGTCCTGAGCGGTGAACCGCTCGATCCAGCCGGGCGCGTCCAGGTCGGAGACGGCGAAGGGGTCCCCGCGCCGGGTGCGCACGGCGAGGTCGAGCAGGACGGTACGGCCGCTCGGCCAGGCCAGGGTGTCGTCGCGCAGCAGCCGCCGGGCGGCGGGCAGGGAGGTGGCGACGACGACCGGACGGTCGCCCGGCAGCTCGTCCACCCGGGACTCCGTCTCGATCCGCACGCCCATGTTCCACGCCCGGGCGGCCATCCGGTCGATGACCGCGCCCCAGCCGCCGCGCGGGTAGTGCGCCTCCGGCGGCAGCGCGGTGGCCCGGCGCAGCCGTTCCTGCACGAAGGCGGCGGACAGGCTGCCGGGGTCGTGGTGGAAGAGGGCCACGGCGGTGTACGCGGCGGCGGCCCGGGCGCCTTCCTCGCCGGCGATTCCGGTCGCCCAGGTGCGGAAGTCGGTGTCGACGGGGGCCGGGCCGGTCCTCGGCCGCAGCAGTCTCAGCAGCGCGAAGGGCGGGGTGCGGCGCAGGGCGCCGCGGTGGTGCAGCCGCAGCCGGGCGGCCTCCAGCGGCGGCAGGGGAGCGAGCGGGCCGATCAGGTCGCGCCGGCGGAGCCAGGTCCAGTGGGGGCCGCCCGCGTAGAAGGCGTGCGGGCCCTCGTTGGTCCGGTACGGTCCCCCGGCCGTCCGGGCGCGGCCGCCCAGGCTGTGGTGGGCCTCGTGCACGGTGACCCTGGCGCCCGCCTCGGCGGCGGTGATCGCTGCGGTCAGTCCGGCGAGGCCTCCGCCGATGACGGTGATGCGGTGCATGGGGTCTCCCTGGGTCGTCGCGCCTGCTCCGTCGTTACGACGGTCCGGCCGCCGCGAACGTGACATCGCCGGGCACGCGCGGGCCGGCGCCGCCACGCCCTCCGCACCGGGCCGGAGCCGCCACGCCCTCCGGCCCGGGGCGGGGTTTGTCGGTGGCGGGGTGCAGCATGGGCGCATGGTGAGGCGAGCGACGGGAAGCCGGCCGGCGGGCCGGGCAGCGGTGACGGGCGCGCGGCGGCCTCAGGTGCGGCTGCCGCCGCTGCGGCCGTGGGCGGAGCGGGAGCTGGAGCCGGACGGGGACTACGACGGGCTGGAGTTCCGGGAGCGGGACCTGGCCGGACAGGACGGCGCCGGCGCCCGGTTCATGGACTGCGCGCTGACGGGGTGCGCGGTGGACGAGACGGCGCTGGGCCGGGCCCGGGTGCTGGACTCGGTGCTGACCGGGCTGCGGGGGGTCGGCACCGAGCTCGCCGGGTCCACGTTCCGCGACGTCGAACTGGTCGACCCGCGGCTGGGCGGCACGCAGATGCACGGCGCCGTGCTGGAGCGGGTCGTCGTCCGGGGCGGCAAAATCGACTACCTGAATCTGCGCGGGGCCCGGCTCAGGGACGTCGTCTTCGAGTCGTGCGTCCTGGTCGAGCCGGACTTCGCGGGCGCGAGCCTGGAGCGGGTGGAGTTCGCCGACTGCGCCCTGAGAGGCGCCGACTTCGGCAGGGCGACCCTGAGGGACGTGGATATGCGGGGCGCCGCTCCCCTGGAGATCGCCCGCGGTCTGGACCGCCTGTCCGGAGCGGTCGTCACGACGGGCCAGCTCCTGGACCTGGCCCCGGTGCTGGCGGCCGAGCTGGGACTGCGGGTGGAGGGGTGACCGTCGACGGGCCCTAGGGCATCCGCGGGAAGCGGGCCTGCAGGGTCCACACGGCCGGGTTCTCGGCCAGGTCCTCGTGGAGGTCGGTGAGGTCCGCGATCAGGTCGTGCAGGAAGTCGCGGGCCTCCCGCCGCAGTTCGGTGTGGGAGAAGGTGAGCGGGGGCTCCTCGGCGGGGGTCCAGTCGGAGGTGATGTCGACCCAGCCGAAGCGGCGCTCGAAGAGCATGCGGTCGGTGGACTCGGTGAAGTCCAGCTCCGCCCGTTGCGGCCGGGCGGCGCGGGAGCCCAGGGGGTCCCGGTCCAGCCGCTCCACGATGTCGCACAGCGCCCAGGCGAAGTCCAGCACCGGCACCCATCCCCAGGCTGTGGACAGTTCCCGGTCGGTCTCGGTGTCCGCGAGGTAGACGTCCCCGCAGAACAGGTCGTGCCGCAGCGCGTGGACGTCCGCACGGCGGTAGTCGGTCTGCGGCGGGTCCGGGAACCGGTTGGAGAGGGCGTAGCCGATGTCGAGCACGCAGCAGATGGTGTCACGCCGCCCCACCGCCCCCTCCGCCGGTACACGGTCCCCCGGGGGCTGCCCGATCTCCTCTCGGGTGCCGCCCGGTCTCTTCGGCGGTGCGCCCGATCCGCCGCGCGGTGTGCGGGTTCGCCGGGGCGGCCCGTCCGCTCCTCGGGCGGCCCGTCCGCTCCTCGGGCGGTGCCTCGGGCCCGTCCTGCGGTGTGCGGGTCCGCCGTGGCGGTCCGCCGGCCCTTTCGCGGTCCGCCCGGCCTACCGGTGTCTCTGCCGGGGGGTGCCCATCCGTTGCGCGGTGCGCGGTGCGCGGTTCGCCCGTGCGGTCGGCCGTCGGCCATCGTGCGGGCGCGACCGCTGAACTCCCCGCCGTCAGCGCCGAATCCGGCCCAGCCGGCGCCGCTGCCCGCGCGATACGGGCCGGACGCCCGGTGGTCAGGCCCGCACCGGTCCGCTCGCCGAACTCGCGGTGCGCACCGGCCCGACGGCGGTTCCGCCGGCACGAAGCCCCCTGCGGTGCGGTCCGCGTGCCTAAGATCACTGACATGTCCAGATCCGTGCGCCTTGTCCCGGCCGTCGTCGCCCTGCTCGCCCTCGCCGGCGCCGGCTGCGGCGGCGGGGTGCGGGGCACACCGGGCGGACCGGGCGTACGCGACCCGTACTTCCCGAAGGCCGGCAACGGCGGCTACGACGTCGGCCATTACGCCCTCGCCCTCGACTACACCCCGGCCTCCCGCCGCCTCACCGGCACGGCCGTCCTCACCGCCCGGGCCACCCAGGACCTGTCCGCGTTCGACCTCGACCTCGCCGGGCTGCACGTCGACTCCGTCACCGTCGAGGGCGAGGACGCCCGCTGGAGCCGCAGCGGCCGGGAACTCACCGTCCGCCCGGCCGACCACCTCGGCAAGGGCGAGACCTTCCGCACGACCGTCCGCTACTCGGGCGTCCCGCGCACCCTCACCGACCCCGACGGCGCCGAGGAGGGCTGGCTGCCCACCGCCGACGGCGCCCTCGCGCTCGGCGAACCGGTCGGCTCGATGGCCTGGTTCCCCGGCAACCACCACCCCTCCGACAAGGCGGCCTACGACATCACCGTCACCGTCCCGGAGGGCCTGCAGGCCGTCTCCAACGGCGAGTTGGTGGACCGGACCACCGAGGGCGGCCGGACGGCCTACCACTGGCACAGCGCCCAGCCCATGGCGAGCTACCTCGCCACCGTCGCCGTGGGCCACTACACCGTCACCCGCGCCAGCGGCCCGCACGGCCTGCCCGTCGTCACCGCCGTCGACCCCACCCAGGCGAAGGCGAGCGCCGCGGTGCTGGCGAAGATCCCCGCAATCCTCGACTGGGAGGAGTACAACTTCGGGCCGTACCCGTTCTCCTCCGCCGGGGTCGTCGTCGACCGCCCGGGCGACGCCGGCTACGCCCTGGAGACCCAGACCCGGCCCGTCGTCCCCGCCGACCAGCTCGACACCGCGACCCTGGTGCACGAACTCGCCCACCAGTGGTTCGGCGACTCGGTCACCCCGGCCTCCTGGCGGGACATGTGGCTCAACGAGAGCTTCGCCACCTACGCGGAGTGGCTCTACGAGGAGGACCACGGCGGCCGAAGCGCCGAGGAGACCTTCACCCGCCTGTACGAGGGCGACCACGAGGCGCTCTGGGCCTTCCCGCCGGCGAAGCCGTCCGGGGCCGCGCACATCTCTGACAGCCCCGTCTACCAGCGCGGCGCGATGGTGCTGCACCGGATCCGGCAGACGGTCGGCGACGACGCCTTCTACGACATCGTCCAGGGCTGGGCCGCCGCGCACCGCCACGGCACCGCGAGCACCGCGGACTTCACCGCGTTCGTGGAGAGGCAGGCCCCGGACGAGGACTTCACCGGGATCTGGAAGGACTGGCTGTACGGCGACGGCAAGCCGCACCGCCCGTGACGCGGCGCGGGACACCGCACCCGGCGCGGCGGCTCGCGCGGCGGCGGGCCGGGGATCGGTCGCGGCGGTGGCCGGTCACCTCGCGGCCGAGGGCGGTCCCACCGTCCTCGGCGCGGGCCGTGCGCACCCCGGCGCCCGGCACGGCCGGGACGCGGGTCCGAGGAGCACCCGGGCGACCTGACGCGGTGCCGGGCCGGCCTCAGGGTGTCCGGCGCCCCGGGTGCGCGACGCCGTTCCGGCAGCCGCGCTGGAGCCCCGGCTTCCCGGTGTGCGCCGCCGTATCCGGCAGCCGCGCTGGAGCCCCGCTCTCCGGTGTGCGCCGCCGTATCCGGCAGCCGCGCTGGAGCCCCGGCTTCCCGGTGTGCGCCGCCGTATCCGGCAGCGGCGCTGGAGTCCCGGCTTTCCGGTGTGCGCCGCCGTATCCGGCAGCGGCGCCGGAGCCCCGGCTCCCGGCACGGACGCCGGGATCCGGGGGCTCCGCCGTGCGGAAGCCGTCAGACGTTGACGCCGAAGTCCTGGGCGATGCCCACCAGGCCCGAGGCGTAACCCTGGCCCACGGCGCGGAACTTCCACTCCGCCCCGTTGCGGTACAGCTCACCGAAGATCATGGCCGTCTCGGTGGCCGCGTCCTCGGACAGGTCGTAGCGCGCGATCTCGGCGCCGCCGGCCTGGTTGACGATGCGGATGTAGGCGTTGCGGACCTGGCCGAAGTTCTGGCCGCGGTTCTCGGCGTCGTAGATGGAGACCGGGAAGACGACCTTCTCGACGTCGGCCGGGAGCGCGGCCAGGTTGATGTTGATCGCCTCGTCGTCGCCGGCGCCCTCGCCCGTGCGGTTGTCGCCCGTGTGGACGATGGAGCTGTCCGGGGTCTGCTTGTTGTTGAAGAAGACGAAGTGGGCGTCCGAGTAGACCCTGCCCTGCGGGTTGACCGCGATGGCGGAGGCGTCCAGGTCGAAATCCGTGCCGGTGGTGGTGCGGACGTCCCAGCCGAGGCCCACGGTGACGGCGGTCAGGCCCGGAGCCTCCTTGGTGAGCGAGACGTTGCCACCCTTGGACAGGCTTACAGCCATGTTGGGAGTCCCTTCCTAGATACCCGTGCGTTGTCCGTGCACGTGCGTGCACGTCTGTGCCGACGAAGCTACCGTCACCGGGAAGAACGTCGAGGGGGCTCCCGGTGGTTCCGGATCCCTTTACCTTTTTTACCCGCATGCCGGAATCCGTGCCGGGATCCGTGCCGGAAATCCGGGTGACGTGGGGCGGGCCGGACCGGGAACATGGGACGCATGTCCGGGCCCTACTTCATCCGCGGCTCGGTCTCGCTCCCCGAGGCCGAGCTGACGTGGCGTTTCTCCAGGTCGTCCGGGCCCGGCGGACAGCACGTCAACACCAGCGACACACAGGTGGAGCTGCGCTTCGACCTGGCCCGCACCGAGGCGCTGCCCGCGGTGTGGAAGGAGCGGGCGCTGGAGCGGCTGGCCGGCCGGCTCGCCGACGGCGTGGTGACCGTACGGGCCTCCGAGCACCGCTCCCAGTGGCGCAACCGCGAGGCCGCCGCCGTGCGCCTCGCCGCGCTCCTGGCGGAGGCCACCGCGCCGCCGCCGAAGCCCCGCAGGCCGACCCGTGTCCCGCGGGGCATCGATGAACGCCGGCTGCGGGAGAAGAAGCAGCGGGCCGAGACGAAGCGCGGCCGCTCGGGGCGGGACTGGGGTTAGGCCGAGGCCCCGTCGCCCGGATCACCCCGGCGTCCCCGCGTCGCGGGGGCGGCACGGCCGCCGTCTGCCCCCGCTCGTCTCACGGTCTCGGCGGAAGCCCAGCCGCAGGCAGGACTCCTCGGGGCCGTCCGGCCCCGGATGCCGGGCGAGTGCATCTCGCGGGTTCCGTTCCGGCACGGCCGGCGGATTGCCGGGGGCGGCTCACCGCAACTGCCGGTACCTGCTGCGGAAGTACATCAGCGGACCGCCCTCCGCGCTGGGCACGTCGGCGGTCAGGACGCGGCCGATGACGAGCGTGTGGTCGCCGGCAGGCACCCGCTGCTCGGTACGGCACTCCAGGGTGGCCAGCGCGCCCCCGGCCAGCGGGGCGCCGGTGGCCTTGCCGCGGACGTAGGGGATGTCCTCGAAGAGCAGGCGGTCGCTGATGCGGCCCCTCATCGCGAAGCGGCCGGCGATGTGCCGCTGGCTCTCGGCGAGGACGGACACCGCCCACAGCGGCTGCTCGGCGAGCAGGTCGTCCATGCGCGAGCCGGCGCGGAGGCTGACCAGGACCAGCGGCGGGTCGAGGGAGACCGACATGAAGGCGGTGGCGGTCATGCCGACGTCCTCGGCGTCCGGTGCGCCGGGGTCGTCCGGGTCCAGGGACGGCTCCTGCGCGGTGACCAGGACCACGCCGGAGGCCAGCCGGGACATCGCGGCCCGGAACTCGTCGTTGCTCACCCCCTCAGCATGCCCGTGGGGCAGGGGGATGATGGGCGAGACAGTCTTCAGCACAGGTCAAACGCTAGTCTCCGGGCCGCGCGGGCCGCATCGGCCCTCCGCCCGAGCCGGGTCCTAGGTCCAGCAGCGGAGCACCGCATGTGTGCATCATGTGAACACGCGCACAAACCTTGCGTTCAGTAAACGCACAGCCAAACGCAGAAACTCCACTCAATTGTTCACGTTTCTGTGTGACTTGAGTCACAAGGGGCAATAATTGTTGACCCTGTGTACCGAGTGGGCAGCGCGCTGTGATTCAGTGGCGGTACGTCGTGAGAGCGCCGTCGAAACACCGTAAGAGCCACCGTAGAGAAGCGCCGAAGACAACCCTTGATTCGCTGCGAGGTCTCGGGGGGAGGGCGAGCATGGAGACCGAGTCGGAGCCGTACGTCCGCCTTGCGTCCCTGCGGCAGCTGCACCAGGTCATGGCCGACATCAACACGGCGCGCAGCCTGGCGGACACACTGCAGACCGTCGCCGACGGGGCCGTGGACGCCCTCGGGTACGAGATGGCGGCCGTCAACCTCGTCCGCCCCGACGGCGACCTCGTCGTCGCCGCGTTCTCCGGAAACGCCGCCGCCGAGGCCCTGATCACCGGCCGCGTCGGCTCCCGGGAGTCCTGGGACAAGCGGCTCGCCATGGGCGAACGCTGGGGCGACCTCGTCTTCATACCGCACACCGAGGGCTGGGTCCTCGACGACGACGACGTGCCCCAGTGGTACACGGACGGGCCCGCACCGCGCTTCGAGGACGAGTGGCACCCCGCCGACCGGCTCTTCGCGCCCATGTACACCCCCGGCGTGCCGGGCGGCTCCTCCGGCGAACTGCTCGGCGTCATATCCGTCGACCGCCCGCGCAACGGCCGCCGCCCCGGCGCCTGGGGCCGCGAGGCCCTGCAGATGTACGCCTTCCAGGCCGCCATCGCGATCAGCAACGCCCGTCTGCGGGCCAACATGCAGCGCGCCCTGGTCCGCCTGGAGCGTGAGCAACAGGCGTTGCGGGCCAGTGAGGAATCCTTCCGTCAGGCGTTCGAGTACGCACCCTCCGGCATGGCCATCGCCGAGATGGGCGGCGACCAGCACGGCCGCATCCTGCGCACCAACGACGCCCTGTGCCGGCTGCTCGGCCGCCCCGCCTCCGCGATGCGCCGCTACTCCTTCGCCGACCTCGTCCACCCCGAGGACATAGGCACCCTGCTGCGCACCTCCGCGGAAGGGGGCCGCGCGGAGCTGCGGCTCGCCCGCCGCGACGGCACCTATGTGTGGGTGTCCCTGCGCAACAGCGTCGTCGCGGACGCCGCCGACGGCCCCCGCTTCCTGCTCACCCACGTCGAGGACATAGAGGAGCGCAAGCGCCGGGAGCTGCAGCTCGCCCACCGCGCCTCCCACGACTCGCTGACCGGCCTGCCGAACTCCGCCGAACTCCGCTCGCGCCTGTCGGCCCGGCTCTGCCAGCGGCCGGCCCACGCCGGCGCCGCGGACTCCCTGGACGCCGCCTACGGCCTGCCCCAGACGGCCTTCGACCCGCCGGCCGGCCACGGCTTCGACTTCGCGCCGGGCGCGGAGGCGTACGACGGCTACGACCACCATGTGCACACCGTCGCCCCCGAGGACGCCCGCGACGACGGCGCCAAGGGCCTCGCCGTCCTCTTCTGCGACCTCGACGGCTTCAAGTCGATCAACGACCGCTTCGGGCACAACGCGGGCGACGCGGTCCTCATCGAGGTCGCCCGGCGGCTGAGCAACGGCGTCCGCGACGGCGACACGGTCGCCCGGCTCGGCGGCGACGAGTTCGTCATCCTCGCCGACGGCCTCGGCCGGGCCGACGCCCAGGACCTCGCCGTGCGGCTGCGCAACGAGATCATCCAGCCGATCCGCGCCGAGGGACGGGCCGTCCGGGTGGGCGCGAGCTTCGGCATCGGCTGGGCGCACTGCGGCATGACGGCGGACGAGGTGCTGAAGTCCGCCGACGAGCGGATGTACGTAGAGAAACGATCTCGTCCCAAACAGCATCGTCGCGCCGGATGAGCCGCAGGTCAGTTCGCTGAAGCGGTTCGGGTCACCCGATCGGGGGAGTTGAAGCGGGTAGGCTCGCTACTCCAACACCCCTTCACGCATCCGCCCGCACCTGCTGAGGAGTACCAGGGATGACGCCCGGCGACAACGGCGCGAGCACGCCCGAGGACGACGACCCGTTCGGCTACCTGTACGCAGACGGCCAGGCCCGGGGAGCCCAGCCGCCGTCCGGCGGCGGTTACGGCTACCCGAACTCGGTCAGCAGGGTGCGCGCGGTCGGTGAGCGCCAGTACGGCCAGCCGCAGGCCGCCTACGGCCAGGGCGGGCAGCAGCAGGGTGCCTACGGCCAGCCGAACGCCCACTACCAGGCCCCGGAGACGCTGCCCGGCGGCGCCCCGGCCGGGGGCCGCCGTGCCGCGCCTTCCGCGCCCGGCCGCCGCGGCCCGAACACCAAGGGCCTGCTGATCGGCGCGATCGCGGTGGTCGCCGCGGTCGTCATCGGCATCGGCGTGGCGATGATCAACGGCAACACGGACGACGACAAGGGCGGCGACCGGGCCGGCCCGGGCCCGATCCAGTCCCAGAGCCAGGCCCCGAAGCCGTCGGGCAGCGCCTCGGCGTCCGCGGGCGAGCTGCCGAAGACCGACGCGAAGGACCTGACCCTCGGGGCCGGGGCGACGACGGCGTCGGACGTCAAGGGCGCCAGGGCGAGCGGCGGCGTCTACGTGACGGGCTTCAACCAGCCCGGAGCCTCGATCACCTGGACCGTCAACAACATCCCCGAGGCCGGCAAGTACAGCGTCTACGTCGGGTACAGCGTGCCCGGCAAGGACGCCACCGCCACCCTCACGGTCAACGGCACGGCCTCCGCCAGGGCCGCCGACCTGAGGAACTGGACGGGTGCCCCGGCGGGCGACTACGCCAAGGGCTGGACGAAGACGTACAACTACGTCCAGCTCGACAAGGGCACGAACACCATCAAGCTCTCCTGCGAGCAGGGCAACCAGTGCGACGCCCTCATCGACCAGATGTGGCTGGTGAAGGGCTGGGTCGGCGCCGGCTGAGCCACCGGGCGGCCATGCGGCCCCGGCGTCCGCCGGGGCCGTGGGCCGACGGCTGCGCGGCGCTGTCAGGCCGCCGTCACCGTCACTGACGCCAGGAGTTTCTCGTAGGCCGCGCGGTCGAAGTCGCCCGCCGCCGGTGACCGCACGGTGGCCGCCGACAGGGCGACCGCGCGGGCGAGGCGGTCCGGCCAGGAGAGCCCGTCCAGCAGCCCGGTCAGCAGGCCGGCGACGGCCGCGTCGCCGGCGCCGGTGGGGTTGCCGTGCTCGGCGGCGGGCGGGACCGCGCGCCAGCGCCCTTCCGGGGTGAGCGCCAGCAGGCCCCGCGCGCCCAGGGAGGCGACGACCGCCCGGGCGCCGCGCCGGCGGGCGTCCTGGGTGGCGCGCGACGGCTCGTGCGAGCCGGTGAGTTCGGCCAGTTCGTCGGCGTTCGGCTTGATGACGTCGGGCCGGGCGGCGACCCCGCGGCGCAGCGGTTCGCCGCTGGTGTCGAGGAGGACGGGGACGCCCGCGGCCCGCGCGGCCCGCACCAGGTTGGCGTACGCGCCCACCGGCACCCCCGGCGGCAGGCTGCCGCACAGGGCCACGGCCCGCGCGCCGGGCAGCAGTTCCTCGTACCGGTCCAGGAAGGCGCCCCACTCGGCCGGGGCGATGTGCGGGCCCGGCTCGTTGAACTGGGTGGTGTCGCCCGAGAGGCCGTCCACGACCGCGACCGTGCGCCGGGTCGCCCCGGACACCGGCACCAGTGCGTCCGTCAGGCCGGGCGTGCCCGCGAGCCCCTCGCGCAGCACCTGGCCGGTCGCGCCGCCCGCGAACCCGGTGACCGTCGCCTCGTGCCCGAGCGCGGCCAGCACCCGGGCCACGTTCACGCCCTTGCCGCCGGGCCGCTCGGCCACCTCCGACACCCGGTGCGAGGTGTGCGGGCGCAGCGACCGCACGCGGTAGGTGAGGTCGAGAGCGGTGTTCAGCGTGACCGTGAGGATCACCCGGGCCGACCTCCCTTGGTCCGTGCACATGCCATCGGTGTCCGGGGCCTCGATCATGCCAAAGAGACGGCGGCCGGCCCAGTGCGCGCCCCGGCCCCCGTCTCCCGACACCGGTACGGATCAGGGCAGTTGGGGTGCGACCACCCATTCGCCCCGGCGCATCACGCCCTTCAGCCGGAAGTCCGCGTCCAGCAGGACGAGGTCGGCGTCCTTGCCGGGTTCCAGGGAGCCGATGCGGTCGTCCAGGCCGAGCAGCCGGGCCGGGTTGGCGGAGAGGGCCTTCACGGCGTCCTCCACGGACAGCTTGTCGACGGTCACCGCCCGCTGGAAGGCCCGGTCCAGGGTGAGGGTGGAGCCGGCGATGGAGCCGCCGTCCACCAGCCGGGCCACGCCCTCGCTGACCTCGACCTCCAGCGGGCCGAGCAGATAGCGGCCGTCGCCGATGCCGGCCGCGTCCATCGCGTCGGTGATGAAGGCGACCCGGTCCGCGCCCGCGTGGTGGAAGGCGAGCTGCAGCGCGGCGGGGTGCAGGTGGGTGCCGTCGTCGATCAGCTCCACCGTGACCCGCTCGTCCTCCAGCAGGGCGGCGATCGGGCCGGGGGCGCGGTGGTTCAGGGCGGGCATGGCGTTGAAGAGGTGGGTGGCGACGGTGGCGCCCGCGTCGATCGCCTCGACGGTCTGCTCGTAGCCGGCGTCCGTGTGCCCGATCGCGGCGATGACGCCGTGCTCGGCGAGCAGCCGCACGGAGTCGATGCCGCCGGGCAGTTCGGCCGCGAGGGTGACCATCTTGGCCGTGCCGCGCGCCGCGTCGATCAGCTTGCGGACCTCGGCCGGGTCCGGGTCGCGCAGCAGTTCCTCGGAGTGGGCGCCCTTGCGGCACGGGGAGATGAACGGCCCCTCGAAGTGGATGCCCGCGATCTCGCCCTGTTCGGCCAGCTCGCTCAGCAGGCCGGCCCGGCGGACCAGCAGGTCCATCTCGTCGGTGACGAGGGAGGCGACGAGGGTGGTGGTGCCGTGCCGGCGGTGGGTGCGGACGGCGGTGAGGATCTCGTCGGCGCCGCCGGAGAAGGAGGCTCCGCCGCCGCCGTGGTTGTGGATGTCGACGAAGCCGGGCACCAGCCAGTGGCCGGTGACGTCGACGACCCGGGCGCCGGCCGGGGCGGCGTCGGTGATGCGCCCGCCGTCGACGGCCAGCCGCCCGTTCGGCACCGTGCCGGTGGGGAGCACCACGTGTGCGCCGGTGAGCACCTGCGGGCCCGTCGTGGCGGATCGCGCAGTTCCCCGCGCGGCCTCCGGCGCGCCGTCCGGGGCCGGGGTTTCCCGCTCTGTGGCCATCAGGTGCTTACCTCCGGGTTCGATGAAGTGGTCGTCAGCAGGTCCCGGGCGAGCAGGGCGGCGCCCAGGCAGCCCGCGCTGTCGCCGAGGGCGGCGGGGACGATGTCCGGCGTCCGCTGGAAGGTGACCCGTCGCCGGACCGCGTCCCGCAGCGGCGGGAACAACACTTCCCCCGCCTCGGCGAGCCCGCCACCGATGATCAGGGTGCGGGGGTCCAGCAGGGTGAGTGCGGTGACCAGGCCGTCGGCGAGGGCGTCGACCGCCTCCTGCCAGACGCGGACGGCGTCCGGGTCGCCGGCCGCGACGGCCCGCGCGCAGTCGGCCGCGCCGGCCTCCGGGTCCCCGCAGGCCGCCGCCCAGGCCGCGCCGACGGCGGACGCGGAGGCGTACCGCTCCAGGCAGCCGCGCTGCCCGCAGGGGCACGGGGCGCCTGAAGGGCGTACGACGATGTGCCCGATCTCGCCCGCGAAGCCGTGCGCGCCGGCCTCCACCCGGCCGTCGATGCCGATGGCGCCGGCGATCCCGGTGCCCAGCGGCACGAACAGGAACCGGTCGGCGCCCCGGCCGGCGCCGATGCGGCCTTCGGCGAGCCCGCCGGTGCGCACGTCGTGGCCGAGGGCGACGGGCGTCCCCAGCCGGTCGCCCAGCAGCGCCCGCAGGGGCACGTCCTTCCAGCCGAGGTTGGCGGCGTAGACGGCGGTGCCCCGCTCCTCGTCGACGATGCCGGGGACCGCGACGCCGGCCGCGGCGGCCGGCTCGCCGCAGTGCTCGACGCCGTACGCGCGCAGCTCGGCGGCGAAGTCGAGGATGCCCTCGATCACCGCCTCGGGGCCGCGCTCGCGCCCGGTGGCGCGCCGGGCGCGGTGCAGCAGCGCGCCGTCGTCGCCGACGAGGGCGGCCTTGATCCCGGTACCGCCCACGTCCAGGGCGATGACATGTCTCACCACGGGCCTAGTGTGACCCGCCTACCCAGGAGAGGTCTAGTCCACTCACGTGGTGTAGACCTTATGGGTCCAATTGTTGAACGGTCAGACAGCAGGGTTGGGATAGTGACGGTGGGTCGGCGTACGGCAGGAACGATCGCGGTGGTGTCCGCACTGGGCATGACAGCGGTCCTCGGCGGCTGCGGGAGCACGGGCTCGTCCGACGTGACTCTGAAACTGGTCGCCGCCGACTACGGCGACTCGGCCGCCAACAGCTCCAAGAAGTACTGGGACGCCCTGGCCGAGGAGTACGAGTCCCGGCACCCCGATGTGAAGATCGAGGTCAGCGTCTACTCCTGGAACGACGTCGACCGCAAGGTCAAGGAGATGGTGGACGCCGGGCACGCCCCCGACATGGCCCAGATCGGCGCCTACGCCGACTACGCGGCAAGCGGCAAGCTCTACCCGGCCTCGGAACTGCTCTCCATCCGCACCCAGGCGGACTTCCTCTCCCAGCTCTCCGACGCCGGCGAGTGGAAGCACACCCAGTACGGCATCCCCTTCGCCGCCTCCACCCGGGTGCTCTTCTACAACAAGACCCTGTTCGCCAAGGCCGGCATCACCCCGCCCACCACCTGGGACGAGCTGGCCGCCGACGCCGAGGCGCTCAAGGCCAGGGGCGTGAAGTACCCCTACGCCCTGCCGCTCGGCCCCGAGGAGGCCCAGGCCGAGACGATGCAGTGGCTGCTCAGCGGCGGCAGCGGCTACACCGACGACGTCGGCACCTACACCCTCGACTCCGCGCAGAACGTCGCGACCTTCACCTGGCTCAAGGACGAGCTCGTCGCCAAGGAGCTGACCGGCCCGGTCGCCCCCGGCAAGCTCAACCGCGCGGACGCCTTCGCCGCCTTCGCCGACGGCCAGGTCGGCATGCTCAACGGGCACCCCACGCTCATCCAGCAGGCCGCCAGGAAGGGCGTGAAGTTCGGCATGGTGCCGATGCCGGGCCGCACCGGCAAGGCCCGCGCCTCGATGGGCGTCGCCGACTGGATGATGGGCTTCAAGCAGAACGGGCACGCCGAGCAGATCGGCGAGTTCCTCGACTTCGTCTACGACGAGAAGAACGTCCTCGCCTTCTCCCGCGAGTACGGGCTGCTGCCGGTCACCGGCTCCGCCTCCAACGCCATGAGCGCGTCGGACGCGGCCACCGACAAGGCCCTGCACCCGTTCCTGGAGCAGCTGCCCACCTCCGAGCTGTACCCCGTCGGCAAGACCTCCTGGGCGGCGGTCAGCGCGGCCGTGAAGGAGCAGATCGGCCAGGCCGTCT
The DNA here is from genome assembly GCF_040613915.1 of Streptomyces sp. NPDC006193. NCBI lineage: Bacteria > Bacillati > Actinomycetota > Actinomycetes > Kitasatosporales > Streptomycetaceae > Streptomyces > Streptomyces sp. NPDC006193. Next base: position 20,925 of record NZ_JBEXTB010000034.1, read on the forward strand.
CCCCCGCCGGCAGCCCCGCGGGCGTGCTGACCCGCCTGCAGTCGGCGGCCACGGCGGCGGACAGCCGCAGCGTCGGCTAGGACCCGCCGGCCACCGGCTGTCGGTGCCCGGCGCTACGGTGGCTGCCATGGAACTGGGCAGCCGCGAGAAGGCCGTGCTCGCGCTGGAGCGCCGGGGCTTTCCCGGCCCCGGCGCGAAGGAGCGCGCGATACGCGAGGAGCTGGGCCTGGCCCCCGTCCGCTACTACCAGCTGCTCAACGCCCTCCTGGACGACGAGCGCGCCCTGGCCCACGACCCGGTCACGGTCAACCGCCTGCGCCGCGTCCGGGAGGCCCGCCGGGCGGACCGCTGAGCCGCGCCGAGGGCGCCGCGGCGCACAGGGCGCCGCTCGGACCGGGCCGGAACCGGGCCGCGACGTCCGGCGCGGCGCGCCGTGAGGCGGGGGGCCCCCGCGCACCGGGCGCGCCCGGGTGGTCCGGCAGCGCGGCGAGGCGCCGTGCCGGACGCCGCGGCCCCGGGGTGATCCGCGCGAAGGCGCCGAGGCCGTCCGGCGAGGCGTGAGTCGGCGCGCGCTGGATAGGGTCGCGGTATGGACCCTCTGCCGCTTCCGAGCACCCGAGCCGGCCGGGACGGACTGGCCGCGCTCCTGGCCCGCCCCGGTTCCGCCGTGATCGGCCTGGACTTCGACGGCACCCTGGCCCCGATCGTCGCCGACCCCGAGCAGGCCCGCGCCCACCCCGAGGCCGTGCCCGCACTGGCCGCGCTCGCCCCCGAGGTCGCCTCGATCGCCGTGATCACCGGCCGCCCGCCCGAGGTGGCGGTCCGGTACGGCGGCTTCGCCGGCGTCCCCGGCCTGGAGCGCCTCACCGTCCTCGGCCACTACGGCGCCGAACGCTGGGACGCGGTCACCGGCACGGTCACCGCGCCCCCGCCGCACCCCGGCGTCGCCGCCGCCCGCGCGGAGCTGCCGCGCCTGCTGGAGCGCGCCGCCGCCGGGCCGGGCACGCGGATCGAGGAGAAGGGCCGCGCGGTCGCGGTCCACACCCGCCGCGCCACCGACCCGCAAGGCGCCTTCGAGGCCCTCGTCGGGCCCCTCACCGACCTCGCCGCCCGGCACGGCCTGATCGTCGAGCCCGGCCGCCTGGTGCTGGAGCTGCGCCCGCCGGGCATGGACAAGGGCGTGGCCCTCCTGGACCACGCCCGCGCCGTCCACGCCGGATGCGTCGTCTACGCCGGCGACGACCTGGGCGACCTGCCCGCCTTCGCCGCGGTCGACAAGCTGCGCGCCGACGGGACCCCCGGCCTGCTGGTCTGCAGCGGCAGCGCGGAGGTCCCGGAACTCGCGGAGCGGGCCGACCTGGTGGTGGACGGCCCGCAGGGAGTGGTGGCGTTCCTGCGCGCGCTGGCCGCTCAGCTCGGCTGAGGGCCGAGCGCCTCCAGCTGGTCCAGGAACCAGCGGGCCGGCGGCAGCGCGGTCGCGGCGGCGGCCAGCCGCTCCGACCGCTCGGCCCGCTCCCGCGCCGGCATCGCCAGCGCCTCGGCCAGCGCCGCGGCCGTGCCCGTGATGTCGTACGGGTTCACGGTGATCGCGTCCCCGCCCAGCTCCTCGTGCGCCCCGGCCTCCCGCGACAGCACCAGCGCGCAGCCCTCGTCGGAGACGACGGGCACCTCCTTGGCGACCAGGTTCATGCCGTCCCGGATGGGGTTCACCAGGGCCACGTCGGCCAGCCGGTACGCGGCCAGGGAGCGGGCGAAGTCGTCCTTCACATGCAGCACGACCGGGGTCCAGCCCGCCGTGCCGAACCGCTCGTTGATCGCGTCCGCGACCCGCTGCACCTCGGCGGTGTACTCGCGGTAGACGGGAAGGTCCTGCCGGGACGGATAGGCGAAGGCCACGTGGACGACCTTCTCCCGCCACTCGGGGCGGTCCTCCAGCAGCTGCCGGTACGCCAGCAGTCCGCGGACGATGTTCTTGGACAGCTCGGTGCGGTCGACCCGGACGACCGCCTTGCGCGGCGCCCCGTCGGGGCCCGTGCCGATCTCCTCGCGCAGGGCGGCCATCCGCTCGTCCACGTCCGGTTCGTGGGCCCGTTTGCGCAGGAAGTCGGCGTCCGCACCCAGCCCGTGCACCCCGATCCGGGTGCCGGAGGGGATGCCGGGTCCCAGCACCGCGTGGCAGCAGTCGGTGAACGCGTCGGCCCACCGCCGGGTGAGGAACGCGGCCCGGTCGGCGCCCAGGATGCCGGTCAGCAGTTCGGCGGCGATGTCGTCGGGGAGGAGGCGGAAGTAGTCCGGCGGGGCCCACGGCGTGTGCGAGAAGTGGCCGATGCGCAGGTCGGGGCGGAGCTGGCGGAGCATCCGCGGGGCGAGGGCCAGGTGGTAGTCCTGGATCAGCACGGCCGCGCCGTCGGCGGCCTCCTCGGCCAGCGCCTCGGCGAAGGCCCGGTTGTACGCCTCGTAGGACGCCCACTGCCGCCGGAACTCCGCGTCGAAGACCGGTTCCAGCGGCGTCTGGTACAGCATGTGGTGCACGAACCAGAGCACCGAGTTGGCGATGCCGTTGTACGCCTCGGCGTGCACGGCCGCGTCGACGTCCAGCATCCGCACCCGCTGCCCGCCGGTGTCCTCGGCCGGCAGCAGCCCGCCCTCCGCGCGCCGTACGGCCTCCCGGTCGCCGTCGCCCAGCGCGGCGCACACCCACACGGAGTCGGCGTCCGACCCGATGGCCGACAGTCCCGAGACCAGCCCGCCGCCGCCCCGTCTGGCGCGCAGCGAGCCGTCCTCGCCCACCTGATACGAAACCGGGCCGCGGTTGGACGCGACCAGCACCTGAGCCTTGTCGGCAGCACCGTGCGTGAAAGCCATACGCCTCAACCTAGCCCGGCCCGGAAACGCTCAAACGTACGGTCCGCCGGGAAGGGAGGCCCTGTTCACGCCACTCTCCGCTCGGCGTACTCGGCGATCTCCAGCATGGGCGGCCGCTCCTCGGTGTCCACGGCGTAGGTGCGCGGCTCGAACCCGTCCGGGCCCCGCTCGAACTGGGTCAGCGCGGGCCGCACCAGATGGCCGCGGGCCAGCCGGAGCTGCGCGGTGCGGTAGATCGCGGCGGCCATCCGGCCGAGGGCCTGCCCGTCCTGGTGCCGGTGCCTGCGCACCCCCACGTCGACCTGGGCCAGCGCGTCCAGGCCGACCAGGTGCAGCGCGTCGACCAGCATGCCCAGCTCCACGCCGTACCCGACGGGGAACGGCAGCCGCTCCAGCAGGGAGCGGCGGGCCGCGTACTCCCCGCCGAGCGGCTGCACGAAGCCGGCCAGCCGCGGCCAGTGCATGTTCAGCAGCGGGCGGGCCATCAGCTCGGTGACCCGGCCGCCCTGGCCGGCGGCGGCGCCGAGCGGACGGTCGTACATGGCCTTGACGAGGTGGACCTCCGGGTCGGTGAGCAGCGGGCCGACGATGCCGCGGACGAAGTCGGAGGAGAACTCCCTGAGGTCCGCGTCGACGAAGCAGACGATGTCCCCGCCGGTCACCAGCAGCGAACGCCACAGCACCTCGCCCTTGCCGGGCACGGCCGGGATGCGGGGCAGTATCTCGTCGCGGTGCACGACCCGGGCGCCGGCGCGCGCGGCGACCTCGGAGGTGCGGTCGGTGGATCCGGAGTCGACGACGACGATCTCGTCGACGAGCGGGACCCGCTCCACGAGGTCCTGCCGGATGACGGCGACGATGTCGCCGACGGTCTCCTCCTCGTCGAGCGCGGGCAGCACGACGCTGACCGTCTGCCCCGTGCGCTGTTTGGCGGCCAGGATCCGCTGGAGCGGGCGGTCGCCCACGGACCAGGAGCGGTCGGCCAGCCAGCGCTCGACTTCTTCCAGCACGCTCTGCGGCTCCTCACTGTCACGACCACACGCCGCCGTGTGATCCATCTCGCGGTTCGGACGACTCCCTCGACCGTCCTGGCCTTCGGTTACAGTCTTGAACAACGCCGATGACCATCGCATGCCGGGGGTCCGCGGCGCCCACAACCGCATACAGCTCATCCAGAGGGGCAGAGGGACACGGCCCGGTGAAGCCCCGGCAACCCTCCAGTCGGTACTCGTCTTTCGCAGCGAGGCTCCCGGCTAGGGAAGGTGCCAAATCCGTCTCGCGGCGAGATGCGCCGTGAGGAAGATGAGGAGAAAGGGCCTCGCCTCCATGGCTGTGCAGACAGTTGCAAGCACCAGCGTCCCCACCGTCGACCTCGGTCCCGCCGCCGCCCTGAGCTGTCGCGAGTGCGGCCACCGGGTGCCGCTCGGCCCGGTCTTCGCCTGCGAGGAGTGCTTCGGCCCGCTGGAGATCGCCTACGACTTCTCCGGCTACGACGCCGAGGAGCTGCGCCGCCGCATCGAGGCGGGCCCCGCGAACATCTGGCGGTACGCGCCGCTGCTGCCGGTTCCGGCGGACGTCGCCGGCAAGCCCAACCTGAACCCGGGCTGGACCAAGCTCGTCCAGGCCGACAACCTGGCCCGCGAACTGGGCGTCACCGGCGGTCTGTACGTGAAGGACGACTCCGGCAACCCGACCCACTCCTTCAAGGACCGGGTCGTCGCGCAGGCGCTGGAGGCCGCCCGCGCCTTCGGCTTCACCACGCTCTCCTGCTCCTCGACGGGCAACCTGGCCGGCGCCGTGGGCGCCGCCGCCGCCCGGGCGGGCCTGCGCTCCTGCGTGTTCATCCCGCACGACCTGGAGCAGGGCAAGGTCGTCATGGCCGCGGTCTACGGCGGCGAGCTGGTCGGCATCGAGGGCACCTACGACGACGTGAACCGCTTCTGCTCCGAGCTGATCGGCGATCCGGCCGGCGAGGGCTGGGGCTTCGTCAACGTCAACCTGCGGCCGTACTACGCGGAGGGCTCCAAGACCCTGGCGTACGAGATCTGCGAGCAGCTCGGCTGGCGGCTGCCCGACCAGATCGTCGTCCCGATCGCGTCCGGATCGCAGCTCACGAAGATCGACAAGGGGCTGCGGGAGCTGATCGCGCTGGGACTCGTCGAGGACCGGCCGTACCGGATCTTCGGCGCCCAGGCGGCGGGCTGCTCGCCGGTGTCGGCCGCCTTCAAGGCCGGGCACGACGTCGTGCGGCCGCAGAAGCCGGACACCATCGCCAAGTCCCTCGCCATCGGCAACCCGGCCGACGGACCGTACGTCCTGGACATCGCGCGCCGTACCGGCGGCGCCGTGGAGGACGTGACGGACGAGGAGATCGTGGACGCCATCAAGCTGCTCGCCCGGACCGAGGGCATCTTCGCGGAGACCGCCGGCGGGGTGACCGTGGGCGTGACCCGCAAGCTGATCGAGGACGGTGTGCTGGACCCGGCGAAGACCACCGTCGTCCTCAACACCGGTGACGGCCTGAAGACCCTGGACGCGGTGGCCGGGACCGGCCTGACCGCCACCATCCGCCCGACCCTGGACTCCTTCCGAGAGGCTGGCCTCGCATGAGCGTGACCGTTCGCATCCCCACCATCCTGCGCACCTACACCGGCGGCCGGGCGGAGGTCAGCGCCGAGGGCGCCACCCTCGCCGAGGTCATCGCCGACCTGGAGAAGAACCACACCGGGATCGCCGCCCGGGTGCTTGACGACCAGGGGAAGCTGCGCCGCTTCGTCAACGTGTACGTCAACGACGACGACGTCCGCTTCGAGCAGGGCCTGGAGACGGCGACCCCCGACGGCGCCGGCGTGTCGATCATCCCGGCCGTCGCCGGCGGCTGACCGGCCCCGGCATTACCCTCGGTAATGCCGGTGACGCGATGTTCATCTGATTGCCCCCTCCGCAAGAGAAGCGGAAGGGGCAATTCAGTTTGATTGAGCGCGGTAGAGTTGGGGAACACGGTCGCGGCCTTCGGGTCGCGGGCCCCGGATTTCCCGCCGAGGGCCCGACAAGAAGCAGCCAAAGTGCAAGGGCTTTCCGCGGCCTTTGCGGCTTTTATGGGGCCCGACTTGCCCTGTGATCGGGTGAATTTCCCCTACCGTGCGGACCGCTCGCGTCCAGATTTCTCGTCCGATTGACCTGTTGCAGACGGCAGTGGGACAGATACATTCAGCCGCGGTCGACGCGTTCCGGCGCACGCCCCCGACCAGTTGGGGGGTGAGGTCTGACCCGGGTCCGCGAAGTGTGGATCTGTGCAAGGGCCAGTAATAGGGGAGTTAGGCATGGCTCAGGGCACCGTCAAGTGGTTCAACGCGGAGAAGGGGTACGGCTTCATCGCGGTCGACGGTGGTGCGGACGTCTTCGTCCACTACAGCGCGATCCAGATGGACGGCTACCGCACCCTGGAAGAGGGTCAGCGAGTCGAGTTCGAGATCTCGCAGGGCCAGAAGGGTCCGCAGGCCGACATGGTTCGCGTCACCGCCTGAACGTTTCTTGTGACGAAGGGCCCGCACCAGCACCGGGTGCGGGCCCTTCGCCGTGCCCGGCGCGCCGGTGTTCGCGGGCGGCTGACGGGCCTGCCGCATGACCCGGGGCGCTTGCACTCGACCATGCCGAGTGCTAATCATTGGCGTTAGCACTCTGAAGGTGAGAGTGACAGTGAAGGACCGGGTCGGTGAGGCCCGCAGGCCAAGTGGGGCAAGGAACCACGCGGCCGGCGAGCCGTCCGTCGCGGGCGCGGGCGCGGTCCGAAGGAATCACCCCCAGTCCTGGAGGGACCACTTCACATGGCCAAGATCATCGCGTTCGACGAGGAGGCGCGGCGCGGCCTCGAGCGCGGCATGAACCAGCTCGCGGACGCCGTGAAGGTGACGCTCGGCCCCAAGGGCCGCAACGTCGTCCTCGAGAAGAAGTGGGGCGCGCCCACGATCACCAACGACGGTGTCTCCATCGCCAAGGAGATCGAGCTCGAGGACCCGTACGAGAAGATCGGCGCCGAGCTGGTCAAGGAAGTCGCCAAGAAGACGGACGACGTCGCCGGTGACGGTACGACCACCGCGACCGTGCTCGCCCAGGCCCTGGTCAAGGAGGGTCTGCGCAACGTCGCCGCCGGCGCCAACCCGATGGCTCTGAAGCGCGGTATCGAGAAGGCCGTCGAGGCCGTCTCCGCCGCCCTGCTGGAGCAGGCGAAGGACGTCGAGACCAAGGAGCAGATCGCCTCCACCGCGTCCATCTCCGCCGCCGACACCCAGATCGGCGAGCTGATCGCCGAGGCGATGGACAAGGTCGGCAAGGAAGGCGTCATCACCGTCGAGGAGAGCAACACCTTCGGCCTGGAGCTCGAGCTCACCGAGGGCATGCGCTTCGACAAGGGCTACATCTCCGCCTACTTCGCGACCGACATGGAGCGCATGGAGGCGGTGCTCGAGGACCCGTACATCCTCATCGCCAACTCCAAGATCTCCTCGGTCAAGGACCTGCTCCCGCTGCTGGAGAAGGTCATGCAGTCGGGCAAGCCGCTGCTGATCATCGCCGAGGACGTCGAGGGCGAGGCCCTGTCGACCCTGGTCGTCAACAAGATCCGCGGCACCTTCAAGTCCGTCGCCGTCAAGGCCCCGGGCTTCGGCGACCGCCGCAAGGCCATGCTCGGCGACATCGCCATCCTCACGGGCGGCGAGGTCATCTCCGAGGAGGTCGGCCTCAAGCTGGAGAACGCGACCCTGGACCTCCTGGGCCGCGCCCGCAAGGTCGTCATCACCAAGGACGAGACCACCATCGTCGACGGCGCCGGCTCCTCCGAGCAGGTCAACGGCCGCGTCAACCAGATCCGCGCCGAGATCGAGAACAGCGACTCCGACTACGACCGCGAGAAGCTGCAGGAGCGCCTGGCGAAGCTCGCCGGCGGTGTCGCGGTCATCAAGGCCGGCGCCGCCACCGAGGTGGAGCTCAAGGAGCGCAAGCACCGCATCGAGGACGCCGTCCGCAACGCGAAGGCCGCCGTCGAGGAGGGCATCGTCGCCGGTGGTGGCGTGGCCCTGCTGCAGGCCTCCCAGGTCTTCGAGAAGCTGGAGCTCGAGGGTGACGAGGCGACCGGCGCCAACGCCGTGCGCATCGCGCTCGAGGCCCCGCTGAAGCAGATCGCCGTCAACGCCGGCCTCGAGGGCGGCGTCGTGGTGGAGAAGGTCCGCAACCTCACCCCGGGCCACGGCCTGAACGCCGCGACCGGCGAGTACGTCGACCTGGTCGCCGAGGGCATCATCGACCCGGCGAAGGTGACCCGTTCCGCGCTGCAGAACGCCGCCTCCATCGCCGCGCTGTTCCTCACCACCGAGGCCGTCATCGCCGACAAGCCGGAGAAGGCCGCCGCGCCGGCCGGCGGCGGCATGCCGGGCGGTGACATGGACTTCTGATCGGTCTCACGATCGATCGCCTGTCCTACGGACCGAGGGCGGCGCCTCCAGCTTCCGGCTGGGGGCGCCGCCCTCGGGCGTGTCCTAGCTTCTCGGCCGGGTCATTTGAGGGAAGAGGTGAACGCGGCCCAGGCCTCCGCCCGGAAGACGAGCTTCGGGCCGTGCGGATTCTTGGAGTCGCGCACGGGGACGAGGGCGGGGTGGCCATCGGCCACCTCCAGGCAGTTGCCGCCGTCGCCGCCGCTGTACGTCGACCTGCGCCAGCGGGCAACCTCCAGGCAGTCGCCGCCGTCGCCGCCGCTGTAGCTGGACTTGTGCCAGACGGCCGTGTCCAGCAGGTGCTCAGGGATGCTCCTCATAGGCGTAATCCTGCGCCATCGCCTCGATGAGGGCCAGGGACTTCTCCGGCGAGAGTGCGCAGGCCGTGAGCAGTTCGTAGGTGAACCGCTGGTGCCGGACGACGGCCGGGTCGTCCTCCAGCCGTCCCGTGCCGACCCCCTCGAAGTACACCAGCGGCGGGGCGTCCTCGAAGTCCATCAGCTTGATCGCGCCCTGCATCGCCGCGTGCGCTCCCGCGTCGAACGGCAGCACCTGCACGATGGCCCGCCCGCTGCCGGCCAGACCGGCGAGATGGTGCAGCGCCTCCGCCATCACCGCGCGGCCGCCCGTCACCCGGCGCAGTGCCGCCTCGTCGATCACCGCCCACAACAACGGCTCTGTTGGGTCGTCGAGGATCCGGGCGCGCTCCGTGCGGGCGGTGACCAGCCGGTCGATCTCCTCCTTGGGCGCCGTCGGCTGATACGCCCGGCACACGGCTCGCGCGTACGCGGGCGTCTGGAGCAGTCCCGGGATCAGCAGGGGCGCGTACTGCCTGATCGCTGTGGCGACCTCTTCCGCCTCCGCGGCCTGCGCGAAGTGCTCCGGATACTTCGACCTGGCCGCCGCCGCGCAGTTGCGGGTGAAGAAGTCCTCCGTCCCCAGGACCTCGTCCAGCATCCGGGCGTACTCCGCCTGCATCCGCCGCGTGCCCGCCTCCAGCTGGCCGATGAACGAGCCGCTGACGAACAGCCGCCGGCCCAGTTCCTCCTGGCTCAGGCCGGCCTTCTCGCGGGCGTGGCGCAGCTCCGCGCCCAGGAGCGCGCGCGGTGACGACGACGGGTCGAGGTCTTTCGGTCCGGGCACGGCGGCTCCCTGTCCCACATCCGAGGTTGTTGAGGCGTCGTATCTGGCAAGGCTAGAGGCGCAACGGCCACTCTGTGTGGTGAACCGGAAACTCAGCGTGGAGGTAGGAACGTGAAAGAGACGGCGGAGAGCCACCGGCCGCGGACGACGGAGGAGGCCGTGGAGCACCTGCGCACGGCCCTGCAGGGCCTCGGCATCGTGCTGCCGTCGCTCCGGGTCGACCCCGTGTCGGCCGCGAACGGCGAACCGTACGCGCTGGTCGACCTGGGCCGCTGCAACCTGGGCGTGGCCTCGCGGCTGGCGGCGGCCCTGCGCGCGGCGGCGCACGGGGGCGAGGGATGAGCGGCGTTCCGGCGGTCGGCTCGTACGCCGTCGATGTGCGGACCGGGCGGATCGGCGAGGTGAGGGGACACGTGGGCGGGTACGTGCAGCTGCGGCCGGTGGGCGGCGGGCGCGAGTGGGACTGTCCGCCGGGGGAGGTGGAGCCGGCGCCGCCGGGGGAGGTGCTGCGGGAGCGGGTGCGGCGGATGAACCGGGAGGCGCGGCTGCGGGTGCCGGGCGGGCCGCCGTGAGGGGCGCGGGTGTGGCCGGGGTCACAGGCCGGATGCCGGGCGGGGCGGAATGCGGGGCCGCGCCCGCGCTGTTTTTTCAGCAGCTGCAACAATGCGCGCGCACATACCGGCCGGTCCACGCCGGCCGTGACCGCACACCCCCGAGGAGTCCACGTGACCGTCACCACGCCCGCCGCCTCCCGCGCGGCCCAGGTCCTGTCCCGGCCGATCACCCTCAACGGCCTCACCGTGCCGAACCGGATCGTGATGGCGCCGATGACCCGCATGTTCAGCCCGGGCGGCATCCCCGGCGAGGACGTGCGCTCGTACTACGCGCGCCGTGCCGCCGCCGGGGTCGGTCTCATCGTCACCGAGGGCACCTACGTGGGTCACGAGTCGGCCGGGCAGAGCGACCGCGTCCCGCGCTTCCACGGCGAGGAGCAGCTCGCGGGCTGGGCGAAGGTCGCCGAGGAGGTGCACGCGGCCGGCGGCACGATCGTCCCGCAGCTGTGGCACATCGGCATGGTCCGCAAGCAGGGCGACCCGCCGTTCGCGGACGCCCCCGCGGTGGGCCCGTCCGGCCTGGTCGACGCGGGCGCCGAGCCCACCGGCAAGGTGATGACGCAGAAGGACCTGGACGACGTCATCGCCGCGTTCGCCCGGGCCGCCGCCGACGCCGAACGCATCGGCTTCGACGGCGTGGAGCTGCACGGCGCCCACGGCTACCTCATCGACCAGTTCCTGTGGGCGGGCACCAACCGCCGCACCGACGCCTACGGCGGCGACCCGGTGGCCCGGACCAAGTTCGCGGCGGAGATCGTCGCCGCGGTCCGGGAGCAGGTCTCCCCCGAGTTCCCGGTCATCTTCCGGTACTCGCAGTGGAAGCAGCAGGACTACACCGCCCGCCTCGCGGAGACCCCCGAGGAGCTGGAGGCCGTCCTCACCCCGCTGGCGGCGGCCGGCGTCGACGTCTTCCACGCCTCCACCCGCCGCTACTGGGTCCCCGAGTTCGACGGCTCGGACCTCAACCTGGCCGGCTGGACGAAGAAGCTCACCGGCAAGCCCGCCATCACCGTGGGCTCGGTCGGTCTCGACGGCGACTTCGTCAAGGCGTTCCAGGGCGAGGGCGCGCCGGTCGGCAGCCTGGACAACCTGCTGGACCGGCTGGAGGCGGACGAGTTCGACCTGGTCGCGGTCGGCCGGGCGCTGCTGCAGGACCCCCAGTGGGCGGCCAAGGTGCTCTCCGGCCGCTCCGACGAGCTGAAGCCGTACGACGCGGCCGCGGTGAAGACGCTGAGCTGAGGCGCGCCTACAGGTTGCCGTTCAACGGCTCGATGTCGACCCGCACCGGCGTCCCCCACACCCGCAGCACCTCGTAGTCGGTGAACTCGTGCACGAGCCGGTAGGCCATGGCCGGCCGGGATCCGCGCCGCTGGGCGGCGAGGTAGGCCTCGGCCTCCCGGCGGTCGCGCCGGGGCGTCCCGCACAGCTGCCACTCCTGGCCGTTCCACAGCTCCGGCAGCCACCGCTGCTGGGGCTGGGGCCGGTCGCCGCGCACGCCGTACCGGGAGGGGGCGGTGGCGACGGGCGCGGCGGGCGACCGGCCGCCCTGGTACTCCGCCCGCCGGGCGGCCCGGCGCCGGGTCTCGCACAGCAGGCACAGATCGGGCGCGCTCTCGTCCACGGGGCCCTGCGGATGCTCGGGGCAGCGGGTGGCGGGCGCGGCGGAGGTGACGCTCTCGTCCAGCAGGTCGAGCGCCCTGCGCAGGTCGTCCCTGATCTCGTGCAGCCGGGAGTCCGGGGTGTCGGCGGTGAGGGCCTCCCCGTGCTCCCCGAGCAGTCGCAGGGCTCGGCCGAGGGCGGCGGTCTGGGCGTGGTTCATGGTCGTCCCGCGTAGTCCTTCGGTTCCCGGCGCCGAGGATGACCCCGAGGACTTCGGGCACCCCGGCCGGCCTCCCAAGAATAGAAGCGCACCCCCGCGAGCCGCCCCCTGCGGCTAGTCGGCCGCGGCCGGGGTGCGCGGGGGGCGGGGGAGGCCGAAGGCGTAGGTGGCCAGGAAGCCCGCGAGGTAGCCGGTGAGCAGGCCGCCCGCGTAGATCGCGGCCAGCGTGCCGGGGCTCCTGTTCCCCGCCAGCAGCGGGAACAGGGCCCAGCCGGAGGGGCCGATCGCCGTGGCGCCCACCTCGGCGCCCAGCATCGCGAAGAAGCCGATGAACGCCCCGCCCGCCGCCCCGCCCGCGCAGGCGGTCAGGAACGGCCGGCCGAGGGGCAGCGAGACGCCGTAGATCAGGGGTTCGCCGACGCCGAGCAGGCCCGCCGGGAGGGCCGAGCGGATCGTCGTCCGCAGCGGGACGTCGTGGCGCAGCCGGACGTACACCGCGAGGGCCGCGCCCACCTGGCCTGCGCCCGCCGTCGCGAGCAGCGGGAGCAGCACCGTGAAGCCCTGCTGGTCGATCAGGGTGGCGTGCAGCGGGATCAGGGCCTGGTGCAGGCCCAGCATGACCAGGGGCAGGAAGAGGCCGCCGAGGACCAGCCCGGCCAGGGCCCCGGCGGTCGCCAGGAGCCAGTTCGCGGCGGCGCCGATCGCCGTCGCCACCGTGCCGGCCGCGTACATCAGGCCGTACAGCGTCACCAGTCCGGGGACCAGGACCGTCAGCGTCGGCGTCAGCAGGACGTCCAGGGCGCCCGGGACCCGGCCCCGGCACCACTTCTCCACCCTGGTGGCCAGGAACGCCGCCGCGAGCGCCCCGAGCACCCCGCCCTGCCCGGGCGCCAGGTGCACGCCGAACGCCGTCACCTTCGCCACGCCCGGATACACGACCACCGCCGCGACCGCCCCGCCGAGCACGGGCGTGCCGCCGAACTCCTTCGCCGTGTTGTGGCCGACGAACACCGCGATCAGCGCCATGAAGGCGGAGGCGACCGAGGACAGGGCGGGGGTGAGCGCGGGCAGCAGGCCGGCGTTCACCAGCAGCCCGTCGAGCCCGGCGAGGACGCCGCAGCCGACGAGGGCGGGGATCAGCGGGACGAAGACGTTCGCGACGCGGCGCAGCGCGGTCCTGACGGGCGTGTCGTGCCGGCGCCCGACCGCCTCCCCGGTGCGGGCCCCGGCGTCCGCCGGCCGTCCGGGGGCTGCCTCGGGCGCGCCGGCGGCGGGGCGGGCGGTGATCCGGGTGCGCACCTGCGCCGCGACCGCGTCGGCCACCCCGGGGCCGAGCACGATCTGCCAGAGGTGCCCGCCGTCCACCACCCCGAGCACCCCGGGCACGGCCCGCAGGCCCTCCCGGTCCGCGGCGGCGGGGTCGGCGAGGGTCAGCCGCAGGCGGGTCATGCAGTGGGCCGCGGAGGTGACGTTGGCCGGGCCGCCGACCCGGGCGAGGACGGCGGTCGCGGTGGAGGCGGGGTCGTTGCGCACGCCCCGAGCGTGCGGGTCAGCGGGGGGCGTGCGCCAGCGCGGCGCGCAGACGGCCGCCGGACTCCTCCAGAAGGCGGGCGGCCGTGCGGCCGTCCACCCCGGCCAGCAGGGTCAGGATGGCGGGCTTCACCTCGCCGCCGGTCTCGGCCAGCGCCTTCTCGATCTCCTCGTCGCCCGCTCCGGTGGCCTGGGCCACGATCCGGTGGGACCGGGCCCGGAGCTTGTCGTTGGACGCGCGCACGTCGACCATCAGGTTCCCGTACGTCTTGCCCAGCCGGATCATCGTGATCGTCGACAGCATGTTCAGCACGAGCTTCTGCGCCGTGCCCGCCTTCAGGCGCGTGGAACCGGCGATCAGCTCGGGCCCCACGACGACCTCGACGGCGTGCTCGGCGGCGGCCCCGAGCACGCTGTGCGCGTTGCAGGCGACGCCGACGGTCAGCGCGCCGAGGGCACGGGCGTGCTCGACCGCCGCGACGGCGTAGGGGGTGCGGCCGGAGGCGGAGACCCCGACCACCGTGTCCTCGGGCGTCAGCGCGAGGGAGTCGAGGTCCTTGCGGGCCAGCTCCCCGGAGTCCTCGGCGCCCTCCACGGAGGTCACCAGGGCCTCGGGTCCGCCCGCGATGAGGCCGACGACCTGGGCGGGGTCGGTGTTGAAGGTGGGCGGGCACTCGGAGGCGTCCAGCACACCGAGCCGTCCGGCGGTTCCCGCCCCGGCGTAGACGAGCCGTCCGCCGCGGGCCATCCGGGCGGCCACGGCGTCGACGGCGGCGGCGATCCGCGGCAGCTGGGCGGCGACGGCGGCGGGCACGCCCGCGTCCTCGGCGTTCATCAGGCGGGCGATGTCGAGGGTGGGCAGCCGGTCGATGTCGGCGAGTTCGGGCCGGAAGGCCTCGGTGGTCAGCGACGCCAGCTGGCGGCGCAGGTCGTGAGAGGTCATGGGGGGTGGCTCTCTTGGGTGGCGTGTCGGCAGGGGCGGTGACCGGCCGGAGGCGCGGGCAGGCGCGCGACGGGCGGGTGCGCGACGGGCGGGTGCGCGACGGGCGGGTGCGCGGACGGCCGGTCCTACGGTCTATCGGACCCCACTGCGGTGCCGGTGCGCCAACGCCTCGTAGGACGCGGCCAGCGCCGGCGCCGCGGTCTCGTACGTCCGCTGGGCGACCCCCACGAACAGGCAGTCCACCACGAGCAGCTGACTCGTCCGGGAGGACATCGCGGCCGGCCGCAGCTCGGTCTCCCGCGAGGTGGCCGTGGTCAGCACGTGGTCGGCGTACTGGGTGACCGGGGAGTCCGGCCGCCCGGTGACGGCCACCGTCGTCGCCCCGCGCTCGAAGGCGGCCCGCAGCGGTTCGATGACGTCCCCGGTCGACCCCGAGTGCGTGATGGCGATCGCCACGTCACCCGGGCGGAGCTGCACCGCGTTGGTCACCGCGAGGTGCGGGTCGCTGTGCGCGTGGGCTATGAGCCCTATCCGCAGCAGCTTCTGGGTGAGGTCCAGGGCGACGAGCCCGGACGCGCCGATGCCGTACACGTCGGTGCGGCGGGCGCCGGCGAGCGCGGTGACGGCCGCGTCGAGCTGGGCGGTGTCGAGTCCGGCGGCGGTGTCGGCGAGGGTCTGCTGCTCCTCGTAGGCCAGCTTGGCGACCACGTCGGCGAGGGGGTCGTCCACCGCGATGCCGGTGGTGATCGCGGGTGCGCGGCCGGACTGCTGCTGGGCGGCGAGCCCGGCGAGGGCGAGGCGCAGATCGCGGTAGCCCGGATAGCCGAGCAGCCGGGCGGTGCGCACCACCGTGGCCTCGCTGGTGCCGGTGCGTTCGGCCAGACCGGTGATCGTGAGCGCGGCGCAGCCGGCCGGATCGCTCGCGACGGCCTCGGCGACGCGCTGCATGGACCGGGTCATGGACGGCGCCAGCGTGCGCACCTTCGCGGCGAGCGAGCCGCCCGGACCTGCGAAACTTTCCTTCACGTCATGGGTCACTCATGAAAGATATTTTCGGTTCGGTGTCGTGGTCAAGAGTGCGCACAATGGGGTGCATGGACCCCATCAGCCCCCTGGAACAGGCGTTGCACGCTGCCCGCGCCCTGGTGCTCGCGGATCTCGTCGCGGGCCGGGTCGCCGAGGCGGACGTGGTCTCACTGGTGGAGGAGTCCGTCGCCCAGCGGCGCTGGTGGGTCGAGCAGTGGCCGGAGGGCGTCGGCTACGTCGCCGGCCTGGTCGCCCAGGACGTGCAGGACGCGCTGCTGGAGCGGCACGGCCGCTGGCCGCTGTGCCCGGTGTGCGGCTCGGGCGACCCGCACGCCCTCGACGTGGAGCCCGAACTGGGCCCCGACCCGCACTGGGTGTGCCACAAGGCGGGGGTGAAGGTCGCGTCGGTGGGCTCGCTGGGCTCGGCCACCGGCCGGGCGGCGTCCTCGTGAGGCGCCGGTGACCGTCTACATCGACCCGCCGACCTGGCCCGGACACGGGCGCATGTGGTCGCACCTGGTGAGCGACGTGTCGTACGACGAACTGCACCGGTTCGCCGCGGACCTGGGTGTGCCCCGGCGGGCCTTCGAACGCGACCACTACGACCTGCCGTCGCACCGGTACGCCGACGCGGTGGCCGCCGGCGCGGTGCAGGTCAGCAGCCGGGAGGTGGTGCGCCTGCTGCGCCGTGCCGGGCTGCGCCGCCCGAAGGGGCGTCAGGCGCGGCGCAGGTAGAGGCGCAGCCCGTCCGCCATGCCGTGCGCCTCGCGCGCGGTCCGCTCCTCCTCGACGGCCGCCCGGACGAACCCGGCCCGGGACGCCACGCTCTGCGAGGGCAGGTTGTCCGCCGCGATCGCCGCGACGACGGTGTCGACGTCGTCCCGGGCCAGCGCCCACTCCGTCAGGCTGCGCACCGCCTCGGTCGCACAGCCCTGGCCGCGGGCCGCTTCGACCAGGTCGTAGCCGATCTCCACCCGGCCCTCCTCGTCCGGGGCGCCGTGGAAGCTGACGCTGCCGACCGCGCGGCCGTCGTCGCGCCGCACGAGGGCGAACACCCCGAACTCCGGCCGCAGCACGCCCCGTTCGTACGCCGACATCAGGGCGGCGCAGGCCTGGCGGGTGCCCTCGTGCGGGGCGCCGCCGAGCCAGTCCAGGCCGCCCGTGCCGCCCAGGCGGATGTCGTCGGCGACGGCGGGGCGGATGCCGGTGAGGGTGACGCGCCCGGCGGGCAGCACCAGGTTGTTGCACCACCGCCACCCGGTGACCGGGGCGCGGCCGGGCAGCTCGCCGCGGCCGGTCGCCCACAGCAGGGTCGGCCAGGGCTCGGTGTCCGGCCGCACGTGCGGGAACAGCCAGGCCAGGACGGCCGCGGCGAGGTCCGGGGAGGGCTCGTACGGGATGCCGAGCCCGCGGGCGATGTCATGGGTGTGCAGCAGCACTTCGGCGACGCCCATCGCGGCGAAGCCCTCGCGGTCGGCGCTGCCGAAGGGGTACGGATGGAAGGCCCGCACACCGGGCGGGGTGGTGCGGACGGTCGCGGCGAACAGCGCGCCGGTCGTCTCGACGACGTGCAGGACGCCCGCGTTGCCGGTGCCCTCGTCCAGGGTGATCTCGAAGGGCACGTAGGCGTCCCGCGCGCGCCCGGCGAGCTGGCCGGCGTAGGCGAGCAGATCGCTCGCCACGTGCTCGGCCGTCTCCCGGCAACTCCACTCCAGGCCGCCCGCGTCCACCGCGCCCCAGTCCCGGTCCACGGCCGGCCGCAGTGCCGCCGTGCAGCCCGCCACGGCCGCTTCCACCTGGTCCCCGCTCATCGTCCGCATAGGCGCACAGTACGGGTGGGCCCGCTCAGAGCGACAGCATGTCCAGCTCGGCCGCGAGGTTGTAGCGGGCGGTGGCCTCCCAGTGCTCCCGCCCGTACGGCGTGCGGAACAGCCGCGGCAGGCCGAGCAGCTGCCGCAGCACGTCCGAACGGCCCGCGCGGAAGGCATCGTCGGGGACGAAGTGGTACTCCGCGCGGATCTCGGCGGCGTAGGCGGCGTACGCCGACGGGGGCGCGGCCAGGACCGCCAGGTCGGCGTCGCACAGCACCTGGCCGTCGGGGTCGTCGTCGGCCGGGTCGTGCGTGACGGTGAGCCGGACCAGCCGGGCCACCTCGGCGGTCTTCGCGTCCGGCACGCCCGCCTCGGGCAGGGCGCGCTCGGCCAGCCGCGCCGACCGCTCCTCGTTCTCGGACCGCTCGGGCAGGTACACGGCGTCGTGGAACCAGGCGGCGAGGCGGACCACGTCCGGGTCGGCGGCGTACCGCTCCAGCACGTCGATGTGGTCGAGCACCGCCGTGAGGTGGGTGAGCGTGTGGTACCGGCGCTGCGGCTCCTGCCAGCGGGCGAGCAGGTCGTCGGCGTAGGGCGCGGGGTCGGGGCCGCCGCCGGGGGCGCGGGCTGCTTCCAGCGCGCGGACGAAAGTGAGGCGCAGGGCGTCGAGGTCGGCCATGATCCCCATTCTTCCGTGACGACCGCCCCGCGGCCCCCTAGCGTGGCCACCATGAGCGATCTTCACGGTGCACGCGACCCCGAAGCGCCCGGACGGCTGCTGGCCCTCGAACGGGACGCCCTGGTGCCGCTGCTGCGGGCCCGTCCCGACGCCGACTTCGCGCTGCCCACGGCCGCGTGTCCGGGCTGGACGGTACGGGACGTGCTGGCGCACTGCTCCGCCGCGCTGACGCGGGTGGTGCAGGGCCGGCTGGAGAAGGGCGTGTTCTCGCCCGAGTCGAACGAGCGGGACATCGCCGAGCGCGCGGACTGGACGAACGCGCGGATCGTGGACGAGCTGGAGCGCGGGATGACCGAGGCCGGGCCGGTGATCGCCCGGGCGGGCGGGGTGCTGGACCTGCTCGCCGTGGGGGAGTGGCTGCACGCGGGGGACGTGCGCGAGGCGCTCGGGGTGCCGGGGGCGTACGCCGGGGCGGGGCTGCCGGACGCGCTGGCGCTGCTCGCCCGGAGCACCCGCGAGAGCGGGCACGTTCCGCTGCACGCGGACCTGGACGGCGTGGACGAGCCGCTGCGGCTGGGCGCCGTGGCCGGGGACGGCCCGCCCGCCCGGTACATCGGCGACGCGGCCACCCTCGTCCGGCTGTACGCCGGCCGGCCGGTGAAGGACGCCGGTTACGAGCTGGCGGGGGTGACGGAGGCGGAGCTGAACATCTTCGGGTGAGCGGCGGCCCCGTGCGGGCCGGCCCGCGCAGGCTAGTCTTGGATTGGACTAGACCTGTAGGCGTGGAGGGATGGGGTGCCATGAGCGAGCGTGCGGTCCTGGAGGTGATCGCCCTCGACGTCGAGGACGCGGTCGCCGCCCAGGCGGGGGGCGCGGACCGGCTGGAACTGGTCACCGAGATGGCGGCCGACGGGCTCACCCCCTCGCCCGGCACCGTGGCCGCGATCCGCGCCGCCGTCGACATCGACCTGCGCGTGATGCTCCGCCTGGCGGACGGGTTCGCGGCCGGTGACGTGGCGCGGCTCGCCGGGGTGGCGGGCGAGCTGCGGGCGGCCGGCGCCGACCAGTTCGTGCTCGGCTTCCTGGACGCGGACGGCGGTGTGGACCTGGCGGCCGTGGAGCGGGTCGTCGGCGAGCTGGACGGCTGCCCGTGGACCTTCCACCGGGCCATCGACCGGGCCGCCGACCGCGACGCCCTGCGCAAGCAGCTCGCCGACCTGCCCGGCCTGGACACCTACCTCACCGCCGGCTCCGCCGCCGGCGTGGACGACGGCCTGCCCACCCTGCTCGCCGAGGCCGCACACCGCGGCGAACCCGGGTACGAGCAGCGGATCCTGGTGGGCGGCGGCCTCCGGCTCGACCATGTGCCGCGGCTGCGGGCCGGCGGGATCGACGCCTTCCACATCGGCGGGGCGGCCCGCCCGGACGGCTGGCGGGGACCGGTCTGCGCGGAGGCGGTCGCCCGGTGGCGCACAGTCCTGGACGGCGGCGCCGGCGCCGCCCAGGAGGCGGCTTCCTAGGCCCCGGCGCTCTTCAGGGGGTGCAGGCACAGCGACCGGCTGCCGTCCGCGCCGTACAGCGGGTAGGTCGTGTAGTCCCCCGGCGCGCAGGACGCGCTGTCCGGGTCCAGGACGCGGAACGCGGCGTCGGGGGAGCCGCAGTCCACGGGCCTCAGCTTCTGCTCGGGCCAGGCGGCGTCGTTGTGCGCGCACGAGCCGGCCTTCAGGGCCGGCTGCTCACTCCCGCCGGAGTCCACCAGCAGGCTGATGAGGATGACCGCCGGAACGACGAGCACCGCCAGGCAGAAGAGGCCCAGCGGGATCGCGGCCAGCATCCCGGCCGGCCGCTTGAACACGGGCTTGCCCGGGTCGAGCGGCGGCCGCGTCCCCGGCGTGACCGGGGCGGGCATGCGCCGTATCGCGGACAGGGCGCCGAGGTTGGTCAGCAGGGTGACCGGGGTGATGAACGCCGACAGCGCACCCCACCACCCCTGCACCAGGGTGTCCGACTGCATTTCGCGGAAGGTCGCCAGCGCGCAGGTGCGGCACATCCAGCCCTGGCGCCGCAGGAACCGCATGATCACCAGCATGCCCTGGTGCCCGCGGACCGTCACATACGCGGCCGGCGACGCCCCGCACAGCTGGCAGGCCGCCGCCGGCGCCGCGCCGCCGCCGCTGTACTGCTGGGGCTGCGGGAAGGCGTGAGCGGGCGGGTACGGCTGATGGGGGGCCTGCGCGTACGGGCCCGGGGGCTGGGGGTACGGCCCGGGGGACTGGGCGTAGGGGCCCGGCGGCTGCGGGTACGGCCCGGGGGCCTGCGCGTAGGGGCCCGGCGGCTGCGGGTACGGCCCGGAGGGCTGGGCGTACGGGCCCGGCAGCTGCGGGTGCGCGGGGCGGTGGGGCGGCGGGGTGCTCAACTGGGGCCTTTCCGGGGGACCTGCGGGAACGGCACAGCACCCTATCCGGCCAACTGCGGCGGCAACGGCGCGGAATGCGCCACGATCAGCCCCGACACCGCTCGCGTCAGCGCCACGTACAGCCGCCGCAGGCCCGTCCGTTCGTCCGGTTCGCCGTCCACCACCGCACGCGGCTCGTCCAGGACCACGTAGTCGTACTCCAGGCCCTTGGCCAGCGAGGCCGGCACGAGGGTCAGCCGGGTCTCCCGCGTCGTCTCCTCGCCCGGGGCGAGGTACGGCATCCCGGCCGCGGCCAGCGCCTCGGCCAGCACGGGGACGCGGGCGTCGGCGGCGATCAGACCGGTCGAGCCCTCGTGGCGCAGCAGTTCGGCGCAGGCGGCGACCACGTCGGCCGCCCCCGCCACCGGGCGGACCTCGAACAGACCCGGGTTCTCCCGGACGGAGGCGACCGGGGTGAGACCGGGCGCGATGTGCGGCAGCAGCCGGGACGCGTACGCGATCACCTCCCCCGGCACGCGGAAACCCGCCGTCAGCTCCTCGACCACGCCGTCCGGCTTGCCGAGGTGCGCCAGCGCCTCCGCCCAGCTCCGGGTCGCCCAGGGGGTCGTGCCCTGCGCGAGGTCGCCCAGCACGGTCGCGCTGCCGGTGGTGCAGCGGCGGCCGACGGCCCGGTACTGCATCGGCGACAGGTCCTGCGCCTCGTCCAGGACGACGTGGCCGAGCCCCTGGGTGCGCCGGATCAGGTCGGCCGCCTCGTCGATCAGCACCGCGTCCGCCGCCGACCACCTGGCCGACTTCACCCCGCGCACCGGCCGGTCCCACAGGATCGTCTTCTGCTCGTCCTCGTCCAGGAGGCCGCGGGCGTGCTCGGCGAGGAACTCGGCGTCGGTCAGCAGCCGCAGCACCAGCTTCACCGGGTCCACGGCCGGCCAGATCGCCTTCACGGCCGCCTTCACCGGACCGCTGCGGGCGACCGCGTCCTGCACCCGGTCGTCCGGCGCCTCCCCGGCCCGCTCCATCCGCACCAGCACGGCGTGCGCGATGCGCTGCGGCAGGGCATCGCGGGCGGCGCCGTAGCGGATGTCCCGCTCCAGCAGCTCACGGACGATCTCCTCCAGCTCGTACGCCGGCACCCGCCAGCGCCGCGAGCCGCGGACGACCACGACCGCCTCCGCGGGCATGGTCACGTGCGCGTACAGGGCCCGGCGCAGCACCGCGGCCATCCGGGCGTCGCCCTTGACGACCGCCGCGGCGGCGTCGTCCGTGCCGCGCACCTCGACGTGGGCGACGAGGTCGTCCACCGTGGCCTGCCGCACGCTCAGCTCGCCCAGCGCGGGCAGGACCTGTTCGATGTAGTGCAGGAAGGACCGGTTCGGCCCGATCACCAGGGTGCCGGTGCGGGCCAGCCGCTCCCGGTGGGCGTAGAGCAGGTAGGCCACCCGGTGCAGACCGACGGCCGTCTTGCCGGTCCCCGGGCCTCCCTGCACGCACACCGTGCCGCCGAGGCCGCTGCGGACGATCTCGTCCTGCTCGGGCTGGATGGTGGCCACGATGTCCCGCATCGGGCCGACGCGCGGCCGTTCGATCTCCTGCTGGAGCAGCTTGCTGGTGGTGTCCGCCTCGGCCGGGTCGGACAGGTGCTCGTCCTCGTAGGCGGTCAGGTCCCCGCCGGTGTAGCCGAACCGGCGGCGCAGCCCGACGTCCAGGGGGTCCTTGCGGGACGCCCGGTAGAACGGCTGCGAGACCGGCGCCCGCCAGTCGATGACCATGGGGTCGCCGTGGGCGTCGTGCACGTGCCGCCGCCCGATGTAGAAGCGCTCGCCCGCCGCGCCCTCGGCCCGGTCCGCGCCGGGGGCGCGCAGGTAGTCGAGCCGGCCGAAGAACAGCGGGGTGCCGCTGAGGTCGGCCAGCGCCTTGATGCGCTCGTCGATCTGCCGCGCCAGCACCTCGGCGTTGACCCAGTTGGCGGTGACGTCGCTGATGTCCAGGGCCTCCACGTCCTCCCGCATGGCGCGCAGGGCGGCGCGGGAGGCGGCGAGGTGGGCGCGCTCTCGGGCGAGGGGGTCGTCGGCGGACGTGGACACGGGTGCCTCCGGGTGGGCCTGCTGCGTGGGCTACGACGATGCCGTCCGGTTTCCGGCCGGACGGCGGCACTCCGTGAGGGAGGCGGGCAAGAGCGGAGATTGTAGGCAGCGCGGTCGGCGCGGGCCAGTGCATTTCCGCCGGCCGGGTCCCCGGAACCGGTGCGTGTCCGCCGCCCGGCGTTCCACCATGGAGACATGAGCGCAGCCGCCACACCCGTCCACGTCCGGCCCCCGTCCGGCGCCACGGCCGTCGGGGGCAGCCACCGCCACCTGCTGGGCGACGCCCTGCGGGCCGTGAAGGTCTTCCTGGAGGCCGCCTTCGGCGTCGTCGTCCTCGGCGAGTACGGCGAGGAGACGGGGATGCGCCGCAGGTAGCGGCATAGGGTCACCTCCGTGCGGAAACGGACGGTGACGCCCCTCCCCCCTGCCCTGCCGCCGGCCCGGCTCCCGGCCCGGTTCCCTTCCCTCGCCCCGGTCCTCACGGTCCTCCCCGTCCTGCTCCTCGCGCTGTCCCTCGGCTCCTTCGCCGCCCTGTGCCTGGCGCGGCACGCCCCGATGGCCGACCTGCTGGTCTACCGGGCCGAGGGCGCCGCCGCCTCCCGCGGCGGCGACCTGTACGGCATCACGGTCACCGAGTGGCGGCTCCCGGCGACCTACCCGCCGTTCGCGGCGATCCTGTTCGTCCCGGCCGCCCTGCTCCCCGTGCCCGCCCTGAAGGCGGTCGCGCTGACGGGCAACGCCCTGCTGCTGGCCTGCCTCGTCGCCCTCTCCGCGCGCCTGGCGTCCCGGCCGCTGCCCCGGTCCCGGCTCTGCACGGCCACCGCCGCGGCGCTCTGGCTGGAACCGGTGTTCCAGACCGTGCTGTTCGGCCAGATCAACCTCGCCGTCGCCTGCCTGGTGCTGTGGGACCTGACCCGGCCGGCCGGCGCCCGCGGCGGGGGCCTGGCCCTCGGCCTGGCGGCGGGGATCAAGCTCACCCCCGCCGTGTTCGTGGTCTACCTGCTGCTGCGCGGACGCGGACGGCAGGCGGCCACGGCGGCGGCCGCCCTCGCCGCCACGGTGCTGCTCGGCGCCCTGCTGCTCCCCGCGGCCAGCGCCGACTTCTGGACCCGGCGCCTGTACGAGACCGCCCGGGTGGGCAAGGCGTGGATCGTGGACAACCAGTCGCTGCAGGGGCTGGTCGCGCGGGTGCTGCACGATCCCGCGCCGGGCCCGGCCTGGGCGCTCCCGGCGGCGGCCCTCGCGGCGGCGGGCCTCGTCCTGGCGGCCCGCGCCCGGCAGGACGGGCACGGCGTCCTGCTGACCGCGTTCACGGCGCTGCTGGTCTGCCCGATCAGCTGGACCCACCACTGGGTGTGGTGCGTCCCGCTGCTCGCGGTGCTGCTGGCGGAGGGCCGCACCCGCACGGCCGCCCTGGTGGCCCTCGTCTTCGCCGCGCGCCCCATGTGGCTGGTCCCGCACGAGGGCGACCTGGACCTCGCGCTGCCGTGGTGGCTGCAGCCGTTCGCGTCCGCCTACCCGCTGCTGGCGCTCGTCCTGCTCCTGCCGTACGGGGCCGGGCCCGGCGCTTCCCGGCGGGCCGGCCGGGAAGGGCGCCAGGACACCCGCCGTCCGGACACCCGCCGATCGGGCACCCGCCGTCCGGGCGAGTGCCCTCCGGGTTCCTAGCTCTCCGCCAGGATCTCGTCCGCGTCCACGATCCGGTACGCGTACCCCTGCTCCGCGAGGAAGCGCTGGCGGTGGGCGGCGAAGTCCTGGTCGATGGTGTCGCGGGCGACGACCGAGTAGAAGTGGGCCCGGTGCCCGTCGGCCTTGGGACGCAGCACCCGGCCGAGGCGCTGGGCCTCCTCCTGGCGGGAGCCGAAGGTGCCCGACACCTGGACGGCGACCGTGGCCTCGGGCAGGTCGATGGAGAAGTTGGCGACCTTCGACACCACGAGCACGCTGATCTCGCCCTCGCGGAAGGCGTCGAAGAGCCGCTCGCGCTCGGCGTTGGACGTCTCCCCCTTGATCACGGGCGCGTTCAGGTGCTCGCCCAGCTCGTCGAGCTGGTCGATGTACTGGCCGATGACCAGGATCTGCTGCCCGGCGAACCGGCGGACGATCGCCTCGGTCACCTTCCGCTTGGTGGCCGTGGTGGCGCAGAAGCGGTACTTCTCCTCGGTCTCCGCGGTGGCGTACGCCAGCCGCTCGGAGTCGGTGAGGTTGACGCGGACCTCGACGCAGTCGGCGGGCGCGATATAGCCCTGCGCCTCGATCTCCTTCCACGGCGCGTCGAACCGCTTCGGCCCGATCAGCGAGAACACGTCCGACTCCCGGCCGTCCTCGCGGACCAGGGTGGCCGTGAGCCCGAGCCGCCGCCGCGCCTGCAGGTCGGCGGTGAACTTGAAGACGGGCGCCGGCAGCAGATGCACCTCGTCGTAGACGATCAGCCCCCAGTCCCGGGAGTCGAACAGCTCCAGGTGCGGGTAGACGCCCTTGCGCCGCGTCGTCAGCACCTGGTAGGTGGCGATGGTGACGGGCCGGATCTCCTTCTTCGTCCCGCTGTACTCGCCGATCTCGTCCTCGGTCAGCGAGGTCCGCTTCACCAGCTCGTGCTTCCACTGCCGGGCGGAGACGGTGTTGGTGACGAGGATCAGGGTGGTCGACTTGGCCCGGGCCATGGCCCCGGCCCCGACCAGCGTCTTCCCGGCGCCGCAGGGCAGCACGACGACTCCGCTGCCGCCGTGCCAGAAGTTCTCCACGGCCTGCTTCTGGTACGGGCGCAGCGCCCAGCCGTCCTCCCGCAGCTCGATCGGGTGCGCCTCGCCGTCGACGTACCCGGCGAGGTCCTCGGCCGGCCAGCCCAGCTTCAGCAGCGTCTGCTTGATCTGGCCGCGCTCGGAGGGGTGCACGGCCACGGTGTCCGGATCGATGCGGGCGCCGACCAGCGGGGCGATCCGCTTGGACTTCAGCACCTCCTCCAGCACCGGGCGGTCGGTGGTGGTCAGCACGAGCCCGTGCGCGGGGTGCTTGGTGAGGGTGAGGCGGCCGTAGCGGTCCATCGTCTCGGCGATGTCCACGAGCAGCGCGTGCGGCACGGGGTAGCGGCTGTACTGCACCAGGGCGTCCACGACCTGCTCGGCGTCGTGCCCGGCGGCGCGCGCGTTCCACAGGCCGAGCGGCGTGACCCGGTAGGTGTGGATGTGCTCGGGCGCCCGCTCCAGCTCGGCGAACGGCGCGACGGCCCGCCGGCAGTCGTCGGCCCGCTCGTGGTCGACCTCCAGGAGCAGGGTCTTGTCGGACTGGACGATCAGTGGACCATTCACGCGCGGCACACCCCTTCGACAACAACCAAACGTCCAGTGTGCCTCATACGACGGGGATGTCCGCGGACTGTACGACGGGGACGTCCGCGGACTGCGCGGGCGCCGGCCGGCCGGCCTGCGGGAACGGGCTCACGGCGCGGCTCTCACCACGAACAGCTGGGCGTCCGCGCCCGTGCAGGCTTCCGCGACGGCCTCCGTCCCCTCGGCGGTGCTGCCGTCCCTGATGCCGACGCACGTCCCGTCGCTGATCTTGATCAGGTAGGTCCGGCCGCGCGACCCCTGCGCCGCGCCGGCCCTCGCCGTGCGCGGCTCGGCGGGCACGAAGCGGAAGACGGTGCCCTGCCCGCAGTCCCCCCGCGGTTCCAGCAGCCCCTCCCCGGACCCGTCGGCGAGCATCCGCAGACAGCCTTTCCCCATGCTGGGGCGGTACCAGGAGATCCGGTAGGCGCCGCCGCCCGCCGGGTCCAGGGTCGTGGTCTGCGGCGCCGTCTCGGCGCAGGGGCGCTGCACGGCGACGAGGGAGCCGTACCGCCCGTCCGCGACCGTGCCGTCCGTCACGCACAGGCCGGGGGAGCCGAGCGGCCGCAGCTGCACCCGCCCGCGCGGCAGCGGCGCCGTCGCCCCGAGACCCGGCCGGGAGGCGGCCGGGTGCCCGGCCGGGCCCTTGCCCGGGTGCGCGCCGTCGCCGTCCCACAGGGCCCGGGCGCCGGCCGTGATCAGCGCGGCGGCGAGGAGGACGCCGGCGCCGGCGAGGACGCGCCGGGACCCCGCGAGCCGCCGCAGCGCGCCCGCCCGCGGGTCCCGGCCGGCGCGCCCGGGCACCCGGCCGCCCGGCCCGCCGGAGCCCCGCGACCCGCCCGGTCCCCCTGGCCCCCCTGGCCCGTTCGGCCCCCCTGGGGCGGGTACCGGATCCGGGTCCTCGGCCGCGCGCCGCCGGGCGGCCAGCCACTCGTCCACGTACGCGCCCTCCCCGCAGGCGCGGACGAACGCCGCCAGCAGTTCCTGCCGGGGCAGTGAGCCGTTGCGCAGCACGTCGGCCAGCGTGCTGCGGGGCAGCGGTTCGCCGTTCCCGGCGGCGCGCTCCTCGAGCTGCCGGTAGGTCAGCCGGGAGCGCGCCTTCAGCTCGCGCAGTTCCGCGGTGAGGCCGGCCGCGGTCCGCACCTCCTGCAACGCGAGCCTTCGGTCGTCCATGCGACCCAATATCTGGTGCGGGTCCGCCACGGGACAGAACCCTTTCCGGACAACGTCGTCCGCCGTTCCGGGCCTGCGCCGGCCCCCGCCCCGGCGCCTAGCGGGTCTTCGGCGAGGTGTAGCCGAGGACCCTGCCCGCGGTCGCGGACTGGCGCTTCTTGTAGGTGAGCCGCTCCAGCGAGGTGTTGCCCTCGATCGAGTGGTAGACCTTCCCGGCGCTGCCGTACGAGGTCAGGACGCCCACGTGATCGGCCCGGCCGTCGCCGTTGTTGTCGTAGGACACGACGTCGCCGGGCCTCGGCCGGTAGCGGCCGGCCGCGACCTGCGCCCTGGTGTGCCAGGTCCCGTGGGACCGGCCGTAGGCGCGGAAGGAGTCCGCGGCCGCGTTCAGGCCGCTGACGCCGGCCCTGCCCCAGTACCAGGTGTACTTGGCGAAGTCGGCGCACCAGGCCCGCGAGGTCCACTTGACGTCGACCTTCTTCTTCGTCCAGACGCCGTGGTCCTTGACGTACATCTGGCCCTTGCTCGTGCCGCACGCCCGGTGGTTGGTGATCGTCCCGGTGCGGGGGGCGCTGGTGCGGTCCCAGCGGAGGTTCTCCCGCGCCGTCCAGAACCCGGTGTAGTAGTTGCAGTTGTTCCGCTCGCTGCCGGCGCCCTCGGCGTCACCCTCGTACATGCGCTTGCGCACCTCGGGGTTGTCGCTGTCGAACTGGCCCATCGCCTGCCGGGCGATCAGCGGTCCCGGTCCGGCCGCCGCGTGGGCCGGGCCGGCCGTGGCGAGACAGCCCAGCGACAGTGCCAGGGCCGCCCCCGCGACGGCCGTGGTCTTCGCCGCGTCGATGACAGACATCCCGTGCTTCCCTCCGTCGGATCGCCGGGCCCGAGGGGGTCCGGTCGATGGACCGAAAGGCTGGCCGGGGCCGTGGAGGGCGGACAAGAGGATGCGGTGTCCAGGACATGTCCGGGACAGCCGGCCCCTGTCCGGGCCGGTCACAGCCCTGTCCGGGACCGGCTCCGCCGCCGGTGGGCGGGGGCCGCGGCGACGGGGCGGGGGCGACGGGGCGGGGGCGCCGCCGCGCGCGTACGGGGCACGGGGCCGGCGCCGCACCGCCCGGCCCCCGCGGTGCCGCGGACGGCGGGTCACCCGGTGCCGCGGGCGGTGGTGCTCCGCGCGGCGGGCCGGGCGGCGGCCGGGGACGGCGGGGTGTGGCGGGGCGGGACTGCGGCGGGGTCAGTCGTCCGCGAGTTCGGCGACTCCCGTGATCCGGTGCAGCGGGAACGTGCGGACCTCGTCGGCCGTGTGGTCGTAGGCCGTGACGAAGCCGCCCTCGACCCGGATCGGGGCGATGACGCGCTGGCTGGCGGCGCCCTCGGCGTTGACGTAGCCGATCCACAGGGAGTCGCCGGTCAGAACGGCGGCCTGCACGGTCGCCAGGGTCTCCGCGGACGAGGTGCGGGGCAGCTCGCCGCCCGCCGGCGGCCCGCCGGCCGGCTTGCGCGGCGCGGTGGCGGCCAGGTCACCGGCCCGAATGGCGCGGATCGCAGCCGTGAGCAGCGTGTCGTCGGGCGGCGGCGGCCCGTCCGGCACCGGCTCGGGCGCGGTGCGCGGCGGGGTGCGGTGGGAGTGGGCCCGGGCGATCAGGACGTCGCCCTCGGCGGACTCGGCGGCGGGCGCGTAGCCCATCGCGCGCAGCCCCTCCAGCAGCGCCGCCGGGTCGCACTGGGCGGCCAGCACGGTCGGGGCGAGGCGGCGCAGGCGCAGGGCGGCGGCGCGCCTGTCGGCGAGGATCTCGTTCAGCAGGGCGTCGTCGTCGCAGCGGACGTACGCCGACGCCGCGCCGACCCGCAGGTGGCCGTGCCGGCGGGCCACGTCGTCGATCAGGTAGGCCAGCGGCTGCGGGACGGGGGTGCGGGAGTGTTCGGCGAGGAAGGCGTGCAGGTCGGCCGCGGTCCGGCCGGCGTCCAGGGCACGGCGCACCGACGCCGGGGTGAACCGGTACACGGTCGCGCCGCCCTTGGACTCCACGTCCGCCAGCACGCCCAGCATGTCCGCGAGCGGCCGCCGCAGCGGGCCGGGGGCGACCGCCGTCAGGTCGGCCTGGAGCAGCACATGGTCCAGGGGCTCCGGCAGCAGCGGGGCGAGCAGCCGGGCCGCCGCCGCGGCCGCCGCGGCCCGCTCGCCGGGGGGCAGCGGCGCGCGCCGGGCCGGCGGCCGGTGGTGGTGCACCGGGAGCTTGTCGCCGGGCCCGGAGGGCTCCGGGGCGGGGGAGTCGGCGGCGGACGCGGGCGCCGGCGCGCCGAGCAGGGCCCGCCCGTGGGCCGACAGCGCGCCCCGGCCGGTCACGCCCAGCAGCTCCGCCTCCGACAGGGTCCAGCGGGCGAGCCGGGAACGCAGGTCGTCCTCGCCGTCCTGCCGGGGCCCGCGCAGCGGGCGTTCCCAGCGCAGCCGGGCCAGCAGCGACTCGGCGTCCGGGGCCGTGCCCTGCGGCAGCGCGGCCAGCAGGGTCAGCACCCGGTGCCGCACCTCCGGCGCGGCCGACCGGTCGAGGCCCGGTCCGAGCGCCGACAGCGTCCGGTCCTTCGCGTCGCGGTCGCCGACCAGCCCCGCGGTGCGGGTGGCCGCCAGCCACGCCTGGGCCAGCCGGGCCCAGCGCTCGGCGGCGGGCGCCTCCCGCCACTCGTCGTAGGCGGGCGTGGCCGCGTACCGCTCGTCGGCCTCGCCGTCGGAGGCGATCAGTCCGGCCGCGTGGGCCAGCTCCACCCAGAACGCGGCGACCGGCTCGGACACGTCCAGGGCGACCGCGGTCCGCTTCAGGTCGCGGACGCTCAGCCCGCCCGCCCGCAGCACGGCCGGTCCGCCCTCGTCCCAGTCCTTCAGCAGCTCCTCGACGGTGGCCAGCGCGGTGTGCGCCTGCCCGGCGGCCGTCGCGTCCACCCCCTGCGGGCTGTGCGCCGCTGCCGCGGCCACCGCCGGCGGCAGCGGCTGAGGGCTGCGGTGGGCGCGGCCCTGCCGCAGGTGCAGGGCCACCTCGCGGGGCAGCACGACGGTGCCGGGAGCGGTGGGCAGCAGCAGACCGCGGTCCAGCAGCCAGCGCACGTGCGCCGCCGGATGGGCGGTGACCTGCCCGTACGGCGGCCCCCACACCAGCCGGGACAGCACCTCGCGGGCGGCCTCCGGGGCCCCGGCGAGCAGCTTCGCCATCTTCTTCCGGTCGGTGAACAGCGCGGTCAGCGCGGCCAGCGCCGACACCGAGTCGTGGGTCGACGGCAGTCCCGCCGCCGTCACGATCTCCTGGATGCGGCCCGGGGACATGCCGGAGGCGGCCTCCTGCACGGTGGGTCCCAGCCCGGTCGGGGAGGGGTGCTGCGGGGACGGCGCCAGCAGCTCCCGGGCGGTCCGCACCAGCCGCAGCCGGTCGTCGTCGCCCCACACCAGCGCCTGCTCGCGCAGCGTGCCGAGGGCCCGCGGCAGCGCGGCGGCCACCGTCTCGTCCCCGGCGTCCCCGGCCATCAGCCCGAGCAGCGTGCCGTACGGCGCCGGGTCCGGGGCCACGGCCAGCGCCTCCGCCGTCTGCAGCGCGAACCGGTCCAGCCGCTCCAGGGCGCGCAGCACCGAGGCCCGGGTGGCGGCCCGGGTGGCGAGCTGGGTGAGGTCGGTGGGGACGGGGGTGATGAGGTCCGGGCGGCTGCGCAGCAGCGCGGCCAGGGAGGCGTCGTCCCTGGCGCGGAGCGCTTCCGCGAGGGACCGCGGGGCTGAGTGGGCCTCGGGGCTCATCCGGTCAACGGTAGCGGGTCGCCTCCGGCGGTTCAGCCGAAGGAGCGGTCCCCGGGGGCGGCGGCCGGGCGGCTCCGCGCGGGCCTGCGCTACCTTCGTCCCCGCGGACCAACGCAACGCACCGGCCCCGGAGGGGACTTCGTGGGGATTGAGAGCGACCAGGTCGTCTACGAGTATCTGAGCCGCGTCGGAGACATCGCCCAGCAGCGCCAGCTGCCGTCGGCCACCCGCATGCGGCTCGTGTCCCAGCTGCGGAACGAGATCGACCGGCACCGGGCCAGGACGACGGTGGACTCGCCCGCCGCCGTCCGCCGCATCCTGGACCGCCTGGGCAGCCCGGACGAGGTGGTCGCGGCGGCCGACGGCGGCGCCGGCGTCCCGCAGCCGCCCCCCGCCGCCGTGCCGGCGCA
This sequence comes from Streptomyces sp. NPDC006193, assembly GCF_040613915.1. Lineage (NCBI taxonomy): Bacteria > Bacillati > Actinomycetota > Actinomycetes > Kitasatosporales > Streptomycetaceae > Streptomyces > Streptomyces sp. NPDC006193. The sequence goes on from NZ_JBEXTB010000034.1 coordinate 52,028, forward strand.
GCCCTCCTCCCCGGAGCGGGCGCCGGAACCGGACCGGCGGCAGCGGCCGAAGGGGCTGCGCCGGGCCGTGCCCGGCCCGCGCCCCGCCGAGCCGGCGCCGGCCGCCCCGCGGGACGCGGCGTCCCCGCCGCACCTCGCCCCCGCGCACGAACTCGGGGACGGCGCGGCGCCGCCCGACTGGTGGCGGGTGGGCGCCGGCGGCCTGCCGGGCGACGCCGACCCGGTGCCGGGGTTCGTCGGCGGGGTGGAGATCCCGGAGCTGCTCCGGCGTCCGCCCGCGGCCCCCGCCGAGCAGGCCGGCGCCCCGGCGGCCCCCGCCGGTACGGCCCCCGCGCCCGCCCCGCGCCGCCGCCTCCTCGGCCTGCTCCCGCCCCGGAAGGCCGCCCCGGCGGAAGTCCCCGCCGCCCCGGAGGCCCCCGCCCGCCGTCGCCTCCCCGGCTGGTCCAACCCCCTCCTGCTGCTGGCCGCCGCCGCGCTGCTCGCCGGCGCCGTGCTCGGCAACTGGTTCGCCCTGCTGCTGGGCTGGGCGATCGCCTACGGTTCCCGGCGGCTGACGCCCGCGGAGACGAAGTGGGCGGTGACGGTGCTGCCGGGCGCCGCGGTCGCGGCGGGGGCGCTGTGGCTGTGGGGGCGGACCGACGGGCGGTGGGGGGAGCCGATCCCCGAGGGGCACATGGGCGACGCCGTCGGCGCGACGTGGCCGTGGGTCGTCCGGGGCGCGGCGGTGGCCTCGGCCCTGTACCTCACCTGGCGCTCCCGACGAAAAGCCTGACACCCCCCAGCCCCGGCCCGTCAGCTCGCCCAGGGGTGCCACCCAGCCCGGGGCCCGGCAGCTCGCCCAGGGGCGCGGGGAACTGCGCGCTCAGCCCACCCGCACCCGCACCTTGAACTCCCCGGGACCCCCACGCGCAGAGTGGGCCAAGAGCGCCACCCGGCTCCGGGCCCGTCAGCTCGCCCAGGGGCGCGGGGAACTGCGCGCTCAGCCCACCCGCACCCGCACCCGGCACCCCCCAGGCCCCCCCACGGCGTGAACCCGCTCAGCCCCCGGCACGGGCCCGCTCCGCCCAGGGGCGCGGGGAACTGCGCGCCCAGCCCACCCCCACCCGCACCTTGGACTCCCCGGGACCCCCACGCGCAGAGTGGGCCAAGAGCGCCACCCAGCCCGGGGCCCGGCAGCTCGCCCAGGGGCGCGGGGAACTGCGCGCCCAGCCCACCCCCACCCGCACCTTGAACTTCCCGGGACCCCCCACGCGCAGAGTGGGCCAAGAGCGCCACCCAGCCCGGGGCCCGGCAGCTCGCCCAAGGGCGCGGGGAACTGCGCGCTCAGCCCACCCGCACCCGCACCCGGAGCTCCCCGGGACCCCCACGCGCAGAGTGGGCCAAGAGCGCCACCCAGCCCGGGGCCCGGCAGCTCGCCCAGGGGCGCGGGGAACTGCGCGCCCAACCCACCCCCACCCGCACCCGGCACCCCCCAGCACCCCCCACGGCGTGAACCCGCTCAGCCCCCGGCAAGGGCCCGGCAGAATGTCCCCCATGGCCTCCACCCTCACCGTCGGTTTCGACCTCGACATGACCCTCATCGACTCCCGGCCCGGCATCCGCGCCTGCTACCGGGCCCTGTCGGAGCGGACGGGCACGTTCATCGACGCCGATCTGGCGGTGACCCGGCTGGGGCCGCCGCTCGCGCAGGAGCTGATCCACTGGTTCCCCGCCGAGGAGGTGCCGGCGATGGCGGCCCTGTACCGGGAGATGTATCCCGCCACGGCCGTCGCCGCGACGCCCGCCATGGACGGCGCCCGGGAGGCGATCGACGCGGTGCGGGCGGCCGGCGGCCGGACGATGGTGGTGACGGCGAAGTACGAGCCGAACGCCAAGCTGCACCTGGCCCACCTCGGCATGGAGCCGGACGTGGTCGTCGGCGACCTGTGGGCGGAGCAGAAGGCGCGGGCGCTGCGCGAGCACGGCGCGCAGGTGTACGTCGGCGACCATGTGGGGGACGTGCGCGGGGCCCGCGCCGCGGGGGCGGTCTCGGTCGCCGTGGCCACCGGCCCCTGCCCGGCCGAGGAGCTGCGCGCGGCCGGGGCGGACGTCGTCCTGGACGGCCTGGCCGCCTTCCCGGCCTGGTTCGCCGGTTACCGCGAGGCGCCGCGCGCCTGACGCCGTCCGGCGGCCACCGACCGCAGGACACCGGCGCCGGCCAGCAGGAAACCGACGGCCATGAGCATGCTCAGCCCGAACATGAACGTCGGAAATGGCTTCGCCCCGAGGAACAGCGGGGTCACCGTGACCAGGGTGGCCACCGCCCCGAGGAAGAACACCACGGCACCGGCGCGGATCAGTCGGTCACCGGGCGCGGCGGAATTCGTTTGGGTTTTGTCACGCACTCGACCAGGGTAGTTCCCTGCCCGAAAGAACAGCCGGGGGACGTCTTGTCACCCGCGCGAAGACCATTAGCCTTGGTAGCGGCGGGTCGTGGTCGACCCGCTCTAGTGCTGTCAAGAGCAGTTTCCCCAGCAATTTCCCGACGAGTACGAGGACGAGGACGGACGTGCCCACCGGCAAGGTCAAGTGGTTCAACAGTGAGAAGGGCTTCGGCTTTCTCTCCCGCGACGACGGCGGTGACGTCTTCGTCCATTCCTCGGTTCTCCCCGCCGGAGTCGATGCGCTCAAGCCGGGACAGCGCGTGGAGTTCGGCGTGGTCGCCGGCCAGCGCGGCGACCAGGCGCTGTCGGTGATCGTGCTGGACCCGACGCCGTCGGTGGCCGCCGCCCAGCGCAGGAAGCCGGACGAGCTGGCCTCGATCGTGCAGGACCTGACGACGCTGCTGGAGAACATCACGCCCCAGCTGGAGAAGGGCCGCTACCCGGACAAGGCGTCCGGCAAGAAGATCGCCGGCCTGCTCCGCGCGGTCGCCGACCAGCTCGACGTCTGACGCCGCCGCGGCGCTGCGCCGCCGCACCGCCTCATCCGCCGTTCCCGCGCCGGACGCGCGCCGGCTGCGTGCCGGCGCGCGCAGCCGGTGTCAGGGGAACGCGAGCGCGTCCGGTGCGAGGGGCGGCACCAGCCCCTCGGCCGCGGCGCGCGTGAGCAGTCCGCGGACCGCCGCGTAGCCCTCCTCGCCGAGGTCGGCGGTGAACTCGTTGACGTACAGGCCGATGTGCTGGTCGGCGACGGCCGGGTCCATCTCCTGGGCGTGCGCCATGACGTACGGCCGGGACTTCTCCGGGTCGTCCCAGGCGGCCCGCACCGAGGCGCGGACGGCCTCGGCGAGCCGGGTGAGGGTCTGCGCGCCCAGCGAGCGCCGGGCGACGATCGCGCCCAGCGGGATCGGCAGCCCGGTGGTCCGCTCCCAGTGCTCGCCCAGGTCGGCGAGCTGGTGCAGCCCGTACCGGCCGTAGGTGAACCGGGCCTCGTGGATCACCAGCCCGGCGTCCACCGAGCCGTCCCGCACGGCCGGCATGATCTCGTGGAACGGCATGACGACGATCTCGCCGACCCCGTCCGGCTGGGTGTCCGCGGCCCACAGGCGGAACAGGAGGTAGGCGGTGGACCTCTCGCTCGGCACCGCGACCGTCCGGCCCGTCAGCGCCCCACGGCCACGCGCACCCTCGCCGCTCCCGGCGCCGTCCTCCCGGGTGAGCACCAGCGGCCCGCAGCCCCGCCCCAGCGCGCCCCCGCAGGGCAGCAGCGCGTACCGGTCGAGGACGTACGGCAGGACGGCGTACGACACCTTCAGCACGTCGAACTCGCCGCGCTCGGCCATGCCGTTGGTGAGGTCGATGTCGGCGAAGGTCACGTCCAGCGCGGGGGCGCCGGGGACACGGCCGTGGGCGAGGGCGTCGAAGACGAACGTGTCGTTCGGGCAGGGCGAGTACGCGATCTGCAGCGGCTCAGCGCTCATGTGCGTTCCAACTCTCCAGTGCGGGCACGAGCTGTGCGAACCCTTCGGTGAGGGCGGCGAGGGCGTCGCCGATGCGCCAGGCGGCCCGGTCGCGGGGGCCGACCGGGTTGGAGATCGCGCGGAGCTCCAGCACGGGCACACCGTGCGCGGCGGCGGCCTCGGCCACCCCGAACCCCTCCATGCCCTCGGCGAGCGCGCCGGGGTGCCGGGCGCGCAGGGCGGCGGCGCGGGCGGCGGTGCCGGTCACCGTGGAGACGGTCAGGACGGTCCCGGCGCGGGCGCCGGTGGCCCGGCGGACGGCACGGACGAGTGATTCCGGTGGACGGTGGGTGACGGTCCCGAAGCCCAGTTCGGTGACCGGCAGGAAGCCGTCGGCGGTCTCGGCGCCCAGGTCGGCCGCGGTGATGGCGTCGGCGACGACGAGCGAGCCGAGCGGCGCGCCGGGGAAGCCGCCGCCGATCCCGGCCGAGACGACCAGGCCGTAGGGCCGGCCGGCCAGCGCGGCGGCGGTCAGCGCGCCGGCCGCGGAGGCGGCGGCGAGCGCCGGGCCGACGCCGGCGGCCAGCAGGTCCCAGCCCGCGGCGGTCCGGCACAGGACCGCGCCCGGCAGCCGCACTTCCTCGGCGGACGCGGGCAGCGCCCGGGCCACCGCGTCCCGCTCGACGGGCACCGCGGTGGCGACGAGGACCGGTACCGCCGTCGTGATCAGGCCTTCTTCAGCTTGAAGGACCACACGCCCTTGTTCGGCTTCTCACCCATCTGGACGGAGACCGTGTTGGTCTCGCCCTGGGTGCCGTACTGGGCGTTGAAGAACGCGCTGCCCGGAATGGTGCGGTACGTCTTCTTGGTGGCGTCCGTGAACTGGTGGCCGTTGACCAGCAGGATCCAGCCCTCGTCGGCGATCTCCGGGTCGACGCCGAAGCGCACGGTCTCGTCCTGGTCGACCTTGATCGACTGGATGTCGCCGGCCTTCTTGACGCACTTCTTCAGCGACTTCTCGTCCAGCTTGTCGCCGTCGTTGTAGCAGAGAGCCTCGGAGTTGACCGAGCTCCGGCCGACGGTGACCGTCGCGACGGGCGTCGGCTTGTCGCAGGCCGACAGGACGAGCAGTCCGGCGGAAACGGCGCCGGCGGCGGCGACGGCGCGGCGGCGGCGCACAGCGCGGTGTACATCAGCGGCTCTGCCGCGGGGCAGCGTGGTCATGGCCGAAGGCTATCGGGCGCCCCCGGCCGTCCGCCCACGTGGGGGTGCGGCGTGCCCGGTTCGTCACGCACGGTGCGCGCGGGGCGGACGCGCCGTGCCCGGGCCGTCACGCCACGCAGGCCCGGGCCGTCACGCCGCGCAGGCCGGGGCCGTCACGCCACGCGGGGCCGGGCCGTCACGCCACGCGGGCCCGGGCCCGGCCGCCGTGCCGGGCCGAGGCGAGCAGCCCCCGCAGGGTGCTCAGCCAGCCCACGGCCACGAAGGCGGCGCCGACCAGCAGCCCGACCGTGCCGTTGAGCGGCATCACGATGCCGACCGCGCCGCCGAACACCCACGCCATCTGCAGCAGCGTCTCGGAGCGGGCGAACGCCGAGGTGCGCACCAGCTCCGGCACGTCCCGCTGGATCAGCGCGTCCAGCGCCAGCTTGCCGAGCGCCTGCGCGAACCCGGCGACCGCGGCGAGGCAGGCCACCAGGGCCGCCCCGAAGAACACGGCGGCGACGAGCGCGGCGCCGAGCACCACGGCGACCACCGTCACGATGATGATCTCGGGCGCGCGTGACCTGAGCCACGCCCCCACGGCCGTCCCCAGCGCGTTCCCCGTCCCGGCCGCGACGCCCACTATCCCCAGCGACACCGCCGCGCTCTCCCCGGTCAGCGGGTGCTCGCGCAGCAGGAACGCGAGGAAGAAGATCAGGAAGCCGGACAGGCAGCGCAGCGAGGCGTTGGCGCCGAGCGCGTGCGTGACGGCGGGCCCCACGGTCCGCAGGCCCGGCCGCCTGGCCTGCTTGCGGTGCGGCCCGTGCAGGTGCTGCTCGTCGGCGGCGAGCAGCGCCCGGTCCTCGCCCCGGGCCGAATCCACCACGGGCGGCAGCGAGAACGACAGAAACGTCCCGGCAGCGAAGATCACGAAGGCGCCGTACAGCGGCCACGGGTCGCCGAGGGCGTGCAGCCCCGCCCCGATCGGCGCGGCGGCGCCGGTGGCCAGCAGTCCGGCCAGCGTGACCCGGGAGTTGGCCTTCACGAGCGAGAACCGGGGCGGCAGCAGCCGCGGCACGACGGCGCTTCTGACCACCCCGTACGCCTTGGACGCCACGAGCACGCCCAGCGCGGCCGGGTACAGCTGCAGGCTGCCGCTCGCCACCGCCCCCGAGATGATCAGCGCGAGCAGCGCCCGCGCGAGCATCGCCCCGGCCATCGCGGCGCGCCGCCCGTGCGGCAGCCGGTCCAGCAGGGGACCGATGACGGGGGCGAGGACCGTGAACGGCGCCATGGTGATGGCGAGATACAGCGCGACACGCCCGCGCGCCTCGTCGGTGGGCACGGAGAAGAACACGGTGGAGGCGAGCGCCACGGTGACCATCACATCGCCGGCGCCGTTCACCGCGTGCAGTTCGATCAGCTTGCCCAGCCCCGACTCGCCCGCCCCGTGCGCGTGCGTGGCCTTGCGGATGCCCCGCGCCGCGCCGGTGACGGGAAGGTGCAGGGCACGGCCGACCGCGCGGACGGCGCCACCCACCCGGCCCGAACCGCCGCCCCGCTCGCTCACCTTGTCCGCGGCTGTCACGACGTTCATAGTGCCCCGAGAACCGGCCGGATAGTGCGGACGCGGCGCGTATGGCGGCGTCGGGCCCGCGGACCGGGCCGGCGCCCTGCGCGGCCCGGACGCGTGGGCGGGCGGAAGAACCGACGAATTCCGTCCGGTGTAGCGTGCCTGTCTCAGCCATAACGCAGAATGGATGGCAGAGGTGCGCCCGGGCGCGCGGATGCAGACGTCGATGCGGTCCCCTGGTCCGCTCCGTAGGCGAAACCGCCGGAGGCAGCCGCACTCGACGAGACGGCGTAGGAGAGAAGCGATACCTGTGAGCGCAGCGACCACGCGAAGCCGCACCCCCGACCGTCTGTGCGCCGAGGCCGTGGACCTCGCCCGCGCCGCCGCCGAAGAGGCCGCCGCCCCCGGCGTGGTGGGCGAGCACACCGGCCTGGTGTCGGAAGGCGACCGCGTCGTCACGCACTTCTTCGAGTGCAAGGAGCTGGGGTACCGGGGCTGGCGCTGGGCCGTCACCGTGGCCCGCGCCTCCCGCGCCAAGGCCGTCACCCTGGACGAGGTCGTCCTCCTGCCCGGTCCCGACGCCCTCCTCGCGCCCGAGTGGGTCCCGTGGAGCGAGCGTCTGCGTCCCGGCGACCTCGGCCCCGGCGACCTGCTCCCCACCGACCAGGACGACCTGCGCCTGGAGCCCGGCTACACCGGCGAGGAGGAGCCGCCGCCGAACTCGGCGATGTCCGAGGAGATGCGGGAACTGGCGGAGGCCGAGGACGCCGACGTCGCCCCCGGCGCCCCCGCCGCGCAGCCGGCGGCGCCCTCCCGGGGCTCGATCGCCGCCGTCGCCGAGGAACTCGGCATGCGCCGCGCCCGGGTGCTGTCCCGCTACGGCCTGCACAGCGCCGCCGACCGCTGGGAGGAGGCGTTCGGCCCGAAGACCCCCATGGCCCAGGCGGCCCCCGCCAGTTGTGTGTCCTGCGGCTTCCTGGCCCCGATCGGCGGCTCCCTCGGGCAGGCCTTCGGCGTCTGCGCCAACGAGTTCTCGCCCGCCGACGGCCGCGTGGTCTCCCTCGCCTACGGCTGCGGCGGCCACTCGGAGGCCGCGGTCATGCCGAAGCCCCCGCAGCCGGCCCCGCCGGTCATCGACGAGACCCGGGTGGACCCCTTCCCGCTGCGCCCCGCCCGCGACTCCGGCTCGGTCCCGGAGACCGGCGACGACGAGACGGCGGAGCTCGGCCACTCCTGAACCCCGGCCACTCCTGCCCCGGCCACTCCTGACCCCCGGCCACTCCTGAACCGCTCCCTCCGCGGCCGTGCCGGTCCGGGGCGGACGGCCGCGGGTTCACCCGGCGGAGCGCGTCACCGGCGCCGCCCGGCGCCGAACTCGCCGTCGGTCAGGCTGGTTTCGTGCACGGTGTGCAGCTTCTCGTCCGCGCCGGTGCGTTCCAGGCGCAGCCGGGCCGAACGGCCGTGCAGGGTCAGGGTCATGAGCTGGTTGCCGAACCACGGACCGCCCCGCTTGCGCCACTTCACCGGCGGCCGGGAGCAGCGGCCGTGCCGGGCGAGGAGCCGCCCCAGCAGACGGGCCGGCGCGCTCCAGCCGAAGCGGAAGCCGATCCGCATCGACAGCGGCACGGAGTTGTGCACGGGCGAGCAGGTGAGCTGGACGACGGGGACGTGCGGCCCGCCGGACGGCCAGGACGCCTCGGCGATGTAGGCGTGGTGCACGTCGCCGGACAGCACGCACACGGTCGCCGGGGCGCCGGGCGCGGTCCCGGCCTCCAGGACGAGGGCGGCGAGGTCGGCGAAGGAGCGGGGGAAGGCCGCCCAGTGCTCCAGGTCGGCCCCGCGGCGCAGCCGCTCGCCGAACCGGGCCCAGCGCGGCCCGCGTTCCCCGGCGCACAGGGCCGCGTCCCAGGCCTCGGCGTCGTGCACCAGGTGCGGCAGCAGCCAGGGCAGGGAGGTGCCGATCAGCAGGTGGTCGTACGCGCCCGGGTCGGCCAGCACCTGTGCGCGCAGCCAGTCGGCCTCGCCCGCGTCGAGCATGGCCCGGCGGTCCTCGTCGAGGACCCGCGCCGCCCGGGAGTCCACCATCACCACCCGGATGCGGCCGAAGTCGCGCCGGTAGCTGAAGCGGACCGAGGAGAGGTCGGCGTCGGCCTTCTCGGCGAGGGCGCGCAGCGCCTCCGTGCCGTCCGGCGCGGCCCGTACCGCGGCCCAGGTCGGGTCGTCGGCCAGTTCGGCGGGGGAGAGGTTGCCGAGGTGCTGGTGGACCCAGTAGGACATCAGGCCGCTCATCAGCCGCTCCTGCCACCAGTCGGTTCGGCGCATGTCGGCGAGCCAGGCGGCGGAGGTGTTCCAGTCGTCCACGACGTCGTGGTCGTCGAAGATCATGAAGCTGGGCACCGTGGACAGCAGCCAGCGCACCTCCGGGTCGAGCCACGATTCGTGGTAGAGGTGGCAGTACTCCTCGTAGTCGGCGACCTGGCTGCCGGGCGGCTCGTCGAGGTCGCGGCGGCCCGCGAGCCAGCGCTGCGTCCGCTCGGAGGTCTCGTCCGCGTACACCTGGTCGCCGAGCAGCAGCAGGACGTCGGGACGCTCCGCGTCCGGGTCGGCCGCCAGCCGTACGGCGAGGGTGTCCAGGGCATCGGCGCCGACCGGGTCCTTGCCGTCGGCCGGGGGCGCGGCCCAGCGGCAGGACCCGAAGGTGACCCGGACGGCGCCGCCGGCGCCGGGGGTCCGGATGACGGAGGGCGGGAAAGGGGAGCCGGGCAGCGGCCACACCCGGTCGCCGTCGAGGAGCACCTCGTACGACGGGGAGGCGCCCGGCCGCAGCCCGGTCACCGTGACGAGGGCGTAGTGGTGCCCGGCCACCTGGAAGGTGGGGGCCGTGCCGCCGGCGCCGTCCGAGCAGCGGACCTCCGCCGTGCAGGGCCGGCCGGTCTCGACCCACACGGTGGCGCACGAGCCGTCGGTGTACCTCAGCAGCGGTCCCAGACGCAGTTCGGCCACGGCGATCGCCCTCCTGTGTCGCACGAGACGGGACGGAGACGGAGACGGAACGACCGTACGACCGTACAGGGCCCGGCGGCCGTGCAGGGCGGCCGCACCGGGCCGGCGGCCGTGCCCGGCAAGCCGGCCGGAGCGGTCCGCCGGGCATGTCGTGCGTCTGGTTCCGTCCGCCGTGGGCACGTGGAGGATGACCGCGGGGCCCGGCGGGGCGGCCCCGGCGAACGGCGAGCGGGAGAGGCGGTGTGCCGTGACCGAGCGGGAGCACGTGCAGGAGGCGGAAGAGACGCGCGGCACCGTGGACGGGGACGACCTGCTCCGGGGTCTGGAGGTCGACGACCGGCAGCCGGAGCGGCCGGTGCTCCTGGACGGCGACGGCCGGCCCATCGACACCTGGCGGGAGAACCACCCCTACGACCACCGGGTCGGCCGGCGCGAGTACGAGCGGACCAAGCGGATCCTGCAGATTGAGCTGCTCAAGTTCCAGCGCTGGGTGAAGGACACCGGCCAGCGGGTCGTGGTGGTGTGCGAGGGGCGGGACGCGGCCGGCAAGGGCGGCACCATCAAGCGGTTCACCGAGCGGCTCAACCCGCGCGGGGCCCGGGTGGTGGCGCTGGACAAGCCGACCGAGCGCGAGGCGGGGCAGTGGTACTTCCAGCGGTACGTGACGCACCTGCCCGCCCGCGGCGAGATCGTCTTCTTCGACCGCTCCTGGTACAACCGGGCGGGCGTCGAACGGGTCCTGGGCTACTGCACGCCGGACGAGTACCGGCAGTTCCTCGAACAGGCCCCGCTGTTCGAGCGGCTGCTCACCGACGACGGCATCCTGCTGGTGAAGTTCTGGTTCTCGGTGTCCCGGGCCGAGCAGCGCACCCGGTTCGCGATCCGCCAGGTCGATCCGGTGCGCCGCTGGAAGCTCTCCCCCACCGACCTGGCCTCCCTCGACCGCTGGGACGACTACACCGCGGCCAAGGTCGAGATGTTCCGGGCGACCGACACCGCCCACGCGCCCTGGACCGTCGTGAAGAACAACGACAAGCGGCGCGGCCGGCTGGAGGCGATGCGCAGCCTCCTGGACCGCTTCGACTACCCGGCCAAGGACCGCAGGGCGGTGGGCACCCCCGATCCGCTGATCGTCGGCGCGGCGGACACCCTGCTCGAACCCGGCGAGGAACCCACGGCCCTGTCGCCGACACCGCTGGCCGGACCCGGCGGCGGACCCGGGAACCACCCGGACCCGCGGTGACGGGCCGGCCGCTGCCACAGGGGAGGAGGGACCCGGACCATGGGGACGGTGGTGCACGTCCCGCAGACGCGGGACATGATCGGGGACGAGCTCTCCGGTGACGAGGCCTTCACCGCGCTGCGGCGTTACGGGGGCGTGCGGCTGCTCGTCGACGCCTTCTCCCGCTTCCGCTACGCCGACGGCTTCACCAACGCACGGGCCCTCGCCTTCCAGATCGTGCTCGGGATGGTGCCGTTCACCATCGCGCTCGTCGGCCTCGCCACGGCCGCGCACACCGAGAGCGTGGGGCGGGTCATCGAGCTGACCCTCGGCAGGATCGTGCCGGGCGCCAGCGCGGACCTGATCCGGGACGCGCTGCACCGGGCCGGCCGCACCGCCGGCTCCGACACCTGGAGCACCGTCGCGCTCTGCCTGGGCCTGCTCTTCTCCGTCCTCAACCTGGCCTCGGCGATGGGCCAGGTCGAGCGCGGCGCCAACCGCATCTACGGCATCGAACGGGACCGCCCCTTCCCGCGCAAGTACGGCAGGGCCCTGCTCCTCGCCTTCGGCGCCGGCGTCCCCATGGTCCTGGGCTTCCTCGTCCTCGTCGCCGGGGAGGCCGTCGGCGCCGCCACCACCGAGGCGCTGGGCCGGCCCGGGCCCCCGGCGTGGTGGGGCGCGCTCGACGTGCCCGTGGGGACGGCCCTCGCCTGGGTGGCCTCCGCGGTCGTCTTCCGCTGGTCCCCGCGCCGGGGCCAGCCCGGGTACACCTGGCTGGCGTTCGGCTCCGCCGTCCACCTGGTGCTGTGGGTCACCGCGACCTGGCTGCTCACCCTCTACGTCTCCCGCAGCGGCTCCTTCGGCGCCGTGTACGGGCCCCTGACCGCCTTCGTGGCCCTGCTGCTGTGGGCCAACCTCACGGGTGTCGCCCTGTTCCTGGGCATCGCGTTCGCCGCGCAGCTGGAAGCGGCACGCGCCGGCCTGCACCGGGCCGTGCGCCCCGACCCGGGGCCATGACCCCGGCGGCCTGCTGCCCGCCCGCACCGTCGCCGCCCTCCGGGAGGCGGCGCTGCTGCGGGCCGAGGTCCGGCCCCTGCTGCGATCGCCCGGCCGCCCCGCGCAGCGGGCGCGCACCGGCGGCACGACCCGTGCCCCGGCACGGGTCCCCGGCACGACCCGTGCCGGGGGCCCGCAGCACCACGGGGGCCCGCAGCACCGCGGGGGTCCGCAGCACCGCGGGGGCCCGCAGCACCGCGGGGGCCCGCAGGTCTCCGGCCCGCGGGACCGGGCACTCCTGCCGTCGGTCCCCGGCCCGCCCGCGCTGTACCTTCGGTCTCACGTCGAAGAGGAGAGTCAACGTGAGCAAGTTCGTGCGGCCGGCGGCCGAGGGCGCCGATCCCTTCGGGACGGCCCGTCTGCGCCGCGGTGTCCTCGACGCCTGGGCGACCAGCCCCGCCCGGTTCCGTGAGGACGCCAACGCCGAGGAGGACCTCGTCCTGGGCGGCTACCGGGACCGGCTCGTCGTCGAGCTGGCCCAGAACGCCGCCGACGCCGCCGCCCGGGCGAAGACGCCGGGCCGGTTGCGGCTCACCCTCCGCGACGGCGTGCTCGTGGCCGCGAACACCGGCGCCGCCCTGGACGCGGCCGGTGTCGAGTCGCTGTCCACGCTGCGGGCGTCCGCGAAACGGGACACCGAGGCGACCCACGGCGCCGTCGGCCGGTTCGGCGTCGGTTTCGCCGCCGTGCTCGCGGTGACCGACGAACCGGCCGTCGTGGGGCGGCACGGCGGCGTCCGCTGGTCGCTGGCCGAGGCCCGCGAACTGGCCGCCGACGTCGCCCGGCACAGCCCCGGACTCGGGGACGAGGTGCGCCGCCGGGACGGGCACGTGCCGCTGCTGCGGCTGCCGTTCCCCGCCGAGGGCACCGCCCCCGACCCGTACGACACCGCCGTCATCCTGCCGCTGCGGGACGCCGCCGCGGCCGGCCTCGCCGAGCGGCTGCTGGACGGGGTCGACGACGCGCTGCTCCTCGCCCTGCCGGGGCTGGAGGAGCTGGTGATCGAGGTCGACGGCGGCGCGCCGCGCACCCTGCGCCGGCGCGTCGAGGGAGCCGTCACCGTCGTGGAGGACTCGCGGGACGGCACCACGGCGTGGCGCACCGCGTCCGCGCACGGGCCCCTCACCCCCGACCTGCTCGCCGACCGGCCGGTGGAGGAGCGGCTGCGGCCCCACTGGTCGGTGACCTGGGCGGTGCCCGCCGACGAGCAGGGGCGGCCGGTGCGGCCCCGCACGAGCGCGGTGGTGCACGCCCCGACGCCCAGCGACGAACTCCTGGGCGTGCCCGCGCTGCTCATCGCCTCCTTCCCCCTCGACACCACCCGCCGGCACGCCGCGCCCGGGCCCCTCACCGACTTCCTGGTGCAGCGCGCGGCCGACGTGTACACCGAACTGCTCGCCGGATGGCGGCCGGTGACGGACGGGATCATCGACCTGGTCCCCGGCCCGCTCGGCAAGGGCGAGCTGGACGGGGCGCTCCGGCAGGCCGTGCTCGAACGGCTGCCCAGGACCGCCTTCCTGCCCCCGGCCGCCGAGGCGAGCGGCGACGACGACGAGCTGCCGCAGGCCCTGCGGCCCCGGGACGCCGAGATCGTGGAGGGGGCCGGGGCCGGCACCGTGCGGGTCCTGGCGGAGGTGCTGCCCACCCTGCTGCCGGCCGGGCTGGAGCGGCGCGCCGAGCTGCGGACCCTCGGGGTCGCCCGGCTGCCGCTCGCCGACGCCGTCGACCGGCTCGCCGGGCTGGAGAAGGACCCCCACTGGTGGTGGCGGCTCTACGACAGCCTGGCCGGGGTCGATCCGGACCGGCTGTCCGGACTGCCGGTGCCGCTGGCCGGGGGCGCGTCCACGGCCTTCGGCGGCGGGGCGCGGACCGTGATCGGACCCCGTCAGGTGCTGCTGCCCACCCCGGACGGCGCCCGGATCGACCCGGACGTGCTGCGGCGGCTCGGCCTGAAGATCGCCCACGAGGACGCCGCGCACCCGCTGCTGGAGAAGCTGGGCGCGCTGCCCGCGACCCCGCGCGCGGTGCTGACCACCCCGCAGGTGCGGGCCGCCGTGGCGGGCTCCCTGGAAGGGGACGGGGGCCTGGGCTGGGAGGAGGACGCGCCGGACGCCGAGGAACTGGCCGACGCCGTCCTCGGCCTGGTGCGGGACGCGGGACTGGAACCCGGTGACGAGCCCTGGCTGGGTGCCCTCGCCCTGCCCGACGAGGACGGGGAACTCGCGCCCGCCGGTGAGCTCGTCCTCCCCGGCAGCCCCTTCGCCCGGGTGATCCGCGAGGGCGAACTGGCCGCGGTGGACGCCGAGCTGGCCGAGCGGTGGGGCGAACAGCCGCTCGCCGCCTGCGGGGTGCTCGCCGACTTCGCGCTCGTCCGCGCCACCGACGTCGTCCTCGACCCGGACGAGCTGGAGCCCCGCGAGGGCGACTACGCCGAACCCGACGACGTGGGGCTGCTGGACGCCGTGGACGTGTGGTGCGAGGACATCCTCGACCGGTTCCCGGACAGCCCCGTGCCGCCGGTGGCCACCGAACTCGTCGCCGTGCGCGACCTGGAGCTGGTGGACGACGACCACTGGCCCGAGGCGCTCGCCCTGCTGGCCCGGCCGCCGCTGCGGGACGCCCTGACCCAGCCCGTGCGCATCCTGCTGCCCGACGGCACCCACGAGGCCGTACGGCCGTACACCGCCTGGTGGCTGCGCGGGCACCCGGTGCTCGACGGGCGCCGGCCCGCCGGGCTGCTCGCGGCCGGCGGGGACCCGCTGCTGCGCGGCCTGTACGACGAGGCCGACGCCACCGGGTTCGAGGACGAGCAGGTCCTGCGGGCGCTCGGCGTGCGCACCTCCGTCGCCGCCCTGCTGGACGAGCCGGGCGGCGCCGCCGAGCTGCTGGACCGGCTCGCCGACCCGGGGCGCACCGTCACGCCCGCCCAACTGCACGGCCTGTACGGCGCCCTGGCGGAGCTGGACCCCGAGCGGGTGACCCTGCCGGACGAGCTGCGGGCCGTGGTGGACGGTCGGGTGGAGGTCGTGGACGCCGCGGCGGCGGTCGTGGTCGACTCCCCGGACCTGCTGCCGTTCACCGCCGGGGTCCCGCTGCTGCCGGTGCGGCCCGCCCGGGCCGCCGAGCTGGCCGAGCTGTTCCAGGTGCGGCGGCTGAGCGAGTCCGTCACCGGCGAGGTGCACTCCGAGGGGACCGAGCACGCCGTGCCGGACGCGGTGCGGGTGCTGCTGGGGCCGCGGACGCCGCGGACCTACGTCGAGCACGAGGAACTGGTCGTGGACGGCGTCGGGATCGACTGGCGGCTCACGGACGACGGCGTGCTGCACGCGGCCACCCTGGAGGGCGTGGCCGCGGGGCTGGCCTGGGCGGCGGGGCAGTGGCCGCGCCGGTTCGAGGTGGCCGCGCTGCTGGAGGACCCGACCCGCACGGAGGAACTGGCCCGCGACCGCTGGTTCGACTGACCGGGCGCCGGCCGGCTCCGCCCCGGGAGCGATGCCGCTCCCGGGGCGGGCCGTGCTGCGTCTCATTCCTGTCCCGAGCGGGTAACGGGTGTCCAAAATCCGACCGGAAACGCCTCTTGCCGTACAACCAACGGTGTGCTTCGTGGATCTGATCGCGTGAGTCGACCGACTCCACGATCACTGCTCCCTCCAGGGGAAAACGCACATGCGCATACGTGCCACCGTGGCCGCCGTCTCCGGCGCCCTGGCCCTGTCCGCCCTCGCCGTCCCGGCCGCACACGCCACCGGCGACTCCGGCACGCCCTACACGCTGGACGTCAGCTTCTCGAAGGTCTCCCTCACCAAGGCGATCAAGGTCGGGACCACCAACGAGGTCAGCGCGACCTACACGTACACGCTGACGCACGGCGCCGGCGTGGACATCACCGCGGACGACTTCTACACCGACGCCACCCTCTACAAGGGCTCGTACGACGACCCGGCCGCCGAACTCTACGGCGACGAGCCGGCGACCTGCACCGCCACCTCCTCGACCACCGCCACCTGCAAGGGAACCGTCGACATCCACCCGGCCGACGGCGACCTGAAGAACGCCTGGGCCGGTTCCTGGAACGTGTACGCCGAGGCGGTCGCCTTCAACGGGCAGGACCAGAACGACCCGGACATGAGCAAGGTCGGCTACAAGGACCAGGGCGGCCTCGGCAGCACCCTGGTGCAGCGCTACTCCAAGCTCACGGCGAACGCGGGCCCCGAACCGGTGGGCAAGGGCCGGACGCTCACGGTGACGGGCAAGCTGACCCGCGCCAACTGGGAGGACCACCAGTACCACGGCTACACCGGCCAGTCGGTCCAGCTCCAGTTCCGCAAGGCGGGCACGAGCACGTACACCACCGTCAAGACGGTGTCCACGGACTCGTACGGCAACCTGAAGACCACCACCACCGCGAACTACGACGGCTACTGGCGCTTCAGCTTCGCGGGCACCTCGACCACCCCGGCGGCCACCGCCACCGGAGACTACGTCGACGTGCAGTAGGCCGGGTCCCGCTGCCGCCGGCGGCAAGAGCGCCGGGGGCCGCCTCCGCAGGCGGCCCCCGGCCGTGGTGCCGCGCCGTCGTCACGGCGCCGTGCTCCGGGCGAGCCTCGCCACCGCCCGGGCCGCGCGTCCGGCCGGGGCTGCCGTACGGCTATTCCGCCGGTGTGGAGCGCAGCGCGGCGGCCCGTCTGATCGCCGCGTCCCGCCGGCGCACGTACCAGACGCCGATCAGCCCGAGTCCGCCTCCGGCGAGGCAGGTCCACACCCACCACAGGTGGCCGTGGTCCCGGAACCAGCCGTAGAAGGGGAGCTGGACGAGGAACAGGGCGAACCACACGATCGTGCCGCCGGTGATGGTGGCGACCACGGGGCCCTCCAGGGGCTCGGGCGCCTCGTGCTTGGGGGTCCACTTGGCCATGGGGGACAGCTTACGAGCCGATCAGGTCTACGCGCGGAGATAGCGATCTCGTCTTTTATGCCTTCATACTGAAACCGTTTGTCTCTGACCGCTTCTGCTCGTAGGAAACTCCAACGGGGTTCGGGGGAGCCCCACTGGTGATGAGGTCCCGCATGTCCACCCCGGCACCCGCCAAGGTCCCCACCCCCGAGAAGCCGGGTGGTGCGGCCGTGTACGGCTCTCTCGACCGCTTCTTCCGGATCTCCGAGCGCGGCAGCTCCGTCGCCCGCGAGGTCCGCGGCGGTCTGGCCACCTTCTTTGCGATGGCGTACATCATCGTGCTGAATCCGATCATCCTCGGCAGCGCGAAGGACATGTACGGGCACCACCTGGACAACGGCCAGCTGGTGACGGCGACCGCGCTGACGGCCGCGTTCAGCACGCTGCTCATGGGCGTCATCGGCAACGTGCCGATCGCGCTCGCCGCCGGCCTCGGCGTCAACTCGGTCGTCGCGCTCCAGCTCGCGCCCCGCATGTCCTGGCCGGACGCGATGGGCATGGTCGTCCTCGCCGGCTTCGTGGTCATGCTGCTGGTCGCCACCGGCCTGCGCGAGCGCGTGATGAACGCCGTGCCGTTCGGCCTGCGCAAGGCGATCTCGATCGGCATCGGCCTGTTCATCATGCTCATCGGCCTGGTCGACGCCGGCTTCGTCACCCGCATGCCGGACGCCGCGCAGACCACCGTCCCGGTCCAGCTCGGCACGGGCGGTCACCTGACCGGCTGGCCGGTGCTGATCTTCGTCCTGGGCGTGCTGCTCACCTTCGCGCTGATCGTCCGCAAGGTGCCCGGCGCGATCCTGATCTCCATCGTCGGGATGACCGTCCTCGCGATGATCGTCAATGCGGTCGCCACCGTCCCGTCCTGGGGTCTGACGGTCCCGAAGTGGCCGGGCAACCCGGTCTCCACGCCCGACTTCGGCCTGGTCGGCCAGGTCAGCCTGTTCGGCGGCTTCTCCAAGGTCGGGCTGCTGACCGGCGTCCTGTTCGTCTTCACGGTCCTGCTGTCGTGCTTCTTCGACGCGATGGGCACGATCATGGGCATCGGCGACGAGGCCGGGCTCACCGACGCCGAGGGCTACATGCCCGGCATCAACAAGGTCCTCTTCGTCGACGGCCTCGCGGTCGCCGCGGGCGGCGCCGGCTCCTCCTCGGCCACCACCGCCTTCGTGGAGTCCACGGCCGGTGTCGGCGAGGGCGCCCGCACGGGCCTGGCGAACGTCGTCACGGGCGGCCTCTTCGCGGTGGCGCTGCTCCTCACCCCGATCGCCACGATGGTCCCCTCCCAGGCGGCCACCCCGGCGCTGGTCGCGGTCGGCTTCCTGATCCTGTCCAACTCCGTCAAGGAGATCGACTGGGCCGACTACACCATCGCCGTCCCGGCGTTCGTGACCATGCTGATGATGCCGTTCACCTACTCGATCACGAACGGCATCGGCATGGGCTTCATCACCTTCACGGTGCTGCGCCTGGTCGCCGGGCGGGCGCGGGAGATCCCGGGGCCGATGTACGTCGTCTCGGCCGTCTTCGCCTTCTACTACCTGATGCCCGCCCTGGGCCTCACGTGACCCCTCACGTGACCCCACGCGTGCCTCCTCGCGTGCCCCCTCACGTGACCCCGTAGAACTTCTCCGTCTCCTCGACGGCGGCCTGGAACCGCTCGTCGAAGTCATCGCGCATGAGCGTCCGGACGACATAGTCCTGGACGCTCATGCCTCTTCTGGCCGCGTGCTGCCGGAGCCTTTCGAGCAGCTCCCCGTCCATCCGCAGGCTGAGCACACTGGTCCCCATGCGTACGAGAGTTGCCATGCGCGGCCCTCGGATGTGTGACTTTCCGGAACAGAGTCACCCGTACGGGTGATCGGAGGGTGTCGTGGCGGGCGTCACCGGCGGTGCGTGCGTTCCCGAGTGTCTTTAGCGAGGGTAATGAGTTACGCTAAAGAACATGCCGGACCTTACGCATGGCGACGACGCCGCCGCCGTGAACGCCCTCCGCTCCGCCGTGATGCGGCTGTCCCGTCGCCTCAAGCACCAGCGGGTGGACGAGTCGCTGAGCCCCACCGAGATGTCGGTGCTCGGCACCCTCGCCCGCTGCGGCTCCGCGACCCCCGGTGAGCTGGCCCGCAAGGAGCACGTCCAGCCGCCGTCGATGACCCGCATCGTCGCGCTGCTGGAGGCGAAGGGACTGGTCCGGCTGGAGCCGCACCCCGAGGACCGGCGCCAGAAGGTGGTCACGCAGACCGAGCAGGCCGAGGCGATGCTCGAGGAGAGCCGCCGCAAGCGCAACGCCTTCCTGGCCGGCCTGGTCGAGGGCCTCGACGAGGACGAGTGGGCCGCCCTGCGCGCCGCCGCCCCCGTGCTGGAGAAACTCGCGCATCTGTAAGCACACGTGTTGGAGGAGGCGACCCTGTTGAGTACGGGATCCGGAGCAGTTTCCGCCCCCGCACCGACCCCTACGACCCCCGTGTCCCGCACGTCCTCGATGTTCAGCTCGCTGAGGATCAGGAACTACCGCCTCTTCTTCGCCGGCCAGGCCGTCTCCAACACCGGCACCTGGATGCAGCGCATCGCCCAGGACTGGCTGGTCCTCAAGCTGACCGGCTCCTCCGCGGCCGTCGGCGTCACGACCGCCCTGCAGTTCCTGCCGATGCTGCTGTTCGGCCTCTACGGCGGCGTCCTCGTGGACCGCCTGCCCAAGCGGCCCGTCCTGCTGGTCACCCAGTCCGCCATGGCCGTCACCGGGCTCGCGCTCGCCGCGCTGACCCTTTCCGGCCACGTCCGGGTCTGGCACGTCTGCGTCGCCGCCTTCGCCGTCGGCCTCGCCACGGTGGTGGACAACCCGGCCCGCCAGTCCTTCGTCTCGGAGATGGTCGGCCCCGACCAGCTGCAGAACGCGGTCAGCCTGAACTCCGCGAACTTCCAGTCCGCACGGCTGGTCGGACCCGCCGTGGCCGGCCTCATGATCACCGGCGTGGGCACCGGCTGGGCGTTCCTCGCCAACGGCCTGTCCTTCGCCGCGCCCATCGCCGGGCTGCTGCTGATGCGCACCCGCGAACTGCACGTGGTCGAGCGCGCGCCCCGCGGCAAGGGCCAGCTGCGGGAGGGCCTGACCTACGTGGCCAGGCGGCCGGAGCTGATCTGGCCGATCGTCCTGGTCGGCTTCATCGGCACCTTCGGCTTCAACTTCCCGGTGTGGCTGTCGGCCTACGCGGACGACGTCTTCCACTCCGGCGCCGGCTCCTACAGCCTCTTCAACACCCTGATGGCCGTCGGCTCCCTGATCGGCGCGCTGCTGGCCGCCCGGCGCGGCACGGCCCGGCTGCGCGTCCTGATCGCCGCCGCGCTGGCCTTCGGCGCGCTGGAGACCGTGGCCGCGGTGGCCCCGTCGTACTGGCTGTTCGCGCTGCTCATGGTCCCGATCGGCGTCTTCGGCCTGACCGTGAACGTCACCGCGAACACGGCGGTGCAGATGGCCACCGACCCGGCCATGCGCGGCCGGGTGATGGCCCTGTTCATGATGGTCTTCATGGGCGGCACGCCGCTGGGCGCGCCGGTCGTCGGCTGGATCACCGACACCTACGGCGCCCGGACCGGTTTCGCGGCCGGCGGTGCGGTGTCGGCCGTCGCGGCCGCCGCCGTCGGCCTGGTCCTGTCCCGCATCGGCGGCCTGCGCCTGTCGGTGGGCTGGCACCACGGCCGCCCGCGGGTGCGTTTCGTGCCGCGCGAGCGGGACCGGCTGGCGACGGCCGCCTGAGCCGCCCGGCGGGGCTGCCGGGCCTCCGGGCCGGCGTCCGCCCCGGCGGGCCGCGGCTCCGGCCCGCGCGGAGCGTCGCGGGGGCCGCCTCCGCGGAGGGTGGTCGCCGTGGCCCGATCGTCCACCCGGCCCTTCTGCGAAGGTGAGGGCATGAGACTCTTCGCCGCCGTGCTGCCCCCGGACCACATCGCGGCGGAGCTCGCCGCCGAGGCGGCCCGGTTGCGGCGGCTGCCGGGCGCCGGCGGACTGCGCTGGACCGCCCGCCCCGGCTGGCACTTCACCCTCGCCTTCTACGGCGAGGTCGCCGAGGACCTCGTGCCCGCCCTGTCGGACCGGCTGGCCCGCGCCGCCCGCCGCACCGCCCCGTTCACCCTGCGCCTCGCGGGCGGCGGCCAGTTCGGGCACGGCCGCGCGCTGTGGGCGGGCGCCCGGGGGGACCTGGAGACGCTGCGCCTGCTGGCCGGCCGGGCCGAGGCGGCGGCGCGCAGGGCCGGGGTGCCGATGGGGGAGCACCGCCGCTACCAGGCCCACCTGACGCTGGCCCGCAGCCGGGACGCGGCCGACGTACGGCCCTGCGTCGCCGCTCTCGCGGAGTTCAGCGGCAGCGCCTGGACGGTCGCCGACCTGAGCCTCGTGCGCAGCCACCTGCCGAGGTCCGGCGTCCCCGGCGAGCAGCCGCGGTACGAGACGGTCGCCCGCTGGGCACTCGGCTCGGGCGGTTAGGCTCGATGGCGTGGACCCGAAGACACGGAACCGGATCATGGCCGGTGTGCTGGTGCTGATGTTCGCGGTGGTCGCTCTGGCCGCGGCGGTCAAATAGCGGCCTGCGGCGGGCGTGCGCCCGGGGGCGGGGGAGCGGCCGGCCGGCGCCCGGGAGCACTTCGAGACCGGCACGTCGGTGGTGTGGGACCGGCAGCC